>CBINHE010000143.1:0-8212 GCA_966250375.1 uncultured Oxalobacteraceae bacterium
TCGCGGGCAAGGCCCGCTCCTACAAATTCACCGTTTCTTTTGCATGACTACTTAGTTATAAAATCCCTTGGGCTTCTCAAGCATTGGGAGGGTGACCGCGACGGTGCGCATAGGCGATAATGGCGCCTTATTGAAAGTTACCTCATGCCATCCAAATTCGCCCCCCTGCAAAACGATACCTTCCTGCGCGCGCTGCTGCGCCAGCCGACCGACTACACGCCGCTGTGGCTGATGCGCCAAGCCGGCCGCTACCTGCCGGAATACCGCGCCACCCGCAAGCGCGCCGGCTCCTTCATGGGGCTGGCCACCAATCCCGATTACGCCACCGAAGTCACGCTGCAGCCGATCGACCGCTATGCGCTCGACGCCGCCATCCTGTTTTCCGACATCCTGACCGTGCCTGACGCGATGGGCCTCGGCCTGTATTTCGTCGATGGCGAAGGGCCGAAATTCGAACATCCGCTGCGCGACGAACAGGCTGTCATGGCATTGCGCGCGCCCGACCTCGGCGCGCTGCAATACGTGTTCGATGCGGTCACGCAGATCCGCACCGAATTGAATGGCCGCGTGCCGCTGATCGGCTTTTCCGGCAGTCCGTGGACGCTGGCCTGCTACATGGTCGAAGGCGGCGGTTCGGACGACTACCGCACCGTGAAAACGATGCTGTATGACCGGCCCGACTTGATGCATCACATCCTGCAAACCAATGCCACGGCAGTCGCCGCGTATTTGAATGCGCAAATCGATGCCGGCGCCCAAGCGGTGATGATTTTCGATTCGTGGGGAGGCGCATTGGCCGACGGCGCATATCAGCAATTCTCACTGAAATACATACGCGATGTGGTACGCCAGTTACAACGTGACAAGGATGGCGTGCGCATCCCGAGCATTGTGTTCACCAAGGGCGGCGGCTTATGGCTGGAGGCGATTGCCGACAGCGGCGCCGATGCGGTTGGGCTGGACTGGACCGTCAACCTCGGACAGGCGCGTGCGCGCATCGGCGACCGGGTGGCGTTGCAAGGCAATCTCGATCCGGCAGTGCTGTTTGCAAAGCCGGAACAAATCCGGGCTGAAGTGGCGCTCGCGCTGGCGTCGTTTGGGCCGCACAACGCCAGCAGCGGCCATGTTTTCAACCTCGGCCACGGCATTTCGCAATTCACGCCGCCGGATGCGGTAGCGGTGCTGGTTGATGCCGTGCATGAAATGAGCCGCGCAATGCATTGTCAAAAAGAATCATAAAATAATGGCAACATTCATTCTGGAAATAGGGTGAATCAAGGCAAGAAAAATTTTGTACGTGCAACTGAAAATGGGGTTTTTGGGGGCATGTGAAGGGGTTTATTCACAAAATAATTTTTATGAAAAGCAACAACAAATTTTTGGAAAGATTATTTTCAAAATCTTTTTGTGTTTTTCAAGTCGTTGATTTTAAAGAGATTATTTTTTGCTTTTCGTTTTGGCATTTTGTTGGAACCCGCGTAAACTCTAGGGTTTTCGGCTGTCAAGAGGAGGTTGTCCACAAAGTTATCCACAGCTTTTGTGGATAGTTGAAAAAGCGCTTATGAAACGGGTAGTTAGGCAACTTCTTCATACTTCACATGAAGTTCTTACAGGAATTTGTTTATACAATCAAGTTGAGTGAGCACTTGACAATCATTCTCATTCTCAACATTGCCCGCGCATAAAACAGAAAATGAAATTCCCACTTCGCGCAGGCCGATTTATGCATGTCCAGCACAAAAAACGGTAGTTTCAGAATCACGCAAGCACAACTTATTCACAAAATCAGATTTTGCACTACAGAAAAAATATTTAACAAATTCTATTGTTTCCGAAACGAAATATTTTTTAAGTCGTTGATTTTAAAGCGCTAAATTTTTGCTTACGTTTTGATCAATTTATTGGAATCCGCATAAAATCAAGCGTTTTCGGCTGTCAAGGGGCGTTTGTCCACAAAGTTATCCACAGCTATTGTGGATAGTTGAAAAAGCGCTTATGAAACCGGTAGTTAGACCACTTCTTGAAGGCTTACATTAAGTCCGTGGAACATTGCATTATTAAGATCGCACTCGATACGCCGCTTGATTTCGCCTTCGATTACCGATGGATCAGGAGTGATGCCGAAGCGGCATTGCCGCAGCCTGGGCAGTTGGCAGTGGTGCCATTCGGGCGGCGCGAAGTGGTCGGCATTATCGTGGCGGTCGGCGATCAAACCGATGTTCCGGCCGACAAACTCAAGGATGTGGTCGCGGTCCGCGCGCAACTGGCCGCGCTGTCCGCCGGTTGGCTGGCGCTGTGCAGCTTCGCCGCCAACTATTATCAGCGTCCGCTCGGCGAAGTCGCGATTCCGGGCATACCGAAAAATCTGCGCGCGATAAAAACGATATCGCTCGACCGTGCGCTGAAAAAACTCGCGAAGTTCGATGCCGCACATGACGCCACGCCGGTCGCGATGCCGCAACTGAACGCGGCACAGCAAAGCGCGGCGGATGCCATCGCCGGCGCGCAGGGATTTGCGCCTACCTTGTTGTACGGCGTGACCGGCAGCGGCAAAACCGAAGTCTATCTACAAGCCGCCGCACAAATTCTGGCGCAGGCCAAGTTGGCGCACGACAGCGATACGCAAAACCCGGCACAAATCCTGATCCTGATACCCGAGATCAATCTCACGCCCCAACTGGAAGGCAATGTGCGCACGCGCTTTCCTGGCGTCATGGTCGTCACGCTGCACAGCGGTCTGGCCGAAGGCGAGCGTCTCACGCACTGGCTGGCCGCGCACTCGGGGCAGGCGCGCATCATCCTCGGCACGCGACTCGCAATTCTGGCTTCGCTGCCGCATCTGAAGCTGATCATCGTCGACGAGGAGCACGATCCCTCGTACAAGCAGCAGGAAGGTCTGCGCTACTCGGCGCGCGACCTCGCGGTATGGCGCGCGCATCAACTGGCGATTCCGATCGTGCTGGGCTCGGCCACGCCGTCGCTGGAAACCTGGCATCACGCGCAATCGGGCCGTTACCGCAAACTGGAATTGCGCGAGCGTGCTGTGAAAAATGCGGTATTGCCCAAGGTGCGGCTGATCGACATGGAGCGCGACAAACCGACCGAAGGCATCACCTCGACCTTGATCACTGCGCTGAAGCAGCGCCTGGAGCGCGGCGAGCAATCGCTGCTGTTTTTGAATCGGCGCGGCTATGCACCGGTCATCGCGTGCGACGCTTGCGGCTGGGTCAGCAACTGCCAGCGCTGCACCGCGTTCATGGTGCTGCACAAACCGGATCGCCGCCTGCGCTGCCATCATTGCGGGTTGGAGCAGCGCATCCCGCGCTCGTGCCCGACCTGCGGCAACGTCGATGTCCAACCCTTGGGGCGCGGCACGCAACGCGTGGAAGAAGGCTTGCAGCAAATTTTTCCGGACGCGCGCATCATGCGCATCGATGCGGATTCGACGCGCCTGAAGGGCAGTGCGCAAGCCGCGTTCGACGCCGTGCATCGCGGTGACGTCGATATCCTGATCGGCACGCAAATGGTCGCCAAGGGCCACGACTTCCAGAACCTGACCCTGGTCGGCGTGTTGAATCCCGATACTGCGCTGTTCTCGCAAGACTACCGGGCAAGCGAACGCCTGTTTGCGCAACTGATGCAAGTCGCCGGCCGCGCCGGCCGCGCCGCGCAAAAGGAGGGCGGCAGCGCGAGCGAAGTGCTGGTCCAGACCCGCTATCCGCAACACCCGCTCTACGCCGCCGTGATGGCGCACGATTACGATTGCTTCGCGACCGGGCTATTGGAAGAGCGTCAGCAGGCTGGTTTACCGCCGTTCATCTATCAGGCATTGTTGCGCGCGGAAGCGAAGGAATTGCAAATCGCGCTCGATTTTCTGCACAGTGCCCGCACATGTGTCGAACATCACGGCATTATCATGAACGACCCGATTCCGATGGCCATGACGCGCGTGGCCAACGTCGATCGCGCGCAGTTGCTGGTCGAATCGGCGTCGCGCCCCGCGCTGCAACTATTTCTGAAAACATGGATTGCCGCGCTACGCGACATGAAATCGCGCGTGAAGTGGTCGCTGGAAGTGGATCCGGTGGATATTTAGCGTATTTGGCAAGGGCGATTGCATGAAGCTTTTTTGCCTTCTGTGCAGTATGTAGTCCTGAATGCTCATAGCGTTTTGCGAATCAATGTGCACGGGGCACACTACAGCCATTGGAAATTCGCTCTAGATCCGCTTCGCTGCCTCTTGCCGATTATGGTTTTTTGTCCAGCAGCATCGGCGAACTCAAAGGATCGAAATCGCCCCAATCGCCGTTCGCAATGGTGCCCTCGGTGCGCTCCAGATCATGCGCGCCGAGTGCGCGCAACACCTCCGCCGCACGTGTTTCGTGCGCGTTGTCCGGCACACTGACTGCCACCAGCATGCCGGCTTGCCGCAACGGCGGCGTTTCTTCTGCTTCATCGGTTTGTGACAGAGTGCCGGCAAGCGAACCGACATACGCACCCAACAGGCCGCCTTCAATCGGGCCAAGCGGTCCGACCAGTGGCGTGGCCGCGATGCCAATCACCGCGCCCACCGCGCCGCCGGCAGCGGCACCTCTGCCGCTGTGTTCCGCGCCGGGCGAAATGTCGCGGTCACCGCCGATCGGATAGAGATCATGTTGCCCAGGCGGGTTGACATAAAAAGAGGAAATCTGGTCTTGCGGAAATCCCGCCTTGACCAACGCGCCGATCGCGTCCCGCACTTGCGACTGTTGTTCAACCCGTCCCGCAATGATGGTAGCCATAAGCGTTCTCCGCAGTGTTGACAGTACAGATATGAACCTTGCGGCGGAATTTAGTTCTGCACTAAATCGGCAAGTAATGCCGGCCTGCACTAGCCAGGATGGCGGGGCCGGTCACAACCTAAGGTGACTCAAGTCGGCGGCGCATCCAGGCGACCCTCCTCGGCCAATTGCCGGATGATCCGGACCGTATCGATGTCCGATTCCTCGTAAGCGGAGCGCCGGAATTCATTGTAGAAAGCATCGGCATTGTCTTCGCTCTCGCCTTTGCCGTCGTCGTATTCAAAGCGCACAAAAAACACACTGGTTTGCGGTTCCTCGATCGACATGGTCAGCGTGGATGCAGGGATATCCTGTTGCGCCGGCACTTGATAATGGATGCGTTGCATTGGGGAAAACGTCACGCTATCGTGCACCACCAGCGTGCCGTAGCGCAGCGCGCGCGCCAATGTGTCGGCTGAGCGTGCGAGCAGGTCGCATTGATCGAGGTGCGGGACGAAGAGTTTGGGCGCCTCCGCGCGCAACACCAGTCCTTGCCACAATTGCTTGCGGGTGAGCTGGTCGATCAGCGGATTGAGCGGGTCGTTGATTTCGACGAGGTGATTGAATTTCATGATAAGTGCTGCTTGAAAATGGGATATTCGCCAAGTGTAATGCTGCAAGGGAGGAATCGGCTACTCTTCGCCCTCGAAAAACCGTTAGTCGAACTGCCGCTTGAGCGATGAATATAGCGCTTGCTGCGGCGATCCAGCTTTCCCTCTACACAAATTCCCTTTTTCTCCTGGCCGGAAGTTCTGGATACGATTCAAGTAAGTTCCGTTTTTGCGCATAGTGAAGGTGCGCTATGCCAAGCCGTTACTTCTTGGGCCGATTCTTAAGCGAATCGTTAACAAAAAAGCCCCGGATGTTTCTTTCCGGGGCTTTTTTACTTGTCGTCGCTTCCGGCATTTTTAGCCGGGGTGACTCGAACCATGCTGCGGCTCTTTCAATATTTATAGAAGCCGCATGAAATAATCATGCCATCGACCACTTCAAAATACGCTGATTTGGCTTGATATTCTTTGGTGACAGGATGCGGCCACTTGTAATCTTCCCGCCCTTTGCCATTGGCTTTTGCCTGTTGCACAATATTTTTCATGAAAAACTTGCCGTCCACATCGTTCAAGGTAATGATGCTTTTGCCGATTAACTTGGGATTGACACCGTGGGCCAATACAACCCCCTCAAAATCGTAGACGCTCAGGTAAAGATCGCGATCAATGAATTGGCCTTTCGGGTTGGAAGCCTCTGCCAGCAACTGTTCTTTACCCTTCGACTTCGTGAAAGCGACTGCTTTTTTCACCATTGCCATCGCCTCATTTTCCGTACCGTGTTCGGCCGCAAAAGCATTGGCGCTAAAAACCCATGTAAAAAGCACGGCGAAACAACTCATGACCAATTTTCTTATAAACACAGGCTTCCCCCTATTAAAGATTTATTAATAAATAAATGTAATTGAACTGAACGTTGTATCCGATGTGTGCAATTCCAAACAAAGGCTACTTCTAACCGAACGAAAGGCCTATCCCATGAATATGGGATTCCTGTTTTTCACACAGGATTTTGGAGGAATGTCAGACGTGATGCCGATGTCAGCGACACCGGTGTCTTGGCACTCGCCAATTACAAAGAGATCATCTCAGGCCGCCACAGCAGCATGATCCTACCGACATTTCCTTTCTTGTTTAAAAATGCTCCGATCGTCATTGAATCAACGCGGTAAGGCAATGGAATGGACTCCTCCACAGAGGAGGAGTCCAAATGCATGTTAAACGAATTGGGATCGATCTGGCAAAGCAAGTATTTCATCTGAGCACGTTGATGGGTATGAAGTGGCTCAAGGCTCCTTGTTGCTGCTTCCGATTCAATAGCCGGAGCATTTCAGCCGGTGCCCCCACTACTTGCCGGGATAAACGTACGCAGCAGTTCATGGGGGATAATAGATCGCGAATTTATTTTTCCAACGCGATATCAATCCACTAGCAAAAAGTCCAAGTACGCGTGTCGTATTGCAATTGGAATGCGCCGGATAGGCGTTACACGCTGGTCACCATGCGCTTGTTGCGTGAAGCCGAGACGGATTGAACCAGAGTATCCTGACGTCCAAAAACAGAATCAGAAATTTTTTACAGGGAACTGCAATGAACGACAATTTGAGCACGGATGAATTTGACGCGCTTACCCAAATCAGCAAAGCGCCGAAAGGCGAAAGGCCATCCGCGTGCATCGCAAGAAACACCAAGCGCCTCAGCGGCCTTAAATATGTCACGTACGGAAAAGACGGAC
Source organism: uncultured Oxalobacteraceae bacterium (assembly GCA_966250375.1). Lineage (GTDB taxonomy): Bacteria > Pseudomonadota > Gammaproteobacteria > Burkholderiales > Burkholderiaceae_D > CAMLDH01. Next base: position 7,104 of record CBINHE010000143.1, read on the forward strand.
GCCTTGCGATAAGCGATAAAGGAAAACAAGTCCTGTTTGTCAAAAACTGTATCGATGGATTGCGGGCGATCTCCAGCGATCCGCTTGCAATGCTTCACACGGACGTCGCCACTTTCCTCGGCAAGAAAGGACACATCGCGCCCCGAGGAGAGTCGGGCGGGTTCGACATAACCCAGAAGGGACGTGAATCGCTGGCGGATATCGATTCGAAGAACGGCTAGCTTGCGCCGGCTTCAAGAACCTCTACCTGAAACATCTACCTGAAATTGTTCTTCTGCCCGGTCTTGATGTCCAGCGAGTAACGCACACCCTTTTCCGTAAACAGCATGTCGTCCGGCGGTTCGTCGCCGGCCAGCGCTCCGGATACGAGCGGCAGACCTTCGCCCTTGCGCATCAGTTCATCCGAGCGCTCATACACATTCGGACAGCCGGTTTCGGCGATCAGGGCTTGCACGATGGGGATTTTCCACGCATCGACGCCGGCCGCCTGAAACTGGCACACCAGATAGCCTTTGCCGCCTTCATACCAATCGACCAGCAGTCCGGACAAGCCGTCTTCTTCGCCCAAAACGAGATGCAGCGGATTGCTCCGCGCAGTCTTTGTGCCGTTGCTGCGCGCGGCAACGGCAGCCTTGACGCGGCGCTTGATGAGCGCATGGTCAACCGGCTCGTTCTGGTCGAAGCTCCACACGCGCGCGCGGATTTGCGATTTCGCGTTATAAGCGGCGCGTGCCAGAAATTGGCCGGAAGAGGATTGCACCAGCGCCGTCGCACCTGATTTCATCTTCTCTTCGGGTTTGCCGTCGACCCGCTCGATGGCAGACGCGTAAATCCACGGCTGGCGATCGAGCAGACTTTTTTCTTTTCCTTGTTTGATGGTGATGATCAGCATGGGGATTCCAGAGTGGCTAATAAGGGTGTCTGACAAAATACGGAGGTATTGTAGCTGCACGCAGCGGACCGGCTGAATGCGCTTGTTCCAGTTTTAGCGATTTGACATGGCGTGGCTTTCTGCACATGAAAATTGCTTTTCATTCCATATCCATTCGTATTCGACGCAGGGCAATCGCATGAAGCCTCAGCTCGGCAGCCCAAGTAACTTGCTCAGG
>CBINHE010000144.1:0-8205 GCA_966250375.1 uncultured Oxalobacteraceae bacterium
TCGACTGTCTATTGCCAGCTTGTGCTGGCGCTCCGCAGCGCATTGCGCCGCATGCACTCAGCATAATCGGTCTTCTCTTCAAATCTGCCGGCCCAATCAAGCAGATACACACCTTGCGCCACCAAATCACCAAGCACAGCATGCGGCGCAATGCGCTGCGCTTAGTGACGCCCTACGAATTGCGTTGAGTGACCGGTTTCAGCCAAATAGGGCACCCCTCAGGCGACCTCACACCGCGACCGCTTAGAACGTGTTCACGTCTCCTGAGCAGTATCGCCAGGAAGGCCAGGTGAATGAATTGCAAGCTGGTGTTGAGCCAGCACTCGCAGTTCTTCCATAAGCGCCGGTTTTTCTCCAGCCAGGCAAAGCTGCGTTCGACCACCCAGCGTTTGGGGATCACCGCGAACTTGTGCAGCTCACTTCGTTTGGCGATTGGCACCGTAACTGCATCGCCCAAGGTTTCCCGCACACCCTGGGCAAAGGGTTCGCCAACATAGCCGCTGTCGGCCAGCACGCTTTGCACCTCGCCCAGACCGTCCTTGCAGCGCTGCATCGCCTGTAGTGCGCCTTTGCGATCGCTCACTTCGGCAGTCGTCACGGCAATAGCGTGAGGCAGTCCCGGCGTATCCACCCCGATATGGCGCTTGATGCCCGAGGCCTTCTTGCTGGCGTCATAGCCTTTGGTGCCGGCCGTGTCCGTGTTCTTCACGCTCTGGGCGTCCACGATCAAGAGCGTCGGCTTGGCGTTGCGCCCCAGTTTCTCGCGGGCCGCGCCAACCTGCTTTTTTTAATGCCCGCTCCAGCACGCTCATGCCGTGCTGGTCGGGCTCGCTCTATTTTGCAAAGTACGAATGCACCGTCCTCCATTTGGGAAAGTCTCTCGGCAACATTCTCCACTGGCAGCCGGTGCGCAGCAGATACAGCACCGCGCAAAACACTTCGCACAAATCCACCGTGCTTGGCTTGGCGCGTTTCCTCGCGCTTTGCAGCACTGGCAGGATCTCTTCAAACTTCTCGCGACTGATGTCGCTCGCGTAGGGTTCTCTCATCCCCATATTATCCAGACTAGCAGGAAGATCGTGAACACGCTCTAAGATGTGCAACCTTTCGAATTGCTGGGTTTCGCATGTTTAACTTGCGCCAGATCCAGCCAGCGAACCAGTATCATCACAAATCCATCCATTCGACAAAACCCGTTACGTCGATAACCTGATACTCGGATCAAGCCATTCGCGTCCGGCACCACTGCTCGAACTCGCGCGTCGGCAGTGGTTTGCAAAAATGGAAGCCCTGGCCGCGCCCGCATTGGTGCGCTTGCAAAAATGCAAGGTCCTCGTCCGACTCGATTCCTTCCGCGACGATTTCCATGCCCAACGATTGCCCCAGTGCGATGATGCCTTCCGCAACTGCCACATTCACCCGGCTATGCACGATGCCAGTGACAAACGACTTGTCCAGTTTCAGGATGTCGATCGGTAGCCGGCTGAGGTAGCTCAGGCTCGAATAGCCGGTCCCGAAATCATCGAGTGCTATCTTGATGCCCATTTCCTTGAGCTCGGATAAGACGTCGGCCGCCTCGTCAACGTTTGTCATCAACGTGCTTTCAGTCATTTCAATGCACAGGTCTTCGGCGCCGATGCCCGCGTGTTGCAGGGCGTCGCCAACGCTGCGCGCAAAGTCCTTGCGCCGGAATTGGGAGGGAGAGACATTGACGGATACCGGGAATGGGGACAAGCCCTTGTCGTGCCACTCGCGTTGCTGGCGGCAAGCCTCCTGTAGTACCCATCTTCCCAAAATCTGCATGAAACCCGCCGTTTCAGCCACCGGAATGAACTGCTCCGGTTGCAAATTCATACATGGCCAGCGCAGCAGCGCCTCGGCGCCGACGACAGCGCATTTTTGTATGTCGAGCATAGGTTGATAAAGCAGAGCAAATTCCCGATCCTTCAGGCCGTTGCGCAAGCGGCTTTCTATCCTCAGCGCCTGTGCCATGCGCTCGTTGAACTCCGGCTTGAAGAACTGGAGATTGTTGCCCCCACTTTCCTTGGCGTGGTACATGGCCGTGTCCGCATTCTTGATCAACTCCTCCACGCTGTGACCATCCTGCGGAAACAAGCTGATGCCGATACTGGGCGAAACATGAAGCGTAAGGCCGCCCGCATGATAGGGTTTATCCAGAACGTGCAAGGCGTTGCGTGCAGCCTTGGCAGCGTCTTCTCCGGTTCCGATGTGCGCCAGCACCGTGAGGAATTCGTCTCCGCCCAGCCGCCCTACCAAGTCCTCGCCGCGCACGCATGCGGTAAGCCGCCTGGCCGCTTCCTTGAGCACGGCATCGCCTACGTCGTGGCCATAAGTGTCGTTAATCGGCTTGAAACGGTCGATGTCGACGAAAATGAACGCGCTAAGCCTGTCACCGCGCCGCGCACCTTCGAGCACGCGCTCGGCAAACTCGTAAAGCATTGCCCGGTTGGGCAATTCCGTCAACGGGTCGTGCTGCGAGATGTGGAGGATCCTTTCCTCAATCTCCTTGCGTTCGTCGATGTTCTCGGTGACGCCGATGATACGCAATGGATTTCCGCTGTGGTCGCGCTCCACGACCTCGCCTTGAGAAAGAACCCAGCACCATTTGCCCGATTTTTCGTGCAGGCGGAATTCTTCGCGAAACCCCGGCGTCTGGCCCTGCAGATGCTCTTCCAACGCTTGCAGCACCCGGAGCAGATCATCAGGATGAATCAACTGTTGCCAGACGTCGCGCTGAGGTTGGATTTCACCCGGCAGGTAACCCAGAATCGTGAACAGTTTGTCGTTGCAGGTCACGATGTCGGTGCGCAAATCGATGTCCCAAAAGCCGAGCTTGGCGACTTCTATTGCCAGTGTCAGGCGCTTTTCGCTTTCCTTACGTGCCCGCTCGGCGCGGTTGCGTTCGGAGATGTCGCGCAACACCGCGACATGCGCCTTCTTGCCGGCCCATTCGGTTTCCACTACTCGCATCTCGGCAACCTGCTCTTCATGACTCGGACTGACAATGTCGACATCGGCGGTCTCGCCGGTCGTGACCGGAAGGCCGAACGGCTGCCCGAGCAGCTCGGATTCCGGGATGCCGAACAGCGTGGCCGCGGCCACGTTGGCGTACTGGATCATGCCCTTGGCGTCGACGATGACAAACGCATCGGGACTGCGCTCGATGATGTTGCGCAGGCGCGCCTCGCTGGCTGCCAGCTGCGAGGTCAGTTCCTGCATCAGGACGCTGTTAAAGGCACTAGCTTCGTTCATTTCCTGGCCTTGCGCATCGCTATCGTTGTCTATCGTCGTTGGCACAGACTACTGGCCGCCGCCGGTCAGCGTGCCTCCTCCGGTGAGAAACGGCTGACCGACCTGCATTCCCTTGTCGTCGATCGTGAATTCGCGAATCTCGGTCTCGTGAGGCGAACCACGCATCTTCAGTACCGTCACGCCGTGGCGCATTTGGCCGCCGCTTTCTACGTAGCGCAGCAGAATAATCGAATCAGTGAACGACGCAAGCTGGCTTCCGTTACCTTGGGCGGTACTGATGATCGGATTAATCGTCGTGGTAAACAATGCAAGAATCTGCTCTTGCTTGATAAATGCCGTAAGCCCGAGAACAAAGTCGCGCTGGCTTTTTGCGGAGGAGAACCGTCCTAGCGATGAAAGGTTGTCGAGCACGAGGCGGTGCGGGCGGAATTGGCTCATGATTTCCTTGATGCGGATCAGTCGGTCATCGAGGTTGGCCGATTCTGGATATTCACAGATAACCCGTAGCAGCCCATCGGTTTCCATTTGTGTAAAGTTGTGTCCCCAGTTGGCGGCATTCCTGAACAGCTGGTCGCGGCTTTCCTCGAAACCGAGGAACAAGCCGCGTTCACCGGTGGTGGCGGCGCCGGCGGCGAACTCGGTTGCCATCAAGGTCTTTCCGGCACCAGTCGGGCCTGATACCAGTATGGTCGAATCGCGAAACGGTCCGCCGTTGCACATCCGATCCAGCCCGGCGTTGCCAAACGTCGCGCGCATGCTCGATGACTTGTGCTCCAAAGGAATTGCCGACAATGGAACCACATCGATGCCCTTGCCGTTAATGACGACGAAAGGAAATTCACCGCGTCGATGCGATACGCCGCGCAACTTCAAAATCTCCAGTGTGCGCCGGCGCAACTCCGCCTCCAACACGTTGCGCAAAATAATAACGTTGTCGACCACGAATTCTTCGACACCGTAGCGCCCGATTTCCCCGTAATCCGTGGCGCGCTCGCAGCTCATGACCGAGGTCACATGCATGCTCCTGAGCGTACGGGTGATGCGAAACAGTTCCGAGCGGATTCTGCTCTGGTCGTTAAAACGAATGAAAATGGCGCCAATCCCATCCATCGCCAAGCGTTTGGCGCCGACCTTGGTGACTGCCGCTTGTATCCGCGCCAACAGCCCACCCAGGTCGTAATCGCCGACCAGCACGTCCTCCTGCTCGACCGATGGCGATCCATCGGCGAACAGGCACATCGCATCGGCTTCGAAGCGCGCGATGTCCCAGCCGAGGGAAAGCATGTTGCTGCGGATGTCGTCGGGGGATTCCTCCAGCGTCACGAACACGCAGGGTTCGCCAGCCTGCCGAATGCCTTCGACCAGGAATTGCGTGACAAATATGGTTTTGGCACTGCCCGTCGTGCCGGATACCAAGGTAGTGCGGTTCTGGGGCAGGCCGCCCATGATCAGCAAGTCAAGGCCCGCAATGCCGGTCTGAAGTAATGCGCCGTCTGCGATAAGCGCTGATGTACTCAAAGCAAGTTCTCCTTTGGCACCAGGACAGTATCGTCCAGCACAATACCGAGTGCCGCCAGGACTTTGGCCGGGTCGGACAAGTCGCCGATCACCCGGTATGCGGGAGGTGGCGCGATACGAATGGTGGTTGGCGTGGCCAATATATGCGCCGCTTCGGCCAACTCAGGATGTTCCTGAACATTGATGATTCTGAGCTCGTAGGTGGCGCCAATGGCATAGAGGTATTGGTCGCAGATGCGTCGCAGATTGGCTGTGGCGTGCAGCGAACGCGAGGTCTGGTCCGTAACATACAAATGAAACGTGTACTGCAACATGTGCTGTTGACCTGTACGGTGTTGGCTTAATAATAGCCTTGCCAAGGTAGCCGACGCGTCTTGGCCTCCTTCAGTCCACCGTTTGCGCTGTCCATTGCGCACTGAAAGATTTGCGTGAATCATCAAACCGCCATTTCACAGCGGTCCGAGATCCTCTCCAACCTCCATAGACTTGCGGTTTTGTGCGAAGTTCAGGGCGGATAAGTGACGCGCCAGGATTCGCCCTGCTCCCTTTTGCATAACGCATGCACACGCTGGATCTTCCATGCCGCAGATTCACGGCATTGCATAAGTGCAAACGCAATCCACAACAAATATTTCCATGTGGAAATAAAACTGCGCTATTATTCCTATGGAATACATAGTTAATAACAATATAACTCTATTGATAGTGCTGCGCTAAATCAAAAATTAGATAGAGAAACCGTGATGACGGAAGTCGTGATGTCTCTGGGGAGGAAACTGCGACGCGAGGAAGTCTTATGGCTTCTCGGCAGCGTTAGTGCACTCTATCGCATGCCGTTTGACGCGGGATTAATCAGCCAACAGTTCCCGCCGCCGTACAGCATTGCGACATTCCATGAAATCGCTCGCTCGATCGCTTTAAAAACAGCCAATTGCAGCACTGCCAATATCGACTGGCAAAAACTTCCTCTTCCCGCTGTCGCATTTCTCAAGCAAGGTGCCGACACTTCCGCAGCGTCGATTGAAACCCCCTCGCCGGCCGTCGCAGATGACATTGCCGGTGAAGACCAGGCAGACGCACTGACGTCCAAGACGGCTGTCTTGATTCTCAAAACGGATGGCCAAAAACTGGTCTGCTTCCGATGTGGCGAACAGACGCCGGAAACCATCAGCGTGGAAGACGCTGCCACGCAGTTTGAGCCGGAGCTCATCCTGATTGCCAAGGAATCGGCCAGCATCAATGAGGAAGACGATAGCGTTCCGGGGGACTCTGCCAAGAAAAAAGAATTCGGTTTTAGTTGGTTCATCCCTGAGCTGCTCAAGCATAAAAATATTTGGCGCGACGTACTGTTAGCGTCGCTCGCGATCCAATTGGTCGGACTGACCACGCCGCTGGTCACGCAAGTCATCATCGACAAAGTCGTTGCGCACCAAACTCAAAATACGCTGCTGGTGCTGGGCATCGCCCTCGTCATGTTCATGATCTTCACGTCAGCAATGACATGGCTGCGCCAATACCTCGTGCTGCATACCGGCAACCGTATCGATGCGGTGCTGGGGAGCGAGGTGTTCCGCCATCTTCTGCGTCTGCCTCTAGCCTATTTCGAGCAACGCCCCACTGGCACGCTGGTGGCGCGCATGCACGGTGTCGAATCGATCCGCGAGTTCGTCTCCGGTGCAGCGGTCACCCTCATCCTCGATCTGCCTTTCCTGCTCATCTTTCTCGCAGTGATGTTTGCCTACAGCTGGCAGCTTTCTCTCATTGCTGTCGGCTTGCTTGCACTAATTGCTGTGATGAGCGTTGTCATTAGCCCGGTATTCCGCACCAAGCTCAACAAGCAATTCATGCTTGGCGCGCGTAATCAGGCCTTTCTTACCGAATACCTGGCCGGCATGGCGACGGTCAAATCCCTGCAGATGGAGCCGGATATCGATCGTAAATACGGCGACTACCTTGCCGAGTATCTCGCTGCTGGTTTCTCCACCAAACAGATCGGCAATACCTACAACGTCGTCGCCGGCGCGGTCGAACAGATCATGACGCTTTCCATCCTGGTGGTCGGCGCGCTGCTCGTCATGCAGAACGACGGTTTCACCATCGGCATGCTGATCGCCTTCCAGATGTTTGCCGGCAGAATGAGCCAGCCGATGATGCGTCTCGTCGGCCTGTGGCAGGAATTTCAGCAGGCCAACATCGCCGTCAAGCGACTCGGCGATGTTCTTGACATGCCGATGGAGCCTTATGCCATCACCCCGAGCCGTGAGAACAAAGGTAACGGTAGCATCGAGCTGATTAACGTCGCCTTCCGCTATTCCGAACACCACCCATGGCTTTACCGCAATCTCAACATGAAGCTCAAGCCAGGCCACTTGACGGTGCTTATGGGGCCTTCCGGTTGCGGCAAGAGCACGCTGGCAAAACTCCTGCTCGGCTTCTATCAGCCGAGCGACGGACAGATTCAACTGGATGGTCGCGACATCCGCTACCTCGCCGCCAATGAGCTGCGCCAGACATTCGGTGTCGTGCCGCAGGAGACCATCCTCTTCTCCGGCACGATCTACGACAACCTTGTTATGGCGCATCCGCATGCCAGCTTTGATGAAGTGATTGAAGCCTGCAAGGCAGCGGAAATTCATCAGGTGTTGGACAAGCTGCCGAACGGCTACCAGACCGAGATCGGTGAGCGCGGGACGGGCTTGTCGGGGGGGCAGCGCCAACGGCTGGCGATCGCCAGGGCGCTGTTAAAGAAACCGCAAATCCTTATCTTCGATGAAGCCGTCTCCAACCTCGACCAGCAGACGGCGGAATATTTCGCAAAAACGATTAACAAGTTGAAAGGAGAAGTCACCATGCTGTTCATCACCCACCAGATTCCAAGAGGCTTGCAGGTGGATGAAGTATTCAGCTTTGGTGGAAATCAGCAGGCAATGAAGATGAAGGTCGTCGAGGACGAGAGAATAAAGTGACATGTCAGAATACGACATTCTGATGTGAGCACACTTTGCAATAGCTTTCAATGTCAAGTAAGCCGCGATATTTGCAAACTTGCCATGGGGGAAATAAAGAAGCTGTTAGCAATACTCTCCGGGTTTGATACAGGTCGGATGCGTTTTTTATTACTGTTTGGAAGTTCGAAAAATCCAGTTTTTGCACCGTGAAGCAATCGTTTGGATTGGATTCAAGCAAGGCTTGGTTTCGGCAACAACAGGCGTAATTTACAAATTACTTATCATGTTAAAGGGGAGTCGCCATGGCAGACAATACTAGTGTTTCATCCTCCACGAACACCATCCTCCCCGATAATGTTAATAATCTGACCTTGACCGGTACGGGCAACATCAGCGGCACTGGCAATGCGTTGGACAACGTCATTACCGGCAACGCCGGCAGCAATGTGATGAGCGGACTGGAAGG
>CBINHE010000145.1:0-8194 GCA_966250375.1 uncultured Oxalobacteraceae bacterium
GACGCCCAACTCGTCGTTGGACACTGACGCTTCGCGCCAGTCAACTTAGTCGTTAGGCCTAAAAGATGAAATCCCTGGAAGGGTTGCTCGAACGATGGAATCTGGAGGGAGTAAACACTCTTTCCCCGGAAAGTGAAGAACGGGTGCGTTTGACATTCTCTAAATTGGGATTGCAGCCTACACAAGATGTAATTCAGCTTTACGGGATAATTGGTGGGATGGAAATGATGGACAATGAGTATTGGCGTCTTTGGCCGTTGTCTGAAATCGAGGCGAGAAGCTCTGAGATTTCCGAATACGGCGTACTGTTCTCCGATTATTGCTTGGATTGCTGGGCTTACCGGATTAAGCCGAATGATGCTGGCTCAAGTGCGGTATACGTTGAGAATTTTGACGGGAAAACACCAACCATGGTTGCAGAAAATCTGTCTCAATTCTTTGATATGTACGTTGCGAATGCTAGGGAATTGCTCGACAAAGTTGGGACGAAAGCGTGAGAACACCTAACTTGACAATCAACGCCGACGGCTGCGCCGCTGGTTATTTGGAACGTTATGTCTCGCAAATCTTGCGATACGCATAGTTGATCGATACAATGCCCTTGGACCTGTGGTCAAATATGGTATGGCACTGCGGAGCAACTGCAGAGTTCCCGGTTCGATTCCGGGCAGGTAAAGAGCATTTGGAATAGTGTTCTTTACCTGCATGGAGCGACATGGATAGAAAAAAACAACTTGAGGTCTTTCAAGCCCAAACCGCTAATTTGCGTGAGCTTGAACGAGGCTGGAAGCACACCAAGCGCGGAATTCACCGCGATCTCCTCACAAATAGCCAGTCTTCGGTTGAATTACAGACAAAGCTTCTTGCGCTTATTTATTGCGCGTGGTCGGAAGCTGCATTCTCAAAGCTAATTCACACTCCTCATTGCTTTGAATTGGACGAAATTCGTCAAATCAAAGCCGCCAGCGAAAAGGGCAGCATCGTTATTGCTTGGGAAAAGTGCGTAGCGCTTGCGTTAAAGAAAATTCAGTCCCGTAACGGCAATTACGTTCCGAATGTCAAACAAGAACTCGGACGATTGATCAAAACTTACATCGAGATACCAAGTCAATTGCGCAACAAGGTCGCCCATGGCCAGTGGCAGATTGCGCTCAATAGCAAGAACACAGCGCAGAACCCGGATTTGACTGCTGCGCTTTCAAACATTGATTTAGTAAAACTTGATCTCTTAAAAGAAGGTTGTGAAGGCCTTTGTCTGATTGTTGAAGCACTCATTGAGTCTCCAGACAAGGCATTTCACCGCGACTACTGGCCGTTGCTTTGCCAAGTAAAAGAGCGTCTAACAAACTCTTCGCGCTTCACGCTTGAGCAAAAGATTCAGATGCTCAAGAAAAAGCGAACTAACTCCGGTGACATAACACTACGCTCAACCGGACCTGCGCAAAAAAGGCCGTAATCCGTACCAAATAGGACGTCAATAAGCGCAGCGCATTGTGCCGCATGCGCTACAGCGTTGTTCTTCTTCTCTTGTGTAGCCCGCCGCTACCAACTCTCCGGACAACACCTGCAATCGGCGCTATTCACTCCAAGCCCGTGCGCGTTCTATCGCGCGATGCCATACCGCGAGCCGTTGCGCACGTTCGTCGGCAGCCATGTGCGGCTCAAAGCGTCGTTCCATTCGCCACTGTGCCGCGATTTCTTCTTGCGAAGACCAGAAGCCCACGGCAAGCCCGGCCAGATAGGCCGCACCAAGTGCCGTGGTTTCCGTCACCACCGGGCGCACTACCGGAACACCCAGAATATCCGCCTGAAACTGCATCAATAAATCGTTGCGCGCGGCGCCGCCATCGACGCGCAATTCGTTTAATTGAATCGCCGCATCCTTCTGCATCGCTTCCAGCACATCGGCGCTTTGCAGCGCGATGCTTTCCAGCGCTGCGCGCGCGATATGCGCTTTTGTTGTGCCGCGCGTCATGCCGATGATCGTGCCGCGCGCATACGCATCCCAATAGGGCGCGCCGAGTCCGGCAAACGCCGGAACAAATCCCACGCCGCCGTTATCCGGCACGCTCATCGCGAGCGCTTCCACGTCGGACGATTGGTGAATGATCCCCAGCGCATCGCGCAGCCATTGCACCGTCGCACCCGCCATGAATACGCTGCCTTCGAGCATGTAGTCGGTCTTGCCGGGCAGTTGTTGGTCCAAGGTCCAGCCGATCGTCGCCAACAGATTGTTCTGCGATGAAATCGCTGCGGCGCCGGTATTCATCAGCATGAAGCAGCCGGTGCCATAGGTATTCTTTGCCATGCCGGGGCGATGACAGGCTTGGCCGAACGTTGCTGCCTGTTGATCGCCGGCGATACCGGCAATCGGAATCGGCGCGCCGAATAAAGCGGCGTCGGTGTGCGCAACGATGCCGCTGCTGGGCATTACCTGCGGCAGCAGGGACTTCGGTATGTCGAGCAGTGCCAGCAACGTGTCATTCCATTGCTGCGAATGGATATTGAACAGCAGCGTGCGCGATGCATTGCTGGTGTCGGTCACATGCGCGCCGCTCAGCTTGAAAATCAGCCAGGCGTCGACGGTGCCGAATGCGAGTTCGCCGCGCTCGGCCCGGGCACGCGCGCCCGGCACATGATCGAGCAGCCACTTGAGTTTGGTGCCGGAGAAATACGCATCGAGTACCAGGCCGGTCTTCTGCTGGAACAGGTCAGCTTTGCCTTCGGCGCGCAACGCATCGCACAAGGTGGCAGTACGGCGGTCTTGCCAGACAATTGCGTGCGCGACCGGTGCGCCGGTTTGGCGATCCCATAGCACCGTGGTTTCGCGTTGATTCGCGATGCCGATGGCGGTGATGTCGGCTGCGCCGACGTCGTTGTCGCGCAAGACGTTTTGTATTACCGCAAGCTGCGATTGCCAAATCTCGTTGGCGTCGTGTTCCACCCAACCGGGGTGCGGAAAGATTTGGCGGAATTCCTGTTGTGCGACACCGCGCTGTTGACCGCTATGGTCGAACAGGATGGCGCGTGAACTGGTGGTGCCTTGGTCGATGGCGAGAATGAATTTAGTCATGCGGAATCGTGTTGCCCTTTTCGTTTTGCGTGTTCGCATCGGCCGGCCGGTGTGCGGCAATCCATGCATCGAGCGTTTGCTGCGTGCCTTCCGGCAAATGCAAGCCTAGCTTTGAGCGCCGCCATAACATGTCGGTCGCGTTGGTTGCCCATTCGTATTGCATCCAGTATTCGACTTCTGCCGCAAACAAACCGGGCGCGATTTCCTGTCCCATGTGAGCGATGCCGGTCCGATGCGCGAGCAGGGCATGAATCCGCGTCCCATAGGCGCGTGCATAGCGCGCGACCAGCTTTGGCGCCAGCCATGCGTACTGTCCTTGCACGTCATGCACGAACCGATCGAACTCCAGCACGGAACGATTGACTGGTTTTGCGCCGAATATATCGCCGCCCGGCAAACATTGATTCGCGGTCCAGCTGCCATGTCGATTCGATAGTGTCGGCGCGATCAGATCAAGGGCTTCTTCCGCCAGCTTGCGGAAAGTCGTGATCTTGCCGCCGAAGATGGACAGCATCGGCGCGCCGGCGGTATCGAACTCGAAGCGGTAGTTGCGCGTGACTTCGGATGCATCGGACGATGCATCTTCCACCAACGGTCGTACGCCGGAGTATGACCACACCACATCGGCCGGCGTGATGGACTTGCGGAAATATCGGATCGAGAGTTCGCACAGATATGCGATTTCTTCCTGATCGATGGCGACCTTGTCGGTATCGCCGTGGTATTCAAGGTCGGTGGTGCCGATCAGCGTGAAATCATGTTCATACGGAATCGCGAATACGACGCGCCCATCCGGGTGCTGGAAAATATACGCATACGAATGATCGAACAGGCGCTTGACCACGATGTGGCTACCCTTGATCAGTCGCACCGATTTTGCAGAAGGGCGGTGTGCTGCGGTTTGCAGGAAGTGCGATGCCCACGGGCCGGTCGCATTGACCAGGCAGCGTGCATTGACGTTGATGGCCCGTCCGTTTGCGGGGCGCAGGCTCGCATGCCAGCGCTCGCCTTGCCGAACCGCCGACTCGCATGCGGTACGGGTAAATATGCGGGCGCCCTTTTCAGCGGCGTCGATCGCATTGAGCATCACCAGTCGCGCATCATCGACCCAGCCGTCGGAATATTCGAAGCCGCGCGTGAAGTCGGCTTTGAGCGGCTTGCCTGCAGCATGCCGGCGCAAATCGATGCCTTGTGAACCGGGCAGCAGTTCGCGCCGTGCGAGATGGTCGTACAGGAGCAGGCCGGCGCGAATCACCCAAGCCGGGCGCTGTCCCTTGTCAACCGGCGTCACGAAGCGCAGCGGCCACATGATATGCGGCGCGGAACGCAGTAGCACTTCACGCTCGATGAGCGCTTTGCGCACCAGGCCGAATTCGTAATGCTCAAGATAGCGCAGCCCGCCATGAATCAGCTTGGTGGCGGCCGACGACGTGTGCGAAGCGAGGTCGTCCTTTTCGCAGAGCACAACTGACAGGCCGCGCCCGGCGGCATCGCGCGCAATACCGGCGCCATTGATGCCGCCGCCGACTACCAGTACGTCACAATCGACTTTGTCCGCCTGATTCATCTTGTTTCCGAGTTGAAAGGAGAAGTGAGCTTACTAAGTAGTCATGCAAAAAAACGGTGAATTTGTAGGAGCGGGCCTTGCCCGCGATAGCTTGCATTTGCTCACACATATCGCGGGCAAGGCCCGCTCCTACAAAATGCCGCGTAGAAATTACAATTAATTTTGCTCGGTTACTTAACGCCAAAGATACGGCAAAAAGCGAAAATGCGCGAAGGCGTTTTCTTTCATTTACGGAAAGTCTGAAGAAGCTCAATTTGAGTGGCGTCGTCCCTGTTCGCGGCGATGACATTGGTATATAACATTGCTTCAGCCACGGCCTTTCGCCCGCACTGGCAAGCGTCTCGATGGGAGTACGCATTGCTGCAATACGTCGATGAACAAGGCAGCGATGCAATCATTCGCGATAATTCATCAGTCCGCCATCACCACCCGGTTGCGATTTTCCTTGGCGCGGTACAGCGCGTAGTCGGCGTGCCGCAGCAGCTTGTCGAAGCTTTCGTGTGTATCGCGCTTCAAGCAAGCGACGCCGATGCTGATCGTGACCCGATCCGCTACGCTCGATGCGGTATGCGGCAGGTTCAGTTCCCACACTGTTTGCCGCAGGCGTTCTGCCATTGCAAACGCCTGTTCGCCGCTGGTGTTGGGCAGGATGATCGCGAACTCTTCGCCGCCGAGGCGCGTCGGCAATTCGCCGGCGCGTACAAACAGCGGCTTGAGGCAGTCGCTCAGCGCGATCAGGCAGCGGTCGCCTTGCGCGTGGCCGTAGGTATCGTTGTAACGCTTGAATTCATCAATGTCGCACATCAGTACCGAGAGCGGTGAATCGGAACGGATCGCACGCCGGAATTCGACTTCCTTGACTTCATCGAAGTGGCGCCGGTTCGCCAATCCGGTCAGCGGGTCGTGGCGGCTCAAGCGTTGCAGTTCATAGTTCGCCTGTTGCAGCGCTTCTTGCGTTTCCAGCAGATTCATTTGCGCCACTTTGTGGTCCAGCATGTTGGCGGCGACGCGCGCTGCCAGTTCGAGCAGGCTCGCATTGTCGCTATCGACCGGCACCGACTGCCCGACCAGGCACAGCAAACCGATGATGTCGCCTTTCACTTCAACTCCGACGATGGTGTAGGCATGGGTCGCAAGGCGCGCCAGCAAGTGCTCATCGGCGGGTGCTGTGCTCGCGTGTGCACTGACCCAGATTCTGGAGGTTTTGTTTGTCGGCAGCGCTGGCGGCAGGACGTCTTCCGCCAGCCAGATATCGTCGCTCGCACCATGTGCTTGTACCGGCGGCCACGCATTGGTGATGTGAAACTCATGCGCTGCCTTGTCGTGTGTGAATAGCAGGCAGCGATCGGCTTTAAAGTATTCGCCGAATGCAGCGAGGCCTTGGTCCACCGCGTCGTTTGCCTGCGCTAGCGGCAAATTGATGAAGCGTGTCAGCACCCGGATGATCAGGCTGTGGAAGCCCTTCAGGCGCTCGAGCGAATCGGTGCGTTCGGCCACCATGTCCGTCAGCCGGTCGCGATGGCCGCGCAGCTCTTCCTCCAGTATCTGTTGCTTGCCGATGTGTTCGGCAAGATGGCGGTTGAGCTGATTGAATGCATCGCTTAGCTGGTCAAGTTCATCACGGTACGGCGCCGCGGGCCGCTGAAGTTCGAGCGAGTAGTCGAGCGCTGTCGGCTGCAGCGCCGCGACGTGCTGCGCCATATGCGCAACATGGCGCGTGACCAGCTTGCCGATCAACCACACAATCAGCAGCGCGAGCGCCACCCCTTTTACCGCTTCGCCGCCGAGAATTCGCAACGCGTCGGCCCGCAGCCGGTGCAGCAATGCCTGCTGATCCACGTATAGCTGCAACTGGCCGACTACGCGGTCCGGATGATCGGGACTGATGAGCGTTACTGGCAACGACAGCAATTCCTGCGTGTTATGTCCGTTGAATTCCTGCGCCTGTTTGCCTGCCTTGATTTCCTGTCCGATCGACGTGTTCAGAACGACGTGGCCCACCATCGGAAAATCCGCCAGTGCATCGAGTTGCAGCCGTGCGGCCGGCATGTCGATATCCCACAAACTGCCAGCCAAGCTCTTGCTGTAGCTGGCGGCGGCAAAGCGCAATTGCGTCAATGCCTGTTCGCGTTCTTCAATGTAGTGAATGCTGACCAGTGCCGCTGTCATCAGCAGAGTGAAGGCGGTACTGTATAGCAGTACCCATGCGACTACCTTCCGGCTTAATGGACGAAATGGTCGCGCAGGAGTGGGATTGCGAGTCATTTCAGGGCGGGCAGCAGGCTAAATTGATATTGTTTCAAACTAGGATGCAAGTGTTTCGAGAATTGCCGAAAATCGACCGATGAAAAATCCTCGGTACCGAATCGGTTCAGAAAGCGCTGCGCCGTTTCCGCATTGAGCAGCATGAATAGCGGCTTGCGCAATTCAAGTCCTTCTCTCTTGAAGTCCTTGCCGTGGTGATAGTCGTACAGCATCACCAATCCCCACGCGCCAGCGGTGAAATGCCCGCCTGCCAGCGCTGTAATGCGCCCCTGTATGCGCGCCTGCAAGACTTCCGGTGAATTATTGACTGCTGAAAACAACAGATCGCCACCGGGTTTGCGGCCGGTCGCTTCGGCGGCTTCCATCGCGCCGTACGCCATCAAGTCGCTCGCCATCCAGAACGCATTGAGCTTGGGATAACGCAGCAGCAGCGCCGCAGCCTGCTCCTTGGCGCGCGCGCGATCCCAGTTGCCGTACACCACCTGCTCCAGTACCACGGCCGGGTTGGCAGACAATACATCCACCGCGCCCTGCAAGCGCTGGATACCGGTGGGCGTCGCCTTGTCACCCGCAATGACCGCGACATGGATTTTGCCGTCGTCGGCCACGATGCGCCTCTTCGTTGCCTGGCGCACCAGTTCTGCCGCAGTCAAGCGGCCGGCATCGACCGCATTGGGTGTCAGCGAACCCAGCCAGTGACGATATTGCCGGCGCGGCGTTCCGAACTCGGGAGCTTGGGCGCCCTCGAATCGGCTGAATACGAGCAGCGTCTTGATGCCGGCCTGATCGGCCACCTTCAACATTTCGCCGCCCACCAGCTTTTCGTTGGCGATCATCAGGTAATCCGGTTTTTTGCCGCGTTGCGCAACCTGTTTGGCCAGTTCGAGCATCTTCAGGTGATCGCGTTCTGCATACAGCACTTCCAGGCGAATACCAAGCTGCTGCGCTGCCGGTTGCATGAAGCGCGTGACACTGCGCCAATACGGCTCGTCAGACCGCCCGGGGTTGATAAAAACCACGCTAAAGCTCGCCGCCCAGAGAAATGGGCTGCACAAACTCAGCACAGCGCCACAGCAGGCAGTGATCCATCGGTGCATGATTGGGAGCCCTTTCAACGGCGACGCCGCAACTGCGGCTGTAAGTGTGCAGTTACGAAAACAATATTTCAATGAAGCAATTTCACCATACTGCACTCTGGAAGAAAACAGAAATTTTCCATTTTTCCGGGATTGTGGCTAAGTAACCGAGCAAAATTAATTGTGATTCCTACACGGCATTTTTGTAGGAGC
>CBINHE010000146.1:0-8192 GCA_966250375.1 uncultured Oxalobacteraceae bacterium
GCGCTTCTGCGGCGTGCACTTCTTCAACCCGCCGCGCTACATGCACCTGGTCGAATTGATCCCGACCGCGTCCACCAAGCCGGCAATTCTTGACCAGCTCGAAGGCTTCCTCGCTTCGACCCTGGGCAAGGGCGTGGTGCGCGCATTCGATACCCCGAACTTCATCGCCAACCGCATCGGTATCTTCGGCATGCTGGCCACCATCCATGAAGCGGAAAAATTCGGCCTGTCGTACGACGTGGTCGACGACCTGACCGGCGCTAAACTGGGCCGTGCCAAGTCCGGCACTTTCCGTACCGCCGACGTGGTCGGGCTCGATACGATGGGTCATGTGATCAAGACGATGCAGGACAACCTGAAAGACGACCCGTTCTTCGCCGTCTACAAAACGCCTGAAGTGCTGGCTAGGCTGGTGGGTGCCGGCGCATTGGGACAGAAGACCGGCGCCGGTTTCTACAAGAAAGTCGGCAAGGATATCCTGCGCTTCGACGCCGCCAAAAACGACTACGTGCCGGGCGGCGGCACGGCCGATGATCTGGTCGCGCGTATCCTGAAAGAGAAGGATATGGTCAAGCGCATGAAAGCGCTGCACGACTCGACCAATCCGCAGGCGCAATTTCTGTGGTCGATTTTCCGCGACACGTTCCACTACATCGCCGTGCATCTGGACTCGACCGCCGACAACGCGCGCGACGTCGATTTTGCATTGCGCTGGGGTTTCGGCTGGAAACTCGGCCCGTTCGAGACATGGCAAGCCGCAGGCTGGCAACAAGTCGCCACCTGGGTCAAGGAGGACATCGAGGCCGGCCGTGCACTGTCTGCCGCACCGTTGCCTGCTTGGGTATTCGAAGGCAAGGTTCACGAAAATTCGGGCGTGCACACGGCCGAAGGTTCCTGGTCGCCGCAGAAAAAAACCTGGGTGCCGCGTTCGACGCTGCCGGTCTATCAACGCCAGGCTTTCCGCGCGCCGGTGCTGGGTGAGGGCGCTGCTGACGGCAAGACTGCCGGCGCCACCGTATTTGAAGACGAGTCCGTGCGCATCTGGCACCAGAACGATGACGTACTGATCCTGTCGCTGAAAACCAAGATGCATGTAATCAACGCTGGTGTCATCGCCGGTCTTGCCAAAGCGATCGATGAAGCGGAAAAGAATTTCAAGGGGCTTGTCATCTGGAGCGCGGATGCAGCCGAAGGCGGCGCATTCTCCGCCGGCGCCGATTTGCAATCGATGCTGCCGCTGTTCATGTCGGGCGGCGTGAAAGCGATCGAACCGGAAGTCGCCAAATTGCAGCAAGCGCATCAGGCATTGAAATACGCCAACGTGCCGGTTGTCGCCGCGGTGGCCGGCCTGGCACTGGGCGGCGGTTGCGAACTGATGATGCACGCGGCAAAACGCGTCGCGTCGATCGAATCGTATATCGGCCTGGTTGAAGTCGGCGTCGGTTTGATCCCGGCGGGCGGCGGTTTGAAGGAAGCGGCAGTGCGCGCGGCAGCCGATGCCAAGGGCAACGACATCCTGCAATTCCTGAAAAACAGCTTCACCAATGCGGCCATGGCCAGCGTCTCCAAATCCGCGCTCGAAGCCCAGAAAATGGGTTACCTGACGGAAGACGACGTCATTGTATTCAACGCCTATGAATTGCTGCACGTTGCCAAGGTGGAGGCGCGCGCGATGTTCGATGCCGGCTATCGTCCGAAGATGAAAATGCCGGTGCCGGTCACGGGCCGTTACGGCATGGCGACCATCATGGCGCAACTGGTCAACATGCGCGATGGCGGCTTCATCTCCGCACACGACTACAAACTGGGCGCGATGATGGCCGAAATTGTCAGCGGTGGCGATATCGAGGCAGGCAGTCTCGTCAATGAGCAATGGCTGCTGGATCTGGAGCGCAAGGCGTTCATGGAACTGCTGAATCATCCGAAAACGCAAGAGCGGATCATGGGCATGATGCAGACCGGCAAACCCGTCCGCAACTAAATAACCCGTTCCTCCCCTTTCAAGGGGGAGGTTAGGTGGGGGATGGGTTTCGACCCGCATCATTCCAATCCATCCCCCCATCACTCCCTTGAAAGGGAGTGCGAGACAAGGAGCTTAAAATGACTAAACAACTTCAAGACGCCTACATCGTCGCAGCAACCCGCACCCCAATCGGCAAGGCACCACGCGGCATGTTCAAGAACACCCGCCCGGACGACCTGCTGGTACGCGTGCTGCAATCCGCATTGACGCAGGTGCCAGACCTCGATCCGAAACTGATCGAAGACGCCATCGTTGGCTGTTCATTCCCGGAAGCGGAGCAGGGCTGTAACTTGGCGCGCATGGCGGTACTTTTGGCCGGCTTGCCGCAAACCGTCGGTGGCGTGACCATCAACCGTTTCTGCGCATCCGGTATCACTGCGGTTGCGATGGCGGCCGATCGTATCCGCGTCGGTGAGGCCGACGTGATGATCGCGGCCGGCGCCGAGTCGATGTCGATGGTGCCAATGATGGGCCACCACCCATCGATGAACATGAACATCTTCAAGGATGAAAACATCGGCATAGCCTACGGCATGGGTTTGACCGCAGAAAAAGTCGCGCAGCAATGGAAGGTGTCGCGTGAAGCGCAAGACCAGTTCGCGCTGGCGTCGCACCTGAAAGCGATCGCAGCACAGGAAGCGGGTGACTTCGATGCGGAAACAACGTCGGTCGAGATCATCGAAAAATTCCCGAACCTGGCCACCGGCCAAATCGACGTCAAGACCCGTACCGTCAGTCGCGATGAGGGCGCCCGCGCTGATTCCAGCCTCGCTACATTGGGCAAACTCAAGCCGGTGTTTGCCAACAAAGGCACCGTCACTGCGGGCAACAGCTCGCAGACATCGGACGGCGCCGGCGCGTTGATTCTGGTCAGCGAAAAAATCCTGAAGCAGTTCAACCTGACGCCATTGGCGCGTTTTGTCTCGTTCGCCGTGCGCGGTGTACCGCCGGAAATCATGGGTATCGGCCCGAAAGAAGCGATCCCTGCCGCGTGTCGCGCTGCCGGCATCACGCAAGACCAGATTGACTGGTTCGAGCTCAATGAAGCATTCGCTGCGCAATCGCTGGCAGTGGTGCAGGATTTGGGCCTCGATCCTTCCAAGGTCAATCCGATGGGCGGCGCGATTGCCTTGGGCCATCCGCTGGGCGCCACCGGCGCGATCCGTTCCGCGACCGTGATCCACGCACTGCGCCGCAAGAACCTGAAGTACGGCATGGTGACCATGTGCGTCGGGACCGGCATGGGGGCTGCCGGTATTTTCGAGCGCATGTAACTGGTAGCCAGTCAAGCTGAATTGCAGGGTATCTGCCGGCCGCTCGAAGGCGATTGCGGCGTTGCCGATGCGCGCCGGGAGAACCACCCCGGCTGTGCGCGTCCCTTGCAGGGCGCGCCTGCGCTTGTAAGCGCAGGCCGTTCCGCAGGCGCATCGCGCGCGATGCGAAATCCCTGCTCCACCCTTGCACTCACCTCCGATCGGCTCAGCATATACCCAACAATTCAACTTGACTGACTACCAGGAGTCCACATGGATATTTGCACCGGCAAGGCCAACGGCATTCTCACCATCGAATTCAATCGGCCGGACAAGAAAAACGCGATCACATCGGCGATGTACCAGACGATGGCCGATGCGCTGAAGGACGCTGAAAGCGATGCCGCGGTACGCGCAATGTTATTTATCGGAAAACCGGAGATTTTCACGGCAGGCAATGATCTCGACGATTTCATGAAGAATGCATTGCAAGGCGAAATCAGCGAATCTCCGGTTGCGCAATTCATGTGGAATCTCAGTCATGCGACCAAACCGGTAGTCGCGGCGGTTGCCGGCAACGCGGTCGGTATCGGCACCACGATGCTGATGCATTGCGACTTGGTCTATGCGGCCGATAACGCGAAATTCTCGATGCCGTTTACGCAGCTCGGCCTGTGCCCGGAATTTTCGTCCAGCCTGCTGTTTCCGCAAATGGCAGGGTACCCGCGCGCGGCCGAGAAGTTGTTGCTGGGCGAAGCTTTTTCAGCGCAGGAAGCCTATGAAATGGGATTGGTCAGCAAGGTCTTGCCACTTGGCGACCTGCTGCCCTTTGCCCATGCACAAGCAGCCAGGCTGACGGCATTGCCGGCATCATCGCTGCGCGTGACCAAGCGCCTGATGAAGTCGGCGCAGATCGCGGCAATCGAGGCGCGGATGCAGGAAGAAAACCAGCACTTCGGCGCGATGCTGGCAGCGCCGGAAGCCAAAGAAGCGTTCATGGCATTTTTCCAGAAACGCAAACCGGATTTCACCAAGTTTTCGTAAGGCTTGTTTGCTATCTTGGTTTGAAAAACGTCCAAGTTCATTGCGTCGAATCGGTCATCGTCGAAGGAATGTTGCGGGGGAGTCCGAGAGGTCTTTAGCCAGCTTTTCAGATTGTTTATATTGCCTTTTTTATTGGCTGAAATCATTCTCTTTACAATCAAAGGTCATCGAATCCTTATCCAAAAATCAGGTTATTTCAGGACACTATCCCAGTATGGCTCATCTCCGAATCGCTCCACCAGGAAATCGATAAACACCCGCACCTTAGGGGGAAGAAAGGGATTGGGGAGATACGCTGCATAAAGCATATTGCCAAACTGGCCTTGTGGGATCACTGTTGGCAACATCGCCCGTAGATTCCCCTTCTTTATGTCCTCTCCGACAGAAAACAAAGGTAGCAGTGCAATTCCTTGATCCTGTAATGCCAAGGTTCTCAGCGCTTCCGTGCTATTTGCAACGATTCCGCCCATTACTTTTACGCTTATCTTTGTACCAGCCTCATCAATAAAATGCCACATATCGTGCGCGCGGCACCGCCCATAAATCAAGCATTTGTGCTTACGCAAGTCTTCCGGCGTATCGAGCGCGCGGTGAGCATTCAAATAATTTGGGGATGCGCATAGCACATACCGAATTTTCGCTAACGGACGCGCCATCAAATTTTGCTTGAGATCGTTCGTTATTCGAAGCACCAGATCGACACCATCCTCAGCGACATCAATATATTGATTGTTCAACTCCAATGAGAGTAATACCTTGGGATTTCTTTTCTGAAATTCAGCAATAAGGGGAACGATGTGCGCATTACCAAATGCGACTGGCGATGTTACGCGCAACAAGCCTAACGGTTCGCTTTGAAAGTCGCTCACTAAACCATCAATGGCCTTTGACTCTAGAAAAATATTGTACCCATGCGCGTAAATCGCACGCCCAATTTCAGTAGGACTCACGCCGTGCGTAGTTCTATTGAGTAATCTAGCCCCAACGT
The DNA here is from genome assembly GCA_966250375.1 of uncultured Oxalobacteraceae bacterium. GTDB lineage: Bacteria > Pseudomonadota > Gammaproteobacteria > Burkholderiales > Burkholderiaceae_D > CAMLDH01. Next base: position 5,309 of record CBINHE010000146.1, read on the forward strand.
TTTTTTCCAGTCTCGTAATTTGCTTGCTGATAACGGAAGGTGGCAGGCCCAAATTTTCTGCTACTGCTGCAAAAGTCTTCAATTCGACAACACGAACAAAGACGATGAGATCATCAAGGTAGTTGGTTACCATAATTTTTCTGGAAGAATAAAGTGGACCTATCCGTCAAGGCACGAAGGCATTAATTCAAGCTGTACGTTTCATCTCCCATGCCGCTGTTCGGCGCCGTCCTGATGTTGCCGTTGATGTTTCTGTCTTTGCTTCCACCAGCGGGGGAATCCGCTGTAGAGTCGCTCAGGCTCGTTATGCTCGGTCACCGGCATCCAGAATTCAGAGTCTGCTATAGAAAGACTGAATTTCCAAAATCGCAATTACCAATCTTGCACGACCACATTAGTATATAGACAGTTAGTTGCCAAGTGAGCAATTTAACTAGGTCCACGTTAGTGGTTTTCAAAGTTTCTATGGAGAATGTCATGAAACAACGCAAAAAGAATGCTCAGTATCTGGGCACATTGTTGGGCTAAGTGGTTTTCAACGTTTCTATGGAGAATGTAATGAAACAACGTAAAAAAAATGCTCAGTATCTGGGCACATTGTTGGGCTAAATAGCACAACCCTTTTCAGGGAAGGTGACTTGTCACACTTCCCTGAAGAAATTTCCAGAGTGCCGACTATGCCCGATAAAGCAATGGCATGAGGCAGATAGATGCAATTATCTTGTTGGGAAGAACATGAAAAAAATCAAGATAAATCCGAGCCGCTTGCGACAATTTGGCGAGACAAAGGGGCTTCATTTTCGAGTCGTAACATCCGAGTCGATTGCCCCTTACATCGAAATAAATCGCGATGATGACTATGCATCCCGGGATGTCAACGTCATCGCCAGTATGGAAGATTTTCAAGAGCTTCTTAAGTCTGCAAGAATTCCGAATGATGCGCATATCCTGGTCATTGCTCCAGATGTTTTCTTTCAATCACCCAAGCCCGAGATTTTGGGCGAACGTAGAAAACTCATGGCGATGGCATGCAATTCAACACCCACCTCGATAAACACCATTTCATATTTTCTTGAAATAATGGAGCGGACCGATCCGGAAGATCAAAAACAGCGTACTGACCGTTTCTTTGAAACCGGAGAAGCCAGCGAATACTTTTTGTTCAGAGATACTCAATATGGCACAGAAGCAACGTTCCACCATTTGGATGACAGCTATCTTTGGAATGAGCAAACCGGTTACATCAACTGGGGGGAACAGCAAATCGCCCCCGCCGGCGAAATAAGCGTGTTGCCACTCGACATTCAGCAATTTAATGAACATCTCCGCCTGGACATTAATGGGCAACTGGCATTCAAGGGGCAGTCAGTGCTCCATAACGGCACCCCTTCTTATCTGCGTACCGATCAACAGCGTATCTACACCGCTCTTGATTCCATCTGGGACCATGCCGTCATTGCCGAGATAAAAAAAGGGCAGATTTCCAGCGTGAGAGAAAGCCACCCATCCGCACTACCGGCTCGCAAAATGCTGGAAACAATGTTTGAAGTCGATTCGCGTTATAGCGTGATCTGGGAAATTGGCTTTGCCGTGAACTGCAATCTTGAAATTCTGCGTGGCAATCATGCGATGAACGAGGTATTCGGCAATCGTAATGGATCCATGCACTGGGGTCTCGGCTTAACACCCTATACGCAGTACCACTTGGACATCATTACGCCGGGTACCACAATTTATAACCATCGCAATGAAGCCATTTTCGGTGAAATGCCGGCCAAGATGCGGCGTGAACGTGAATTGGGATGTGGCTGCCATGCAGCCTGAATCCGATAAGGATAAGCATATGTGGCAAGCCATGGCCGTTGCTATTGGCTTGTTCCCGATCGGGCTTCTTTTTGGCATCGTTGCACAGCAAAATTACTGGACTTGGAGCGATGTCCTCTTCCTGAGCGTGTTTGGTTTTTCCGCAAGCGGTCAATTCTTCTATTTGAAGCTTGAGAGCGAACAGGCCAGCTTGGCCTCAATCTTTTTCGTGGTCCTGATGCTCAATATCCGCTATGTACCTATGTCTTTAGCCGCGTGGAACTCTTTGGATAGCGGAAAACGATTATTGAGAATTGTATCGGCGCATTTTATTAGTGACGAGTCCTTTGCGATTGAGCCAAAAATGAGCCATTTCCCGATGCGAATCCAAGTTAGGGCCATCATTTTTACCGCGTGGATTCTATCAACGGTGCTGGGTGTGATTACAGGTCAGCTCATTCCCTCGGAATGGATTTCATTATCTTCACAATATCTTCTCTTCCCGGCAACAGCAATTCTCGCGATCTTGGCAGCGAAACGAATTGATCATGCCATTACCCATAATGACCAGTTCATGATGTCAAAAAAATTGATGCTCATTTTAGGTTGTGCCTCATTTTCGATAGGCGTTCTGTACGTGGTAGGTAAGGACATATTTTGGATTCCGGGCATTATCGGTGTGATTGGTATCTTGTATTTTTCCGGGTGGGGAGAGGTGCAACATGATTGAGGGCGTCGGCTTATTATTGTTAATCAGCATTATTGTAAGAGTAATACCCTCTTTGGTAGGAACGAGCATTCGCATACCACAACGTGCGATTGATCTGATCTCAATTGCGGTCTTTATCAATATGTTCGTTTACTGTTTTTTCTCGGAGGCTTCAAAAGAGGCGGTGCCTGCCGCATTGGCGTTCGCCGTTATTTTGATTCTATTTCGATGGAATTTATTGGTCACGATATTCGCCTCAACACTGACTTTCGTGCTTTCAGCACATTTTCTGCATCTGTGAGGTCACGTAACTGGCTTTAGAGCGGATTGCAAATCACTGTAGGGGTGTAGCAGGGAATTCGGATCGCCTGC
>CBINHE010000147.1:0-8148 GCA_966250375.1 uncultured Oxalobacteraceae bacterium
AACGAGATGCCTTCTTCGGCCAGCAGCCGGGTGATGAAGGCCAAGTCCGTTTCCCGGTATTGCTGGCAGTAGGAGCGCGTGGGGTAAGTTTTATTGACCTTGTTGCCGAGAGCGAAGTATTTGGCGAATACCGGGTTGCGCTCGATGTGTTCTTGCAGGATCGCGGTGACGATGTCGATGACGGTCTTGTCCTGGAAGGTGCGGCTGTTGACGCGGTGGGCCAATGTCGCCAGCAGCGGTTCGACCCGGAGGAGGTAACGGGTGAGTCCGCCGTTCATGCCGCCGAAGCCGACCTGGGTGACGACGCCGGTGACGATGCGTTCGTCGCCGTCGGCGGTGCGCACGGTGATCGCGGCGCCCTGACCCAGCAATTCTTTTGATTCGATGAAGCTGTCGGCGCTTAATGCATCGACGGTGATGCGGTAGGTGTCGTTGATCGCTTCATGGCCGATGACGCGGTGCGCGAGCAGGGTGTCGGGAGCACTGCCGCCGGCGAGTGCAAGCTGGACGATGCGGCTGGATTGTGTGAACGGCGATGCGAAGGCGGCGAGGACGTTGCTGGCTAGCGCAGATGGATCGAACGATGGCGAGGTCATATGGCGATGCCCTGATGATATTGGTTGTCGGAGGCGGGAGAGCCGGGGACGGGCCGGGCGGATTACGGGAGCCGGTCAGCATGTAAAGTGTCCGTAAAGATACGCGAACCTTAGCTTTGTTGCAACAATGGATTATTTTGACCTGCGCTTGTGAAGCGGTAGTAATTTGCGGCGCAAACGGAGTCACCTAAATGCGTAAAACGCAGACATGTTGTTTCTGCGGTATGACAAGCGCCGACTCCACTCGCACTCGCGCCCAGTATTCCGACGAACGCAGCGGCCTTTATTCGGCCCCACCCAATTTGCCGCTGTGACTAGCTATATACCCGAGCCGTCCCCTGCGCATCGACCACCATCTTGCGTATCCCTTCATCTTCACCTGAAAAGGGAACTTTACACTTGCCGATAACCACTCAAGTGCAAAGGTTTCTTAAATTGAAGGGTATTTATATGATCAAGTTTCATCGTCCTGACTTCCTCGTCGCGCCGCTCACGCTCGATGCCCCGTCCCCCAAGCGCAATCTGCTCCAGAAAATTTTTCATAAAAAGAAAGACGACCTATCGCCTGCCGAACGCCGTGCAATACAAATATATGCCGATAGAAGCAGCCGGACCAAGCTCTTCGGCGGCTTGATTACCATTAAGCACAAAGAGCCGGACTTGCAATCTCTGACGACATTTACCGTGGAGCGTTTGCGCGAACTGGCCGGCCGCATGCGCGAGCTAGACGCGAAGCAGGAAGAAAACGATCAAGCCAATGAAGCAAAACGTATTGCCGACATGCAAAGCATTGAAAGCGATGGCGAGGAGGCAACCGGTCCTTTGGATGCAGCGTCGAACGCAGAGAAATTGTGGAGCCAATTGAGCGCCCTGGAAGAATCGGAAGAGGAAATTCAAGAGGTCAGAACATCCGATGAAGAACAAAGTGTCGCCGATACGCAGCAAAGCAGTAGAAAAACCCGCGTCAAGATAAACACCCCTGTCGAAATATTGGCCCAAGAAGCCAGGAAACAAATGCAGACGAAGGCCCTGACGGAGTCTTCAATATTTACCCGTACTGAGCAGGAGGCCTCGATCAGAATAGCGGTCTCGGAGGTAGACAGCGAAAACAGCATGTACGGCAACGGATGGCGAGACATCCTAGATAAACAAAACCTGGAACGTAACAGCGTTGCCAATGAAATTGTCAATATATTCAGCGCGGCTGACAGGAAAGGCATCGATCTTTCAAAGGCCCTGGACAGCGACGAAATTATCTACCTGACCCGCGCAATGGGACTGGCAAAAGCGCCGGAGACGTTACATGTTGCAGACGATGGCAAGATTGCAAGAGATGCCAAACTAAAAATCACCCGATTGGGAACCTACACCGGTTCATTCGATCCGCACAAAAACAAGGTGCGCCAAACCGCCGGCCTTTTGCATACCTCCCAGATGCAAAGACTGCTCGATCGCTTAATCGATATGGAAAAAAAACTGAATGAGTCAATCGATGATCTGAAGTCTCTCCAGCCCAATTCGGCGGCCATGGTACGTGAAAGGACAGAAGAAATTTCCAGGGCACTGAGAAACATTGACAAATCGGAAGTCTCCAGATTGTGCAATCGTAGCGGGGCAAAGGGGGAAAAGGCAAAAAGCGATATTGCACACCAATTTGGTCGGGTCAAGGCAAAGGCAAATGATTTACATAACGTTATCATCATCAAGACAGATTATTGGTCGCAGACGAGCGGCTTCAAGGATGAAGACATACGTCAATTGAAGCGAGCTACGAAATTATTGAGAGGCGACATATTGTCGACAGTATTGCTGGACGAACGGGTCGGTGGTTCGAAAGCGGGCTCCGCAAGGCCGGCGACGCTCAAAGATCTGCTCCTCGCCGATCCGGTTACGAAGGAAGAAGAAATTCATGTGGACGCCCAGTCGAACGTTTCCTCGGAAGATTATTTGAGCGCCTCAGAGAGCGTTGCCAATTCAGAGTCTGCCCATGGCGGCAACTCCGCCATTCCCAAATGGGAAACGGATGTCCTTGAGGCATTGAAAAATTTTACGCCCGCCACTGACAAGTGGCTCCAGGATAACAACTATGCAGTGGCGACCAACCACGGCACAGGCATGAATTGCCTGCTCATCTCTCTCTTGCAACATGCGATGAGAAATTACGACGATGAGCATGAGCAGCTAGCTCAGCAGATCCGGGCGAAATTGGAGGAGAAGCATGGGGACATTGAGCCTGGCGGAATGCTGTCTGTATTCCCCGGAAATGACCGCATCTTCCAAGACGCTGTGGCGATGATCAACTACGAGCTGGATGCCGGCCTGGACCCGATCCTCGTATTTCCCACTGAAGACGGTCATCCAAACAAAGGTAGGGATGACGATAAGATAGAGATCGGAAGCCGGAAGAATCTGATTGTGTATGGACGAAATGGTAGTTTGCATTTTGAAGCGCTGAGAAGAAACGACTCTACCATCCAAAATCGGAATGATGGTCGCGAGACCAATACACTGGCCCTGCCAGTCGACGGCAGCGCTGCCAATAAGAAAGCATTGGAACGAAAGGCCTTATTAGCGCGTACACGAGCGATGGTCCACATTAAAGGAAAAAGTGAAGACCCTTCCATTCGCAATATGGATCGTCCTCTCAAGGGCGATAATTTGGAGATGTTCAAAGAAAGGATGGACGAATGCGTTGCAAGTGTTCGGACAGCCCAATCGTGGCAGGAGAAAGCGGCCAGCGTCAAGGATATCCAGCGACATTTGCAAGGGGCCGAAGGGAAACTAGCTGAGTTGAATCCGGACGAAACACAGGTACTTGCCAAGGTATTGAAAAAGCTGCTGCAAGACATCGAGGGACAGCAAAAGATTCAGTCCCGATTATCAGCGGAGGAGGACAGCCGGATTCTGAGAGAGCAAACGGTGTCTACTCTTGGCGCAGTTGCATACCAACTCAAGGGGGTGATCACTAGAGTAGACCCATTAAAATTTCTCGAATTCAGCGAAACCCAGTTTCGCGAAAAAATCTCGATAGCGGCCCCTGGAAAAAGTTGGGCAGGTAAACACAGAGATATTCTAGACGTCAAAAGAGCGCTCAACGGCCTGGGGCCGGAGATCGATCGTTTACAGATTGCTCCCACTAGCATGGGGGAAACATCCTTGGCGAACAGGCTTACCACTGTACGCAAGCTAGAGGTTGCCTCGCTCCTTGCCAGCTTGCAGATGCAGATCAATGAAGAGCAAAAACAGATGCCACGACCCAAGAGAGCAAATTCGGAAGAGGCACAAGTTAAAGTTCTGCAAAACGAAGTGGCGAAGCAAATGGAGCGGTATATAGCAAGATGTTGGCCATTGGGGCTTTTCAAGTCTGTAGGGAGGTACGCTGATAATTCCAATTTTGAGACGGATCTGTATTCTTTCGAAGATACCGTCCTGGAGTGCCTCCGTCCAACGGATGAAGGTCCGGGAAGTGCATCCAAGCGCATCCGCCATCTCAACTATCTCCAATCCGAGCTTGCAAAGCTGGGGGATGAGCACTTGGGCGATCTATTTGACGACGAAAAAAATGGCAACGAAAAAATATGGCTTGGCGAAACGATCGATGTGCTCCTCCGCGAAGACGTGGCCAGAAGGTACGGAGAACTCGAAAATCGGCAAGTTTCGCAAAGCGCGGAAGAAACTCAGGCAGTAGACGAGGACGATGTGGAGAAAGAGCGGGTAGCATTGAATGGCGTCGCGTATGAATTGAAGAGATTGTCAGGCTTGTGCCAACCCCCTTCCACACCAGAATCCGTAGCTGCTGAAAGTGAAGCGAGCAGTGAGAGCGAAGATGACTATGGAATGGCGGACCTGCCGCCGTTAGGCCAACGCTTGACGTGATCGGAACCATATCTATCGTCTGTTCCAGAACACTTCCGACTGCAGGAATAATCCATGCTGCTTTTATAAGGTTAGCGTAGCGTACGCGATGGGTGCGAATTTTGTCCCTGCAACATCTGTGGCGGAAACCGATGTCCGCCCCGGCTGCATGAGAGGCGCGCCGAGGCGCATCCACCATCTGAAATTTCGGTGTGGGTACCGACGATTGACATGTGTCGAGCCTGCGGGCGAGGGGAGCAAAGCATAAAGAAAGAGCCCGGAAGCGAAGTGCCTCCGGGCTCTTGCAACTACAGACCTTTTCGTCACTGCGACGAAACAAGGTTTGCGCGCTAACGCGACGAACGTGATTGGATATCCAGCCGTCTTCCGCGCGTGCCGGGCGGCGGCGTTACAGGCAGGGTAATTTCCAATACGCCATCATGCATCGATGCGGCGGCTGCATTGGGATCGACACCCTCCGGCAATGGAATCAACCGATAAAAATGTCCATACGGCCGTTCCGTGCGGCGGTATTCCTGTTCTGGACTTTGCGCCTGCGGGTGCCGGTCGCCTTCAATGGTGAGCTTGTCATTCTTGATTTCCACATGAACATCTTCACGTCGGATGCCAGGCAAATCGGCGGAAATGAACAATTGATCATTGCGGCGCGCAACTTCCACCGCTGGCGCCCAGTTGCGGGCGCTGCTCTGCGATAAGCCTGAGACACCAAGCTGCCGCCCAAGAAAGCGCTCGAACAAACGATCCATTTCTTCGGTCATTCTACGCATCACTACGAGCGGTTCTTCCCATACATCCATCAGCTTGGGTAGCCATGATTCGGTTTGCGCTTGTGCTTGTGAAGCCGGCTGTTGCGATGCAGATTGTGGCGGTATGGCAGCAGGTTGGGCCATTGACTTGCTTTCCTCCTGCCCACCCGATGGCATGGCTTGCGCTTGATGGACTTCACCACGCCATGCGCCGGTTTCCTGCCCTTGGCTTTCAAGAAATCTTTTCAGCCGAACCAAGTCCTGTTCGTTACGCTGTGCCATTTCCCGCTCCATACTTTTCGCCTCTGCGGGTTTGTAGGACGGGTCGAGTTCTATCCTGATCGTTACTTTTGTCTTGTTCTCGCCAGCCGACTCTACAGTGACCTGGCCGGTATTTTTAGGGCCGCTGGTATTGCGCCATGCAATGACTTTATCCGGAACTTGTTCCGTGATTTCAGCATCCCATTCTCGATCTTCTCCATCAGACTTGGTATGCCAATGGAGATGCGTATCATCCAGTTGCCTGACTTCCTGTACACCCTCCATAAAGCGAGGAAATTCCGTAAATTGCGTCAATTGGTTATAGACGGTAGGAACCGGTACATTTACTTCAATTGATTTTTCAATCTTCCCCATTTTGCAGCTCCTTTACAAACACGACTTTATAAATAATGTGAAGAGTGCTGCAATTTATATGCCACGGATTTCCTGCAAACCTGAAGAATTTTTCAGCCTGGAATATGGGCGAAGACCGCTCGCAATGGGAGAAAAAACACCTGCTTGGATTCCGCCATATCACATGCAACGGGAATTCCATAGAAGCGGGAAAATCGGGGGTGTAAAAATTTCCAAGGCCAGGTACGACTTACAGACGGATATGCAGCCGAGCTTGGAAGCAACTTGCGACAGGGTGCTTAGTCAAATGGGATACACGAGATTCGTTGGCAGTCCATGCAGAGGATGCCGCCGAATAAACAGGGAGTCATGCCGCACGCATCAACACATTCGGCGCATCGTGATGCATGCTGCAAGATACATGGGCGATTTGCCCGGAACGTACGTTGCGTCAACGCCGCCTTTACTCATTTAAATACTTGTTCAGCATGTCCCAGTTGCAACCTTCCCGCCGCGACGAGTCCAAGATCTTGAGCAATCTTTGGCACGTCGTATCCGTTTATCGCTGGCGTATCGGCGCGGCCATATTCTTCCTGGTGCTGGCGAAGATCGTGGCCGTCTTCGTGCCGCTGGCATTGAAGGAAATCGTCGATACGCTGTCGCGTCCGGAGCAGGTGCGCATGCTGCCGGTCGTGTTGTTGGCCGGCTATGCGCTGCTGCGGTTTTTCAGCACCCTGTTCAATGAATTGCGCGATCTGCTGTTTTCCAGGGTAACCCAGAACACGGTCGCGTCATATGCGCAGCGCGTCTTTGCGCACCTGCATGCGCTGGGTGCGCGTTTCCATGGGGAGCGTCGTCTCGGCGGCTTGTTGCCCGATATCGAGCGTGGCACCAACGGCATTGCATTTCTGCTCGGCATAGGACTGTTTACCTTGGTGCCGACCTTGATCGAAATCGCGCTGGTTCTGGGCATCATGAGCACGCGCTACAGCCGCTGGTACACGGCGATCATCATCGTCACGTTCGTGTTGTACTCCGGCTTCACGATCGCGTTTACCGCCAGGCGCACCATCCATCAGCGCCGCGTCAATCGCCTCGACAGTGATGCCAAGAGCCGCCTGGCCGACAGTCTGATCAATGTCGAGACGGTCAAGAGTTTTACCAATGAAGCGTTGGAGTCGTCGCGTTTTCAATCCATCATGCAACGCTGGACGGAAGCGGTTATCGCCAACCAGAAGGCACTGTTCATTTTGCATGTCGGGCAAAGTGCAATCATCGCGGCCGGCGTGGCGAGCATCATGTTGATGGCGGGCCAAGGGGTGGTGTTGCAGCAGATGACGGTCGGCGATCTGGTACTGATCAATGCCTATGTGCTGCAAGTCTGTCTGCCGCTCAATGCGCTCGGTTTCGTGTATCGGGAAGCAAAAGATGCGCTGGTCAATACCGAGCGGCTGTTTCAATTGCTGCGCGAGAAGCCCGAGATCGACGAACGTCCTGGCCTGCCGGCGCTCAAGGTCGAACGCGGCGAAATCCGGTTCGAGCATGTGCATTTTTCCTATGAGGACAGCCGTCCCATCCTGTCCGGCATCAGCTTTCGCATTCCCGCGGGCGGCACGGTGGCGGTGGTCGGCGGCAGCGGATCGGGAAAGTCCACGCTGGCGCGCTTGCTGATGCGGTTTTACGATGTCAGCGCGGGCCGCATCAGCATTGATGGACAGGATATCCGGAATGTCAATTCTCGCAGCCTGTGCAATGCGATTGGCGTGGTGCCGCAGGATACGGTGCTATTCAACGACACGATTGGTTACAACATCGCCTACGGCCGTATCGGGGCAACGCCTGCCGAAATCGAGGAGGCGGCGCGCGCCGCGCATATCGATCGCTTCATCGACGCGCTACCGCAAAAATACGAAACGCCGGTTGGCGAGCGCGGCGTCAAGTTGTCCGGCGGCGAAAAGCAGCGTATCGCGATTGCCCGCGCGATCCTGAAGCATCCACCGATCCTGATTTTCGACGAAGCAACCTCCGCGCTCGATTCGCAGTCGGAACGGGCGATTCAATCCGAACTCGATCGCCTGTCGCGGGGACGCACGACATTGGTGATCGCACATCGCTTGTCGACGGTGATCGCCGCCGATGAGATCCTGGTGCTAGAGCAGGGCCGTATCGTGGAACGCGGTACCCATGACAGTCTGCTCAGGCAGGAAGGGGCTTATGCGCAGTTATGGCGTCTACAGCAGCGTGAAGAGCGGCTGGAGACGCTAGGAGTCTGTCGGACTCAGGATTTTCGATTTAAATGACAGCACGTCGGCAAT
>CBINHE010000148.1:0-8133 GCA_966250375.1 uncultured Oxalobacteraceae bacterium
CTGTTTACACCAGATCAAATCAGTTTACAAGAACTTTGAAGCGCGATTGCCCTGCTATCACCGCAACAATCGACATCGGCATATATATCGCATTGGTATAATCGCGGTCTATCCCGTTTTTCCAGAATACTGCTAGCGCGCTTGTTGTAACCCGCGCATTCACTCAGGATCCCATGCAACAACTCATCTTCAACCTGAACGGCGAATTTGTCGAACTGAACCAACTGTTGAAACTGGTCGGCATATGCGATAGTGGCGGCGCCGGAAAAATGCTGGTCGCAAGCGGCAACGTATCAGTCAACGGCAAAGTCGAACTGCGAAAAACCTGCAAAATCCGCGCTGGGCAAATCGTGAGCTTGGGCGACATACGTATCAAGGTGGTTGAGCAATAGCCTCTACGATGCACCATTGAATCGCCGCGAACATGAGCGATATCCCTGACCTATTCAACACTTCCGACCTTTGGAAAACACTCGTCATTCCCGATGCGGATGTCAGGTTCATGCGCAATTTCTACGCACCGCCATTGTCACGGCAAACCATGGCCGCCTTGCTGGATGAAACAGCATGGCGCCAGGAAAAGATAAATCTATGGGGTAAGCAACACTGGCAGCCTCGGCTCAGCGCGTGGCATGGCGATCCGAGCGCCCATTATTCCTATTCGGGCATTACCCTGCTCCCGCAACCATGGACCGACACCTTGCAGAAAATCAGGTGCGACATCGAAGCCGTGACCGGCGTCGGCTTCAATAGTGTGCTGCTCAACCTGTACCGCAATGAACACGACAGCATGGGTTGGCATAGCGACGATGAACGTGAATTAGGCACTGAGCCCGTGATTGCATCGCTCAGTCTGGGCGAAACCCGCACATTCAAATTCAAGCACAAGAGCCGACACGAGCAAAAACCACTTGCGATTGATTTGACCGATGGCAGCCTGCTGATCATGGCCGGTGCCACGCAAGAATTCTGGCTGCATGGCATCGGTAAAGAACGTCAATACAAAGGCAGGCGGATCAATCTGACGTTCAGAAATATCCTCAAAAATTAATCCGCCATGATGCAAGCGCAGGAGACTGCACTATAGTCGCGGCTTTCCTGTCAACACATCGGTTTTACTCTTCGCCATCTCACTTGCGCGATCAGCGGCGCGCTCTATCTGCCCTGACTTTTCTCTCATTTTGCGGTGCCAATTGCGCAAGATCTCAGCCGCGGTTTCCCGTCCACCCAGACCAAACGCCAGTCCGAATGCCAATGCCAGCGCACCAACAACAGCCATGAAAAGCGTATTGACCAGAGTGGTAGCGACACCGATTTGATTGACCGCAATCAAAATCGCGAACGCCCATACGGCAATGGAGGCAATTTTCGCGAGCAAATCTGGATTGTCAAATCCAGCCTCGTCTGTCGCGCCGCGCACGATCTTCCCCAGTGCGTTGGCAGCCAAACCGCCAATCATCAATACCACCAAGGCCACAACCAGATTCGGCAGCCACAACAGCAATTGTCGCAATACGTCGGACACCGCCGGCAAACCAAGCGCGTCAAACGCCACCACCAATACGATCAATTGGATAAACCATTTCACGACGGTGGCAATCAAGCCGGAGGCATCGCTTTCCGTTCCCATTTTTTGTACGAAACCGGAAAACCCTGAACGCGTGGCAAGCTCATTAAAGCGCACCATATGCAGGAGCGCGACAATACCTTTTGCGATCAGCGATGCGATCAGCCATCCAATGACAAGGATGACGCCAAAGGCAATTATTTTCGGAATCGCGTTAAAAAATAACGCAAGCGCACTAGATAACGACCCCATCATTGCTTGCCCCCAATTAGAAATTTGTGACTCCATAGCCCTGCCTCCGGTCAATTGAAAATGAATCGTGAACCCACTTGCAAATGCATGTTCCCGGTTGCACCGCACTCTTTTCGCCATCCGGAATCCGAATGAAGAACGGACATACCAGAAAAAACATAGAGTTTTTCCCCTTTAACGAAGTTGCTACCTCAGAGAAAAACGATGCATGCGACAGCGTGCGCAATGCAGCGGTATAAGCAAGCGTCACGCCCGATAGGACGCGCCATCGTCAACGACAAACAAGCGCAGAGACTGCAACGCGGCGCAGATATGAAAATTCAGGGGTGCAACGCAATACGAGAGCCGCTAGCCGACCGACGTCAGCGGTTAGTTTTACCGCACCTGTGTGGAATTTACATTGGGAGCACCTAAAGATGTATAGTTGTTTGCCAACTGCATTCGCGACCGGTTCAAAAGCATTCGCGGCGCGATCGTCCATGGCACAATGCCGCTATGACGCACTACGGAAAATTGGTTTTTATCGATCTGGAAACGACCGGAGCGAATCCTGCGTCGGATCGGATCACCGAAATCGGCATCGTTGAAGTTCTTGATGGAAAAGTGGCGCGCTGGTCGACACTGGTCAACCCAGAAATGTCGATTCCGCCTTTCATCCAGACCCTGACAGGGATCACCAACGAGATGGTGTGCGACGCACCGACATTCGATACCTTGATCGAAGACTTGCTGCCCCGTCTTGAAGGCGGCCTCTTCATTGCACATAATGCACGCTTTGATTACGGTTTCTTGCGCAACGCATTCAAACAAGCTGGCCATATCTTGCGCAGCGACGTGCTATGCACCGTCAAGCTGTCGCGCAAACTGTTCCCGCACGAGGCCAAACACAATCTCGATGTATTGATTGCGCGCCATAACCTGGCTGCTGATGGACGGCATCGCGCGTTGGCTGATGCCGATCTGCTATGGCAATTCTGGAACAAGATGCAGCGCGACATCGCGCCGGAGACATTTGAAGGAGCAATCCAGGCGCTGCTGCAACGTCCCAGCATGCCGACCTATCTGGATGCGGATGCGCTCGACGGCATACCGGATGGACCGGGCGTCTATCTTTTTTATGGCGAAAACGATGTACCGCTTTATGTCGGTAAAAGTGTTCATCTACGGCAGCGGGTGCTGTCGCATTTCAATGCCGACCACCGGCTGTACAAGGACATGCGGTTATCACATCAGATTCGTCGTTTGGAGTGGCGGGAGACTGCCGGCGAAATCGGCGCACTGTTGCTGGAGGCGCAACTGGTCAAGGATTTGCAGCCAATCCATAATCACGCATTGCGGCGCCAGCGAAAGTTGTGTGCATGGCAGTTACGCCCCTCCGCCGCTGGCCTTCTACAACCAGCGCTGACCAATGCAAAGGAACAGGATTTCGGCCTGGCCGACCGCTTGTATGGCTTGTTCAGCTCACGCCGAAAAGCGGATGCCGCCCTGCGCGAACTGGCCGAGAACCATCAATTGTGTCTGGTGATGCTGGGCTTGGAAAACCGTACGCAAGCCAACAAACCCTGCTTCGCATACCAATTGCGGCGCTGTCATGGTGCCTGCATCGGCGCAGAATCAGCAGCAGCACATCAAACGCGAATGGAAGCAGCACTAGCGTCTCTCAAGGTAAAAACCTGGCCCTACTCATCACCAGTTGGGTTACTGGAGGCCGGCGATAAGCGGCAGGACGTGCATGTCGTGCACAACTGGTGCTACCTCGGCACCGCGCATTCCGAAGAAGAATTATGGCGCCTGTTGAACGAAATGCCGACGCGTCCTGCTTTCGATAAGGACACATATAAAATTCTGATTCGCGCCCTGTCACACAATCAAGTATCAATACGAATATTGCCCGCTAAAAAAGAGATTCAAATCGGCGACGTCTGAAAAAGCATTGGCATTCCAGCCGGCCGCAAGTAAATACAGAAACGTAAAGCAAAAAAAACGGGCTGCACCGCAGCCCGTTCCTCGCCACTTTATTGTCGATTCTTACTTGGACAATGCAAATTTGCTCGTTGCGATATTCACGTTTGCTTCCACTGCTTCCATCGCTTGCTTCGAGGTACGCGTCAACTGTTCATAGCTGGTAGTCGCATTTTCGATTGCTGATTTCACGATTTCGATAACGGTTTCGGAACCGGCCGGCGCATTCTTTCCCGCGTCCTCCACCAGTTTTCTCACTTTGCGGTTTGCCTCAGCAATTTGCACTTCTGCCGCCTTGTTGAATTCTGCTTGCGTACTGGACGCAATATTGGCGAGATGACGGCCATAAGCGATTGCTTTTTCAATATTGGGTTGCGCTTGGGCCGCGGACAATGTAAAAAATTCTTGCGGATCCTTGGCAGTGAGAAATTGTTTCGCGGTCACGGTGGACTCTTCCAGCGATGCCTTCGCAGCATTAATATTCAGGCTGACCAGCTTTTCGATGCCCTCGAATGTCTTGTGGGTCAACGCGGTAAAAATCGCGAGTTGCGATTCTAGATTGCTACGGGTAGCGACTGAAATTTGATCTTGAATGGGAAACATGAACTTCTCCAAAAGAGGGCGCGGTGAATTGTCGGATATAACTTGTAGGGGATGGATCACGCTGCTTTGCCGCAACGCAACAACAGTTATTCTAGAGATGGATTTATCCAAACTCAAGATAACTTTGATGCGCCGCAGAAATTTATTTATTGAACTTTTTCAGCGTTAACAAACCGTTCATTTTGAAAATGAGAACTGCTGGAAAAGAGGCGTACCTTTTAAAGTTAACTATGAAAAGCTATAATCGATTTTTTGCTGATGTAGCTCAGTCGGTAGAGCAACTGATTCGTAATCAGTAGGTCGGACGTTCGATTCGTCTCATCAGCACCAATATTTCATGCCGGCTAGCAGCGCCCCTGCTAGCCGGCATTTTTATTTGAGGTCCGCCGATTGTAATCAAAGGTACAGTTTTTGCTCAACGCTAGGAGTATTGTTGCTAACTTGCAACAATTTAGCTTACACTTACGGGCTAACCAAAAGTCTTGGCATTATCCGAGGCAAGGCTGATTGCGAAAAATATAATGGTTCAATGAATGTGTTGATTGAAGTCAATTCGGAATTTTTATTTGGCGATAAGCTAGATTGCCGTGTTAAATCATTTGGCTGGCGCAATAAAAAATGAAACGAGAGACGAAGTGGAATTTGATTTGCAGTCTTTAATGGAGAGTCGAAATGAATGAGGTTGTAATTGTTGCTGCTGGGCGCACTGCGGTAGGAAAATTTGGCGGCTCTTTAGCCAAGACTGCAGCTGTGGATTTAGGCGCCCACGTAATCAAAGGACTGCTGGCTAAGACCGGTATCAAGCCGGAAATGATCAACGAAGTAATTTTAGGGCAGGTATTGACAGCTGGTTGCGGTCAAAATCCAGCGCGGCAAGCGGTGATCCGTGCCGGGCTGTCTGATATGGTTCCAGCATTTACAGTCGGTAAAGTATGCGGCAGCGGCTTGAAGGCAACCCATCTCGCCGCTCAGGCAATCAAATGTGATGACGCAAATATCATTATCGCCGGCGGACAAGAAAACATGAGTGCGTCGCCGCATATATTGAACAATTCACGTGACGGTTTTCGCATGGGCGACGCCAAGCTCGTTGATACGATGATTGTCGACGGTCTATGGGATGTTTACAACCAGTATCACATGGGTACAACTGCCGAGAACGTTGCCAAGAAATTCGGCATTACGCGCCAAGAGCAGGATGAGTTCGCGCTTGCGTCCCAAAATAAGGCAGCAATCGCACAAAAAGCGGGCAAATTCAAGGATGAAATTCTGGCTCTCGAAATCGCCCAGAAGAAGGGGTCTATCGTGTTTGATACAGATGAGTACATCAAACACGATACCACCTTGGAATCTCTGGCAGGGTTGCGTCCGGCATTTGCCAAAGACGGCACGGTGACCGCCGGCAATGCATCCGGTATCAATGACGGTGCTGCCGCGGTCATGATGATGTCCGCTAAAATGGCGTCCGAACTTGGTCTGACGCCTCTGGCAAAAATTAAGGCGTATTCATCAGCTGGTGTTGATCCCTCCATCATGGGCATGGGACCAGTTCCGGCAGCACAACTGTGCTTGAAAAAAGCAGGCTGGACACATCAGGATCTCGATCTGATGGAAATCAATGAGGCATTCGCCGCCCAAGCTATCGCTGTCAATAAAGAAATGGGCTGGGACACCAGCAAGATCAACGTCAATGGCGGTGCCATTGCTCTCGGTCATCCAATTGGCGCATCGGGTTGCCGCATCTTGGTGAGTTTGCTACATGAAATGGTCAGGCGTGATGCCAAGCGCGGATTGGCGAGCTTGTGTATAGGCGGCGGAATGGGTGTTGCGTTGGCGGTAGAACGTTAATCGCACGGTAATGAGCGAAGTAAATTGTTAAGTACTTATTTGAAGGGAAGAACATGGCACGAGTTGCATTAGTCACGGGCGGCATGGGTGGATTGGGCGAAGCGGTGTGCATCAAGCTCGCGGCATTAGGTTATAAAGTAGTAACCACATATTCACCCGGCAATACCAAAGCCAAGGATTGGTTGGTGGAGATGAAAGAATTGGGTTATGACTTCCATGCATTTCCGTGTGATGTAGCGGATTACAATTCGGCGCAGGAATGCATTGCGCAAATTCAAAAGGAAATCGGTCCGGTGGATGTCCTCATCAATAATGCAGGTATTACACGCGACATGACATTCAAGAAAATGGACAAGACCAATTGGGATGCGGTCATGAAAACCAATCTGGATTCCGTGTTCAACATGACGAAGCCGGTATGCGATGGGATGACGGATCGGGGCTGGGGCCGCGTGATCAATATTTCGTCAGTCAACGGACAGAAAGGCGCATTCGGTCAGACTAATTATTCAGCAGCGAAAGCTGGCATGCATGGCTTTACCAAGGCATTGGCGCTGGAAGTAGCGCGCAAGGGCGTGACGGTCAATACGATTTCGCCTGGCTATATCGGCACTAAAATGGTGATGGCAATTCCACAAGAAGTCTTGGATAGCAAAATCATTCCGCAAATTCCAATGGCACGTTTGGGCAAGCCTGAGGAAGTTGCCGGTCTGGTTGCATATCTTGCGTCTGATGAAGCGGCGTTCCTGACTGGTGCGAACATCGCCATCAATGGCGGGCAGCACATGTCATAATAAGGGAGTGTTCGGCGCCCTGTTCGCGGACTTTCTGGCCGATTTTTCGCACGTCGCGCCATATCTGTATTTCCCGGACATGGCGCGGCTGGATTGGGCCTTGCACCGCGCACACTACGCCTCAAATGCACAGCCGATCAATGCGGCGAATTAATGCAATTATCACCAGGTCAGCTTGATAACGCACGTTTATTCTTTACTCCAGCTTGCCGGTTGATTGCTTCGGAATGGGCCGTCGTGGAATTGTGGCAAGCCCATCAATCAAGTGAAGAAAC
Source organism: uncultured Oxalobacteraceae bacterium (assembly GCA_966250375.1). Classification (GTDB taxonomy): domain Bacteria; phylum Pseudomonadota; class Gammaproteobacteria; order Burkholderiales; family Burkholderiaceae_D; genus CAMLDH01. The sequence goes on from CBINHE010000148.1 coordinate 7,302, forward strand.
GACCTTTCCGACGGATATGGCGTGTCGTCAATTACCCCTTATCAAGTAACCCAAATCACAGAGGCGGCGAGATGAATGGCGGCAAGGAAGTTGCGGGCGGTCTTGTCATAGCGCGTGGCAACAGCACGGAATTGCTTGAGTTTGCCAAAGAAATTCTCGATCAGGTGACGTGCCTTGTATAAGTGCTTGTCATGCCAACGTGGATTTTTACGGGGACGTTTAAGTGGAACCACAGCCGTTTTTCCCGCTTGTGCCAGCGCTTCGATGAAGCGGGCATCTGCGTCATATCCTTTATCGGCAATGACGGTGTCGGCCGTCATGGCCGGCAGCAGTTGATCGGCTCCGTCCAAATCACAGGCTTGTCCTCCGTCAAATAAAAAGCCGTCGGATTGCCTAACGCATCCACTGTCGCATGAATTTTGGTGCTCAAACCGCCTTTGCTGCGTCTGATTGTTTCATCCTGGTCTTTTTTAAGGGCACCTGCATTGTGTTGATGCGCACGAACGATGGGGCTATCCATCATCGCGTATTCATTATCCACATCGGCGGCCAGATACTTGAACACCCCTCCCTTCCCACACCCCGTCTGCGTCCAACTGCTGAACCGATTATGGACATTTTTCCAATCGCCAAAGCGCTCCGGCAAATCCCGCCAGGCTATCCCCGCACGGTAGCGGTACAGCACCGCTTCCACAAACAACCGGTTGTCGCGTGCTATCACGCCCACCGTTTCCTCTCCTCTAGGCAACCTGTCTTTGATGACCTCCCATTGATCGTCCCTTAATCCTAAAAACAGCAGTTGGGTAGTCAGATTCGGCCCGATGAGGTACTG
>CBINHE010000149.1:0-7975 GCA_966250375.1 uncultured Oxalobacteraceae bacterium
GCCGCCAATCCGCGACGACCGGTCGCACAGGGATTTGGAGCACCAGAGGCGCGGACGCCCTCGCCCACGCGACCCGTCAGTCCCCAACATGTGGGAGTGCGCTCGTAAGAATGTAGTTGCAGTTAATTCTGGTCGAAAAAGCCGCTGAATGCAGGTCGGACCGTTTTTGAATGCAGGTCGCTACAGTTATTGAATGAACCTGAATTATTTCCTCGAGTTGTGGATCTTCGTCGACATTAATTCTAACTTCACCAAGTGTTATCGCATTATCCCAGCGTAGCTCGTAATTTCGTACTGGATACTCTTGGCTCTGCGCATGCACTGTGAGGGTGGCCGAGGAAAAGGTGGCTAAGAAAACAAGAGTGAGCAATGTGTTTTTCATTTCATTTTCTCGTCGGAACCGGAAATTTCCGTTATTCAAAAGAGTTCTTGGTATTTTTTGGCAGGCCCGGGTATCTGTCCATCTTCTACTGTTGACGCGCATTGAAAATTGACCAGAATTCAAGCATTTTTCTCATTGAAAATTGACCATACCAAAGCCTCGAAGAATCAAAGCAGTAAAAGCTTTACGGCTTCATCACTTGGTCAATTTCAATTGCAAAAGTATGGTCAATTTTCAGTACGCGCCAACACGCCACTGCAAGCAAAGGCAGAACAAGCAGCAATATCAGCAATAAATTCTTGAATCGCCGAGGCGGTGTTTGGTTGTGTCGTAGTGTGATGGACCAAGGTAATGTCCAAGAGAAGTCGGCAACCTATCCCAGAATTAACTGCAGTACGTCAACAACCGGAGCGCCCGCTCAACATACTGCCAACACAGACGGTCAACCCGACCCATTAGTGGTGCAAAGCTGCAGTTCGAGCCTCGATTGGGGGATGACTGCTGAACAAAGACACAAGCCCATCGCCACTCGCGATCCCAATCCCGGAGGGTGCAATGCAGTAATCATTGATGGCTTGGCCGAGCAAGTCTAAAAACGAGTATTTGTTTGTTCTGTTTTTCCGAACATACCTAGCCAGTCTATTGGCTTATTCGTGAGGCAGATAGACGATATTATTGCCGGGCGCTGCTCTTGCCATAGGCAAGAGAGCATCCAAGCAGCACCACCGATTGAACGGAACGACCGTATAGTAGATTTGCTTGCCGCTCTTTTTCGAGAAAAACGTACGGACGAAGAATTTCGTCATTGACATTTAGGAACTTAGTGAACCCCAAATATTTACAACCCGCAATCTGGGCGGCGATCACCTTTGCCATCTTCGTCGCCTTCACACAATTCAACAGCGCAGCCACCCCAACTGTCGCGCCGATTTCGTACTCCGAATTCTTGGCGGAAGTCAAAGCGAAAACGATTAGGGAAGTCGTGATCGAAGGAACGAAGATCGTTGCCATCACCAATAATGGTTCCGTACTGAATACGACGACGACCATGCTGGATCGCGGCTTGATCAACGACTTGATCGAGAGCGGTATCAAGTTCGACGTCAAGTACCCGGAAGGCCCTTCTTTCCTGTCTCAGGTCTTCATTTCCTGGTTTCCGATGCTGCTGATGATCGGCGTCTGGATTTTCTTCATGCGCAAGTCGCAAGGCGGTGGCAAGGGCGGCATATTCTCGATGGGAAAATCCAAGGCACGCATGCAGGACGAACACTCCAACCTGGTGAGTTTCGCTGACGTCGCCGGCTGCGACGAGGCCAAGGAAGAGGTCGAAGAGATCGTTGAGTTCCTTCGCGACCCCCGCAAATTCCAGCACCTTGGGGGCCGCATTCCGCACGGTGTATTGCTGGTCGGTCCGCCCGGGACCGGCAAGACCTTGCTGGCACGTGCCATCGCCGGCGAAGCGAAGGTGCCGTTCTTTACGATATCGGGATCGGACTTTGTTGAAATGTTTGTTGGCGTTGGTGCATCACGGGTGCGCGACATGTTTGAAACTGCCAAAAAACATGCGCCATGCATCGTGTTCATCGACGAGATCGACGCCGTCGGACGCGCACGCGGCAGCGGCATGGGAGGCGGCAACGATGAGCGCGAACAGACGCTGAACCAGATGCTGGTCGAGATGGATGGTTTCGAGCCGAATGCCGGTGTCATCGTGATTGCGGCGACGAACCGGGCGGATGTACTGGACAAGGCGCTGCTGCGTCCGGGCCGCTTCGACCGCCAAGTGATGGTCGGCTTGCCGGACATTCGCGGCCGCGAACAAATTTTGCATGTCCATATGCGCAAGATACCGATATCGATGGATGTGCAAGCCAACGTGCTGGCGCGCGGAACTCCAGGCTTTTCCGGCGCAGAACTGGCCAACCTGGTGAATGAAGCGGCATTGTTTGCTGCCCGACGCAACAAGCAGTTGGTCGACATGCAGGATTTCGAGGATGCGAAAGACAAGATCGTGATGGGCCCGGAACGAAAATCCGCCGTCATGCGCGAAGAAGAACGGCGCAACACTGCGTATCACGAGTCGGGCCATGCAGTGGTCGCCAAACTGCTGCCGAAGGCAGATCCAGTGCATAAAGTGACTATCATGCCGCGCGGCTATGCGCTCGGCCTGACCTGGCAATTGCCCGAGCATGATCAAGTGAACATGTACAAGGACAAGATGCTCGAAAACATCGCGATCCTGTTTGGCGGGCGGATTGCGGAAGAAATCTTCATGAATCAGAAATCGACCGGCGCTTCGAATGACTTCGAGCGTGCGACCAAGCTTTCGCGCGCAATGGTCACCCGTTTCGGGATGTCGGAAGCGTTGGGCACCATGGTGTACGCAGACGATAACCAGAACGCAGGCTTTGGCACTTCATCGAAGTCTGTGTCCGAGGAGACGCAGCAAAAAGTCGATGAAGCAATTCGCGACATTCTGGACCGCCAGTACGCATTGGCACGCAACCTGCTGGAAGCCAATCGGGACAAAGTCGAAGCAATGACCAAGGCGCTGCTCGAGTGGGAGACCGTCGATGCAGAGCAGATCAACGACATCATGGCTGGCAACGAGCCGCGTCTGCCGAAGTACGTTGCATCCGAGACGAGAGCCGTCCGGCCTAGCCCCATGCCGCCGAATGCGGCCGCTCCAATCTGAATATAGGTCGCACAACCTTGCTGAAGGATGTGGTCCGGTACTGTCAAGTTGCTGAAAGGGGTGAAAATCGGTAGCGTTGCTGGATGAGAAAATGTGACCTGTATCGCGGATTTCGCTATCCTGCCGCCATCATCAGCGGCGTTGTTGCCAACTGATTGCGGGTTCTTTTGGGCACTGAATTTGTCTGGAACCCGCAGCCCATCTACGATTGCGGTCCTCGTCATGAACTACGCTAAAATCCGATCGCTTTGGCGGTCGAGATGGCGCAAAGTCAACACTGGCAATGGATTCCGACGCATTTGAGCCTCGCGCAGTTTACGCAATTTGTCTTGCCCCATCTGATCGTCGGGGCTCGCGGCCCGGCGCCAAAACTGACCTTGCATGCGATCTTCAACTACCTCTTGCGGCTGCTGTATATGGGTTGCCAATGGCAAGAACTGCCGATCGCAACAGGTCCGGATGGCCGTCCTGAAATTCATTACACGCGCATTTACCGGATGTTCCGGTACTGGCAAGCGCAGGGCTGTTTTGACCGGATCTTCACCGGTTCGGTCGCCGCGCTGCAGGCCGCGAATTTGCTCGACACCAACGTCATCCACGGCAAAAGGCGGCGACAAGGTCGTCGCCTTCTGTAATCGGCACTGCAACGTGATCGCGCCGTTCGTTTCGGCGCCCGGCAACCGCAACGAATCGCCGCTGTTGCGCGACGCGTTGCCGCAGGTCACGCGCATCGCTCGCGCCGTCGGCTTCTGCCTACGCGACAGCATCGTCAGCCTCGACGGCGTCTACGATTGCCGGTCGAACCGCAAGGCCATATTCAATCGCGGCAGGACGCCCAACATCAACCCCAATCCGCGCGCCAGGAAAACATCCAGGCGTGGCCGCAAGCCGTTGTTCGATCCCGCCATCTTCGAAGAGCGTTTTCGCACCATCGAGCGCGTGTTTGCCTGGGAAGATAAATTCCGGCGCCTGCTGCTGCGTTTCGAGCGCCTCAGTGCGCTGCATTACGCGTTCAAGACCTTGGCCTATACGATGATCAACTTGCGGCATTTCTGCCGCCGGTAAATCGACGCTCACGCTTTTCCCTGATGGCGCATTGCGCCAGGATGACGCACGCCAGCACCATCGTAAAACCGGCCGGGTCGTACGCGCAACGGCCAATAATTCGCGCCGTCATCTCTCTTGCTGCAGGTTTCGCTTTCCGCATCGACACCGTCTCGCCGACGGCGGTCAATACCCGCAACGAGTTGTTAGTGAATCTTGATTATCAATCCGGCGATCGCAATTGCCGTGCCGGCTAACCACTTCCACTCACGCGAGCAGAACTTCACGCAGTTGCGAATTACTTGAGCTGACCAATGCGGACGATCTGGCACTAGGTGAGTCTCCCAGAACGAGACTTCTCTACCATCGCCCCACCATTTACGAAGCCAATTCATTCGCTTTTCCTATAGCCGATCCACTTCGATTGCATTGGGAACGTACTCAAAATCCACTGAACGCACCGTCATTCGAACTTCGATGAATCCTGTTGGCTTCCTGGCTCTCTCAGATCTTGGCTGCCACTGAGAAAAGTCCATCGGCACAGCATCGGTCTTAACCGTTGACCCAGGTGCAAAGGTTGCCTGCTTAGCCTCCCAGTCAAAAAAACCTGTTCCGCTGAGGCCCACAAATCGTTCAAGCATGTCACAGACACGCTCCGCCATAAAAGTGATGCCGGTACAGAGGTACTCTTCACCATCTCGCACCGAAATCATCTGTGGAATGTCGAACTTGGCGTCAATTCCCACCCATCCCAAGTCGGGGATCTCATCCTGGTTATCGAGAAGATGATTGGTGAACCAATCAATAACCTTTTTACCTTGGATTGTTACATCCGTTGCAGAAAAGTGAATGGGTTCGATTGGCTCATTAAAAAAATGAAGAGTCATCCTGATCTGCGCCCAGCGCGTGATATCCGCTTCCCAGTGCGTACCTATGAGGAAAAGCTTATTGGCAGGGTCATCGGTGATGACTGAGAGGGCCTGAATTCCGTAGTGCTTACACTTTTCGAGCGCTGGTTTGCTGAAGCCACGGCGCGACATGAGGATCTTGAAGTTCGCGTTGATGTCCTGCGCCTTGGTAACGAAGGAATCGATCTCTGGCGTGCCGACCTTCCGTCCCAAGTCTTTACACTCGATGACGCCCAACATTCTCTGCCCGGCAAAGGTGCCGCGAACGACAACGTCAAACTGACGATCGTGACCCAATCGGTCTTTCAAGATCTCGTTGTGCGTAACGACCGACGCGGGATCGATCTGCGCCTGGATGGCAGCAACGACCTTTTCAAAGGCGATGCCTGGTTGCTCGACGGAGGGTTGATGTGCCTTCATGCAAGTCAAATGCTGCAATTTTTTTGCTTTACTGTTACTTTATAAATACGGGGCGCAGCTTTTCCTCGACAATTCATGAATAGGACTTGTGGCACCACTTCGCCTTCTTGCCGCTACCGCACCGACACGGTAGGTATGGGCCGAATACTGGGAATCGATGCGCGATCTGTTGATGCGCGGCGAACATGCGATTTTCAATCTGCTCATGTTCTCGAACTGCAGCCCCGCTAAGTTGGATCTTCCCATGTTGCTCGGCTCGCTCACCTCGATTCAAAAACTCGAATAATTCATCGAAACCACGCAGGTATAGCTCCACTTCGGGATCGTCCTTTATCGTTCGACGCACGTTGTTCACTTGGCGTTCGCAGTACACAGCGTCAGGTGTCGGTAGAAACAGAATCCGCGCCGTAGGTCGCGCTTTCAGCGCAATGTCCAGATAGTCACCATCCGGGGATAGCCAAACAGCATGGAACTCGGCTTCCACGAACAGCCCAGGCATCTCCCACAGCGACCACCCCATCACTCGAATACCGCCACTGAGATGAACCTGCTCGTCTACTAAATGAAAGCATTCATTGGCGGGGGCGTCAGGCAGAGGCTTGACGTCAACATATAGCGGCGGCACGCCTGGAGCTAACTGTTCACAAAGCGCAGCAAGCGTAGTATTGATTTCTGCTGGTGTGACAGGATGTTGATAGCGCATCTTTGTTTTCCTTTACGCCCTGTTCAAGTCCGACAGCATGACGGCTTTGCCGCCCATGCGTTCCTTGATCCTGAAGCCGCATGACAGGAAGAATGCCTCCCTGGTTGATCCGTTGCATATCATGACCATCGGTAGCTGACGCTCGAATTTTGCTCGGAGTCGCTGGACAAACGCCTTACCTATGCCCAGTCCGCGTGCGTCTCGGGCCACGTACAACAACCACATCGCCGAATTGCCGTCTACTAGGCGCCATCCTTCCGGTCGCATCGCTGCGATAGCATGTTCGTCTGCCTCCATGACCACCTTGCCTTGAGCAACTTGCTCAAGAATCCGCTCCCTGTCCAGGTTCTTTGTAGTAGCCTCGTCCTCGAAGTCGTCCACATGGTTGCACAGCGTTTCAACCAGTTGATCCAGCGGCAGGGTTCGAAAATCGGTCACGGCGCTTTTCCCGCATTAGGACAGATCGAACACGACAGCACCACCACCAGATTTGGCAATGGCCCTCAGATCCGTAGTCGATTTGGAATCGGCGTTATTCACAAAGATTCTTGACCCTTTCCCATTCGCAGAGGCAGCAATTGCCCTTAAATCCGTGGTCGAGTATTTTTTTGCATCTAAGACCATGCCCCCACCAGCCGCCGCAATTGCTCTCAGATCAGTTACCGATTTAGCCATTTTCTTCTTTCTCTTTGTTGTTGTCCTCAGCTGCCGGCCGGGAGGTACGGGGCGCAAGCGCCGGATTTCCTTGGATTACTATTCAATAGTCCGAAGTCGTTTTAATGCCTGAGAAGATTCGTAAAATGGCTCTCCAGAAATCTGCTTAACGGAAATTACTGATATGCCGCCGCTTGGCTCCCAACCTGCGTACAACAACCTATTTACACGTTCTTTCAGTGTTGACGTGGATTTTTCTAGCGAGAGTTCGCCGCTGGTAACAATCTCATATTCACAAAGCTTCATATCCATATTTTCCTATGTCTGTCTATTCTTTTTAATACCCATCAGAGCTGTCGCTTTCTTTTCAACGGCTTCTATCAAGGCTTTCGTAGAATCCGTGCAGGCAATTTCAAACTCTTTGCCTTCGAACAGCCTGCTGCCAACTTGAGCAGGGAAACGACCCGGTATCCGATCTATGTATGCCATCAACTCGGCCATAGCATCGGTACGTAGTAAAAGTGCGTTTGAGGAAACAATTGGTTCAATAAGTTTGACGTCAAATGAAATACCTTTTTCAAATAGCAGCCGTTTCGCATTTTTAACGGCGGCTTGCCTTTCACGCTCAGCTTGCTCTCTCTTCGCCTTATCTGCCACATCCCTCATCAGACTCGACTCGCTCTCCACACTAGCGCTAGTTGGAATGCCGTCTGCGTCATACCCAACATAAGAAACTGTGAAATTTCGGTCATGATCGGTTTGCGTCCATCCGTGCTGAATTACAAACTGATCGGTCAGATGAAATCTAAATCCGGGCCTAAAATTACCTGCGTAATCGCGCTCCAAGTAAAGTGGCTGTTCGTCAAACCAATCCGTCGTAATTGCAATCAGCCCTCGGTGACGCTCATTTTTGCCTTCAAGATGATTTTCTGATTGATCAGACTGACCGTCGAACGTAAATTCGTATTTAAATGGCTTTCCGTATTTGATCCTAGCATCAGCCAGAGCAGACCGTGAATCGATTTGCTTGCTCTCTACCCATTGGTCACAGACCCGTGCCATTTCGTCCGCAGCTTCCAATTTTGTCCGCAACATCGCAATTAGCAAATCTTTGTCATTCACAATGTTTTCCTTGGTCAGTTAGCCGTTTCAACAGTCACTTCAAAGTC
>CBINHE010000150.1:0-7941 GCA_966250375.1 uncultured Oxalobacteraceae bacterium
CCTGCACCTGCACCTGCACCTGCACCAGCGCCGGCACCAGCTCCATCGACGCCAGCTACCACGTATCACTTGTACGTTTCGACTTCAGGCTCCGATTCCAATGCCGGCACACAATCTGCACCGTTCAAGACAATTCTGAAAGCGTCGCAAGCGGCTAAGCCCAACACCACTATTCACGTCGCGGCCGGCACCTATCCGGGAGGTTTCCAGACAACGAAAAGCGGCACGGCATCAGGTCGTATTTACTATGTATCAGACAAAAAATGGGGAGCCAAAATTGTGCCGTCCGGTTCGTCAAAGAGTATTTTGTGGGATAACAGAGGAGATTATGTTGACATCGTTGGATTTGACGTTGACGGTACCAATGGCGGTCCCAGCTGGCTTAACGGTATCTATATAGGCGGCTCCAACACCGTGGTCAGAAACAATCATGTTCATCACATCGCGACAAAGGTCACGGCAACCAATCACGGTGGCTCCGGTATCGGTACGGATGCTTATTATGGCGGTAAAAACGACGACATTATCGGCAACGTCGTCCACCATATCGGACCTACGGCGGGCAGCCATATTCAGGGCATATATGTATCCACAAATGGCAACGTATATAACAACCTTGTCTATAGCATTCAAGATAGTTGCTTGCATGCCTGGCATAACTCGAATCACGTCAACTTCGTGAACAACACCGTTTTCAACTGCAGAAACGGGGCGGGCATTGTTGTCGGCGGCGGCGATTATTACAATGGCTATTCGGCCGGGAATGACTATAGCCTCGTCGCAAACAATATCGTCCTCGATAGTACGAATGGAATTGTAGAAAACGGTAAAACCGGCACCCACAATGTCTATACCAATAACCTGGTATATCGGAGCAAGAATGGTAACTGGAGCCTCCACAACGGTCTTGCCAACAAAAACACCATCACTGCCGATCCGCAGTTCGTGAACTATATCCGCGAAGGAGGCGGAGATTATCATCTCAAGAGCACGTCACCGGCCATTAACAAGGGCTCATCGGCCAATGCGCCTTCCAATGATCTTGATGGTGTCTCGCGGCCACAGGGCGCAACACATGATATTGGAGCGTATGAGCGTTAAGAAATAGAAGCTACATACATCAAAGGATTTTTTGCGAATAAATGCAGGGGATACCCCTGCAAACATCGGCACTTCGCTTGATAATCGCTTGATGGATAGTCGTTTGTTTTTCAAAATGCCCCTGTGAGGTTAACAACTTGCAGGGGCATTTCCATGTGAAATTCCCGCATAAAATTTCGTCAATTTTCCTGCTTGTATTGGCCAGTTGTACTTTTCCAGAATTGCTTTTCTGCCGTTTTCTCCCATGCGTTGAGCGACTTCCGGATTCGATACCAGATAATCGATTGCTCCAGCAATTGCCTTTGGCGAGAGCGGGTCCACACATAAACCGCATTGCGCACCATCGACAATTTCTCGCCAAAGCGGAAAGTCGGACGCGATGACAGGGATGCTCGCGGCCATGTATTCGAACATTTTGACAGGTAGCGCATCAAGATAATTAAGCAGTGGATGCAGCGTCACCAAACCTGCAACCGACCGTCCCAGCACGTCGCGCACACCAGCGCGATCCAGGTGGCCCAGTTGTGCCACTCGCGCCCAGCCAGGATAGGTCTTTACTTCAAATTCCAGTTCAGGCTCGGAAAAAAAACCGCCCAAATTCAGCCGTGTAGGCGATTGAAGAAACTCGCAAGCGCGAACAATTTCGCGAATGCCTCGTGTTGCGCTGATACCACCAACGTAACAGACCTCATTGCGCTTATTCCCCCAAGGAATAGCCGAGTCGAATTCGCTGATTAACGGAAAATTGCTGACGTCGACCGTCGCGGGATTAATCTTCAGGAACTTGTTACAGATAAAGGGCGTTGCGGCAACAATGCCATCGAATTTTCTACAGGCGTAACGCTCGAATAACGTGAATGCATGCGAAAGCAACTGACGAGATACAGGGTCCAGATAAGGTTTCCCCAAGAGTTGCTTGGTAACGTCTTCATGTGAATCAAAGATGACCTGTTTTCCCAAGCGCTTGAGTTTCAAACCCATCGGAATAAGTTCTGGATCGTGCAAATGATAAATATCCGCATCCAGATTGACGGCCTTCTCGAATACTCTCTGTGTCGTTTTAAACATGCGTTTGAGCCGGCCTGACAAAAGCCCTACATCGACCACTTTCACGCCATCGGCATACGCATCGCCCTTGTCATCGGCCACCACCAGAGTGACATCATAGCCATGCGCAGCAAGACTGCGGCACTGCTTGAAAAAAATTCGCGTGTCGTTTCTGCCATGCGCGGAAGTAAGGTGGACAACCTTCGCACTATTTTCTTTTTGATTTGTAATTTGCATATGCTCCTAACGCGGCGCCTATAAACATATCGTTGAAATAATGCGATGTCGCCAGCAAAAAAAACGTCACCAACAGTAAAGAACATGCCAATAAAAATTCAGCAGACCTTTTTTTCAGAAAAAATCCATTGGTGACCAGTCTTGACAACGGCCATCCTATTATCACGATCAAGTAAAGGAAGCCGAGCAAGCCTAGATCGACCCATGCAGACAAAATATTGTGTGCATAAAAACCCGGCTCATAGCTGCCGTAGTCGCCAACCAATGGATGACTGTAAATAGTGTGGAGTGCCTGGATCGTAAGCGCCTGTCTTAGCAGGGCCGAACTTGATTGCGATATTTCCAGAAGTTCCAATATCCTGTTATCCGGCAAGTGGTGCGAAACAGACTGAACATTCAGAAAGATGTCCCCTGCCATGAGAATAAGAACAAGCGTCATCAACAGTTTGTGTCTTGCGTAATATATTTCGATCATGGGAATGATCAGTAACATGGCGATAAATTCGGTTCGCGCACCATTCAAATACAACGAGGAGGCAGCAATCGCATATATCAATACTCTCGCAGAAAGCATTCTTATGAACGGGATTATCACCATGAAAGTAAAAAGGTAAGAGCGTGCAAAACCTTGGTAAGTCGATAGGCTTTCCGGGTCTTTCGATTCACCAAGAGCCCTCAGATAAAATTCCCCGTCCACAGAATAAAAATAAATAATCAGCGTCATGATCACCAAACTGAATATGGCCATGAGATGTAGTTGACGCTCACTGAAATCTGCAATTTTGAATATCACAAATATGCTGAATAAATAAATGAGCGACAGCACGTGATTTTGCACAATGCTTTTATTCGCGCCAAAAATGTAATTTATTGCGACTATGAAAAAGAAATAGGCCAGGAAAATGAAATAATAAAAGTCGATTTTTGGAAAGTAATAGCTATTATTTCGCTTTGAATTTTTCAAATATATAAATGCGAGCGGCAAGGTAAAAATGATAGAAACAGCAGAGAAATACCCGCCAAGAAAAGCACGGATAACCCCCAACCCGATCAATGCCTGATAAAAGAAAAATCCAGGAAACAAGAGCAGAAATGCGAGATTGACGGTTGTTATTTTTCCTTTATTGAAACCGGAAAATTTTTGGTTTGGCAAGGTGGACGCATGCATGAATTGCTCCTCAGCAGGTGTTGTTCACGCCGTTTTCCAGTGGTTTGATGTCAGTAAACAAGCGCGTCAAAAACACCCTGACAACCGCGCTTTTTCCTTACTGCGTGTAGAGCGATGCATGAAACTGCTCTGATGTTTCTCTGCCACTGATAATTTCGCGATATATACTTTTTGCATCCCTGTTTTCAAAATAAGAGTTGTGCCACAGCAAAGTGAAATTTCCACCAAACTGATAACAAACGCGTTTGTAGCGTTGCATTATTTCCAGCGCGTTATTTTTATATTCCAATCCGTCGTACCGGGAAGCTTCCATCGTCACCAGCGGACGCTGCAATAGTTTTAGCGGCTTGCGGTGCGCCAAGTCATACATCCGGTATTCATGGCAAGTGCCACAGCGAAAACCTGGGCGATCGGCAAATGACAGAGTGGAATCGTAAGTCAGCCCATTGTCATCCCACAGTGTCGCGGTCGTCGGTGTATTCCAGCGCAAGTAATGTTGACGTCCGCCCAAGGTGGCCTGCGTAATACCCTCTTCCGCCATGACGCGCCGCAGTGTGGCAACCGACTGTGCAAAGGTGGTCGGGCTTTGGTAGGTGTTGTAGCCGGGATGGATGCCAATCTCATGTCCACGCGCGCGAATATTGCGCATTAGAACCCGCATGCGCGGCTCGTCCAGACTGACACTGTTATCGATGCGTTTGTCGGTCCTTTCCGGTATGAAGTAAAAGGCGACCCGGTTTCCGGCTTCCTCATTTACTTCCATGATCCAGTCTATTGCCGTTCGGTAGGGATCACGCGAATAGTCCCCGCGCTTGACCGCCAGATAGCTTTTGATCAAACCGGAAACAGCGCTTGCCGACTTCTGGCGCCAAGTCTGTCCGATCAATCGTTTACCAAGCCGGTAAAGCGAGGCGCAGGCCGGATCGAAAGGCAGATCGACATCACAACTCACGAGGGTGCGTGGCATGCGCTTCTTGCGCTTCAGGCCCGGCCATAAATGTCTGATCGCCGTCCAGAGAATTTCGACATACTCGTCAACGATCGGACGATCCAGAAAATTCTCGCGATAGGCAAGCGAGGCAGCGGTTGGAAAACGGTCGTGACCGTCCCGTACCTTGTTGAACGCTTCCTCACATCGCGAAAGCATGAAAAAGGCTGAGCCGAAAATATCGATGGGGATGTAAATGGCATCATCCTTGACGACGGACGGTCTGGCATTGGATCCAAAAATGACGGGCACGAGCGGCTTAACCAGAATCGGATGTAGTCCAGTGGCTCTGCTGTCCCACACGGCAAGAGGTGTTTGCGGCAAAAGCGATTGATCGAAACCTCGGCGTGATGCCAGCGCAAAAAAGATATTGGGTAACTCGATGTGACGCCCATTGCAATGAAGCCGGAAATTTTCGGCATGGGCAGTTTGAACGGTATATTCAACACCGAGGCAATCATTCAATAGGACGGAACATACCCAACTCAACTCGGGAGATAAATCAGGCACGGAAATCGTTAGCATGATGATGATCAATTGTCCGAATGAGAACCGCAGTTCAGTCAGGAGAACACTGGTAGTTCGATTTCCGTCATCATAAGAAAATTGCGATCGATAGAAACATCGAAATTTGAGTGTACTGATTGTCGTCCGGGATCGGGTAGAGGTATATCAATAGACATAGTGGCCGCCGGTTCAATGAAGCCAGGCAGATAGCCGAAAGTTTTTTTGACGTATTGCCATACATATTTCCTGCTTGAAGGAGGTACTGGCGGATGCGGTTGCCTCGGGCAAGGGAACCTTACATCGCTTCCTGTCACTCATTGAATGTCCACATGTGGACGGCCATCCCATTTTTCCTCCGGAGGCAGCCGGCATCACGCCGGGATTCCTCCGCAGGGGGGAAGGCGAGATTATTTTGACAGGATTCCCATGTTTTTTTCTTCGGTAACGGCAGCGCGCCATGCACACGACCCTTCCTCGATTCCGCAGGAACCGGCCACGCAGTCCATCGACAAGGCCAAGGCGGCCATTGGGCGCGGCGATGTCCAGTCCGCGGTTGGCGGTCTGCTGGCCGACCTCGGCGGCAACCAACACGCGTTGCACGACGCCATCCTGAACTTGCTGGGCTCTTCCTCCAGCGGGATCAGGCAAGACCTCATCGCGCAGGCGCGCAGCCGGCATCCGCACTTCGACCTCCATGCGCGCGGCAAGGAGGGAAAGACGGCGCTCGACCTGGCGGTGCGGCATGACGACTTGGGATTGGCCCACTATTTACTGAACCAGGGAGCCAATCCGGAGCGGACCGACACTGCCGTCTCTGCCGGGATGCGGGCGCTGCTGACCTCGTGGCGGCGGCAAACCCTGCTGTATGCGCACCACAATGAGCAAGACAGGCAGGGCTGGACCGATCTGGACCGCGCCCTGCAAGCGGGCCGCCACGACGAGGCACGGGCGCTGCTGAAGGAGGAGATGGCAGGGGGCAGCGCGCAGCAGGCTTGGAAAACAGCGATGGCGGGCGGTCGGCGCGATATCTTGCGCGCCTTGCTGGTTGTCGGCACGCCGGAGGAGTTGCGCGCGTTGACCAGGCAGCAGTTTGCGGTGGGAAAATGGCTAGCTGAATTGCGTGAGGATGCGGGCTTGTCCGCCGTGCTCAAGGAGTTTCCCTATCAATCCGCCAAGCGTGGTTGGCCCAAATTCTTTAACGGGCAGGCGACCTTCGACAACACCATGGAAAAAATCCTTTGCCGGTACCTGTCGGCCTACCAGCAAGAGCAGCAGGCGCGGGATCCGCACATCAAATTCGACTACGGAAAATTCCGGAGTCCGAGAGAAATCGCCAACAATGTGACGGCGGACATCAAGAAGACCTGTAAGGCACTGAAGGCGCAGGCATCGGAAACGCACCTGATCGACAATACCAGATTTGGGCAGTTCCTTGCCGACCAATTTGCGGCGATGGAAAACAAACATCAGCCGACCCGGCTGATGCTGGTCGAGTCGACCAACCACATGATGAATCTCGGGTTGCGGATCAAACATCAGGATGGCAAGCCATTCTACGTGGTGAAGTTCTTCGATCCCAACGTCACCACGACGGGCACGCGCAGCAAGGCGGGCAGTGTGCAAGCCTTTGAAATGCAGACGATAGCGTCCTATCTTGCCGAGGAGGAGTGGGCGGGTCTTTATTATCCTGAAGCCAGGGGCTGGTCCATGATTTATGTCCGCCCCGAGGGGGATGCGCAGGCAGGCACTGCCATTTCTTGCGGTTCCAGTGCCGGCAGGACATTGAACACATGCATCGAGGCCAAGGATATCGATGCCACTGTCGTATGGCATTTGATGGACGGTGGTTTTACCGAAAACCTGAGGCAATTGCAGAGCCATCTCAACACCCTGCCCGAGGATCGGCGCATCGAACTGCTTGCTGCAAAAGATGGCAAGGGCTTTCCGGCACTTTACATGAGCATGCAGGAGGGACATACGGAGGCGGTCAAGGCCTATGGCGAACTGCTGGCGTCGATCCCGGAGGAGCGGCGCGTCGAGCTGCTTGCTGCAAAAGATGACTCGGGCTTTCCGGCACTTTGCATGGGCATGTGGATGGAGCATGTGGAAGCGGTCAAGACCTATGGCGAACTGCTGGCGTCGATCCCGGAGGACCAGCGCGTCGAGCTGATTGCTGCAAAAGACCCCCTTGGCCATCCAGCACTTTACATGGCCATGGAGCATGGACATGTGGCAGCGATCAAGGCCTATGCCGCACTGCTGGCGTCGATACCGGAAGATCGGCGCATCGCGCTGATTGAAGGAAAAAACGGCAAGGGCTTTTCGGCACTTTACGCAGGCATGTATCAGGGGAATGCAGAGGCGGTCAAGGCGTATGGCGAACTGTTGAAATTGGTGCCGCCGGACAGGCAAGCCGAGTTGCTGCTTGCAAAACCCAAGAGGATGAACGGGCTGAATAAGGCCTTGGAGCTGGGCAAATTCGGGGCGGTCAAAGAGTGCCTCGACATACTCATTCGACTTGCGCCGGACCTATCCCCGAAACGACGCGCCTCGTTGCGGAAAGAATTGCAGGGCTATGAGAAGTCCATTTTGAAATCCAAGTCCACGGTGAATTCGTTGTCGCAGTACCGCGAGATGGCAAGCACGTTTTCCCGCTTGAAGAAGGCACTGGCGGAGGAAGCTTCGGGAAGTAGCCGGGGCAACGCCTGAATTGCCCGCTAAGGAAAGGCAAGATTATCTTGACAGGATTCCCATGTTTTCTTCTTCGGTAAGGGCAGCGCGCCATGCACACAACCCTTCCTCGATTCCGCAGGAACCGGCCATGCAGGCCATCGACAAGGCCAAGGCGGCCATTGGGGGCGGCGACGTCCAGGCCGCAGTTGGCGGCCTGGAC
>CBINHE010000151.1:0-7715 GCA_966250375.1 uncultured Oxalobacteraceae bacterium
AAAGTTTACAAGTCCCTTTTGTAAAATGTTTCTAAATTGTGTGTAACCCTATGGGCCAGAGCGGGCATACTTCGCCCGCCGCGTTATCGCAGACGGTGATGATCAAATTCATTTGTGGGGCGTCTGGCTTCGAGAATTCATCCCAAGTCTTGCTGCGTACGCCATCGGTTGCGACCCCTGAGGCTTTCAGCACCTCTAGCGCGAACGGATTGACCCGACCGGTTGGGTGACTGCCTGCGCTATACGCGCGAAAGCGGCCCTGGCCCAGATGATTCAGCAGACATTCCGCCAATACGTTGCGTGCGGAATTGCCGGTGCAAAGAAACAAGACGTTATAGGCCCGTGTCATGGTTTTTCTTTCTTGATCAAGGCGATTTTCAGAAAGGATAGGTGGTGTGCGTGATGTCAGCAGCATTTCGCGGCGTCGGATACCACTGCAATGCCGAGCGGTTTGCCGCGCGTTGTGGCGAGTGCTTGCACTGCGCTTGGCGTGCTTTGCGGGGCGCAACACGCGCCAGCATCCATTTGAGCCGTGCCGGAGAAAGTCGGTATGTCGGACAAAGTATGAAACGCTTCCAATGCAATGCCTTGCGGGTCACTTAACCAATGTTTGTTGGATTTCGCATAGCAACAGCCGGTATTGGTATCGATCGTAATGACAGCCATATCCGCTGCCTCATAGTGCGCTCTTAGCGCTGTCAGTTCGACTTCGGAATCGAACTGAATGCCGACATGATCGACACCTGATGCGGCACCGCGCGATGAGATAGCGAAATTGATGCGCGGATCATCCAGCATCCATTTTGCATAGTCCGATTTGCGACTGTCGGCGGCTTGCCGAACAAGTGCAAAGAGAACCCGTGCCGTTAAATCAGCAACGGCGATATGAATATGGAAGCGTCTCATGATGATATTCCCTTGGCGGTTTCAAGTTCCAAGTGCAACAGAGTTGAAATTGTTTTCCCAGTAAGTTTTAAAGTCAAAAGCGTCTTCAGGAAGGAAGAGTTCGGCAGGGCATTTCCAGTTTAGCGATTTTCTGGGGCGAGTGTTGAGTGTCCAGGCGATGTCGTCAAGCTCTTGTTGCGAGAAGACGCAGAGGTCCGAGCCTTTGGAAAGATACTGGCGCAGCAAGCCATTGGTGTTTTCGTTTTGTCCGCGCTCCCAGGGGCTGTGCGGATGGGCGAAGTAGACTTTGATGCCGGTGTCTTGCGTCAGTTGCGCATGTCGCGCCATTTCGCGCCCCTGGTCATAGGTGAGGGAGCGGCGCATATTGATGGATAAATCGCGCGCGCGCAACTGGGCGCGGCTGGAAGCGTAACCGCCTGCCATCGGCGGACGTCCAACCGGGCGAACGGCGCGCGGCGCTTTCCAGCCATTGCGGGCAAGTTCCCGGCAGATGCAGGAGCGCGGCCGGTCCAGACTGGCCGCTATCGCCGCAGGCTTGAATCCTTGCTGCAACTGCGTTTGAATCAACGTCCGTTCATCCCACGTGAGGTGATGGTATTTCTTTGTCATGCAACATTCTTCCATGAAAAATGTTGCACTTGGATTTCGAGCGCGCCCTTTCTAAAATACTCAACATCCGCAATTACTGCCAGAGCTTTGGCAGCAGTTCTCGGTCAAATAAAGCAGCAATGCATTCATCTCTGCGTAGCAAGCGTTGTAAATAACGAACCGCCCATCTTGGTGCGCCTCGATCAAGCCAGCATGCGCCAGTTCCTTCAGATGGAAAGAGAGCGCCGACGGCGCGATATCCAATGTGCTGGCCAGCATTCCTGCTGGCAAACCGTCTTTGCCGGCTGTTACCAAAATGCGAAAAATTTTCAGGCGTGTCGCCTGGGCCAGCGCTGCCAATGCGCGCACGACACCAGCTTCTTCTAGAGTGACAGGCAGTTTTGATGCATTGGATGGTTTCATAATTCAATTATTCAATAATATTAAAATATTTCAACGATTGCTAGAAAATTTAACCCCGGGGATGGGACAGAGGGGCAGTGGTTTCGAATGGCATATTATTCGAAACCCCTATGCTAAAGTTACAGGACTCTCAATAGTCGGTCACGGCCAAAGCTGGATACATCAAATTTCATGAAAATTGCAGGTACAGGTAACGAACCCATGTTGACGCCGCCGCTTCCGATACGCGAAGGGGTAAGCCCGAGTTATGTATGGTTGCCTGCCGGCCCTTGGGGCAATATGTTGACGTTTTTGGAAGAACGTTTTCCCGATGTTGACGTTGACACTTGGACCTCGCGCATGAGCAGGGGCGAAGTGGTCGATGCGAATGGGATTCGATTAAACCCTAACAGCCTCTACCGCCGAGGCGCTTGTGTCTTTTACTACCGCGAGTTAGAGGGGGAATTCCCGATTCCTTTCGCGGAACACATTCTGTATCAGGACAATCATATTCTGGTCGCGGATAAACCGCATTTTTTGCCGGTTATCCCCTCCGGGCGATTTCTTCATGAAACGCTTTTGGTTCGCCTGAAAAAAAGAACAGGGCTCGAACATCTGACACCCATTCATCGAATTGACAGGGAAACGGCAGGCATCGTCGTTTTTTCTCGCAATGCGAGCACTAGGGGGGCTTACCAGGTGCTGTTCCAGAAGCGCGAAGTGAGCAAAGTATATGAGGCGTTGGCGCCCACCCTTCCGGAGGGCAATTTCCCCTTCATATACCGCAGTTGTATGGCGGATGGAAAGCCATTTTTTCGAATGGAAGAAATTGCAGGAGCGCCAAATTCGGAAACGGCGATCGATGTGATCGAGAGCCGGGGCGATATAAGCCTGTATCAATTGCGTCCGCTTACTGGAAAAAAACATCAATTGCGGGTTCATCTTGCGGCCTTGGGTATCCCGATCATTAACGACGCGTTCTATCCGGTAGTACATCCTTGTAAGGCGAATGACGTTTCGCTTCCATTGCAGTTGTTAGCGAGATCAATCTCTTTTCGCGATCCTGTAACGGGTGCGAATCACTATTTCGAGAGTCAAAGGGAACTTGCGAAGAATTAATCTTGACTATGCTCCTTTCAGCACCTAACTTTGTATTGTTCTATTTGGCAGATGAAATTGCAGCGGGGAATTGACTAAAACGCGTTGGTTTGGTATGATTATTTTTCTTCGGAGTGTGGCGCAGTCCGGTAGCGCACCTGGTTTGGGACCAGGGGGTCCAAGGTTCGAATCCTTGTACTCCGACCATTGCTTTGAAAAGGTTAGCTTAATCGCTAACCTTTTTTTTTGTGGCGCTCGAGATGTTCATTGAACAAAATTTCCTTCGTTCTGCGTATGTCAAGAGAATGGCGCTGGTGTCACCCACTTGTTTTTTTCATCCTATCTGGTGCGTACGACAAAATCGTATCAAACGTTGATTCTTCCTTGGGGTGCAATCCGCGCAAAGCCGTATGGATGTTCAGTCATTGAAACCATGTGATATTAAGGGTAATATCCGACTACGTAATCCTATGCCATGCGAGTTACAGAAGTGTCAAGCGACTTCAGGCTAGTTGGCGGAACGCCTTGGTCATGTTGCATCGGAAAAATCCCTTCTTTCTCTTCTTCACAATCTGCCCATAGCTCAGTTGGATAGAGCATCAGCCTTCTAAGCTGAGGGTCACAGGTTCGATTCCTGTTGGGCAGACCATCATTAAAATCGAAAATTTAGTGTTCGTAGATTCAGTTGCGCATGGGCGGTAGCACGGCTATGCCGTGCCAGAAAACCGACCTATTCCACCTCACAGACCTCTCTCCATTCTCCACTGTTATTTTTCGCAGCTACCCAAGCTCATCCTGTGGCGGTACAGTGCGGCGCAACGTATTGCAAATTTAAAAAAACAATGGGGATTTAACAAAAGTTATGTGTAATGATGTGATTCTTGTTCGGGATGGTGCGGGTTATCGCGTGGTATTCGGCCATCTCCGGCTGGCGGTGGAGTTGAGCGCGTCAAATGAGTTGCTCGTCAATGTGAAGGGTGATGGCACCGCGTTGATATGCAAGACGCGCGATGGCCTGCTAGTCAACAAGGACAACTATCAACTGCCGCTTCTAGCCAGTTGAAGTGTAGGGTTGTCCGTGTTTCAGAGTGCAGTTCTCAATGTAAACAGTTCAGGAAACAGTCCGGCCCCAACTATGCAAGGCTGTTGCCAATATCTTGAACAAATTGATCGAGGTTGAGTCAGTCGCCACGACTTCATCGGCGTTGGGCCGATGATCGGTGCAAGTTTGTCACCTAATAACCGGGCAGGCAGATCGAACCAGGCACTCTTGTTCCAACTGTGGATGAGGCCGTTTCCCATTGTTGCGCAATAACCGCTTGCGCTGGTGCGGCGATGGAGTTATCGTCAAGGAAAATCCCATCGTCCGCAAATAGAATTGATCGCGTAAGCGGCGAGTGCATTGGCCGCATTCAGAGCCTGGCAATCATTGCGAGCGTTTATCGTAATGCCTTCGAGAGGAAGCGTAACGCCGCGCGGCCGATGCCGATAAAGCGCATGGCGGCCCAACAATTGATCGTGTTGGACGACACCGAACTAAAGGCATCGTCCCAGATGGTTTGCGGCATTACCGGTATACGTGCGAGCAGGACGCGGGCTGGCATTTCTGCCAGCGTCACCGCATCAATCGTGCACCTTCGAAATCGTCATGCCCACCGATGTGGACAGGGTGCATCAAAACGCCTGTGGAGTTGCTATCCTGAAGGGTTAGCGAGTCGCTATCCGCTCTTCAAACCGCCAGTATTTTTCCAAAAATTCAGCAACATTGAAATCAGTGCCGGGTGTTGTATGGATCCATTGGCCGTCTGCCTTATCGAGCCGATTCAATTTCCTGCATTTGATATTTGCCGCTTGCACTGAAAGTCCGCGCGTGCGATAGGCGGCAAGTTCCGACGCGACATTGGGATCGGTTTCGAAAAACAACCACTCTTGCACGAATATTGATTGAAGCCGCTCCAGTTCATGCGTGATTGCATCCGGAATAGGGCAACGGATGGCATTTTTTGTTGGTGGATAGTCGATAGTCCAAGGCTCATAGACATCGTCTTCGATGCTGCGGTAAAGAACAGGTGTGCGAGCCGCATAGAAATGCTCGACCATGAAAAATGCGGTAGACAATCGCCGATCTCGCGCCATCATATACCAACCATACAAGTCGATATGTGCTTCCACATAAAACATGGCTATCACGGAGCTTGATGTCCCATGCGAATACGATAAATAAACCTTGGGCTGCATTTGGCTGAGCAGGCGGACTAAAATAGTGACCTCACGTCTTCCAATTCATGTCAAGCGCGTGACAGTCGAATCAAGGCGCAACCATGCAGGAAGATGCATGGAACTTGTTTCGAGACGTGATGCAGAAATGGAATTCCCGAATATAGACAGCATAAGTTTCATCTGGTTCGGAAATGTTTGCACACCCCCATGCCAGATGTTCAGATGTTCGATATAGACTGTTTTTTCCCTACCGAAGAGTAAATTCATTCAGAGTGGTATCGCAATGTTGATCAGAGTGCCCTGATACGTTTCGCTCGAAATCGTCATGTCGCCATGCATTGCTCGTACCCGTTCTCGCATATCGACCAAACCGAATGACCTGTTTTTTCCCATATCTTCCGATCGGATGCCGCGACCGTCATCCTCAATGGTGATTTCCAGTTCGCCGTTGTTACGCTTGAATTTAATTGTGACTTTTCTTGCTGCTGCATGCCTAAATACGTTGGATAACGATTCCTGGATGATGCGAAACATTGCTGTGCTGCGCTGATCATCCAGTGCAAGGTCATGCTCGTCTGCAAGTAATTCGCACGAAATGCCGTGACGTACGACAAATTCCTTGCACAGTGTTTGCAAGGCAAAATACAGGCCGGCTTCATCTAATGCGCGGGGTCGCAAATCGGTTGCGATACGCCGCAATGAGGTAATCGAAGTCGTAAGCAACTCATCCATCGAAACGAGCTGCTTCGGTAAAACAACTGCTTGCATTGCCTGCTGTTGCAGTAAAGTCAGATCAATCCGCAATGCCGCCAGCAACTGGCCAAGATCGTCGTGCAGGTCGCGTGCAATATTCCGGCGTTCTTCTTCGCGCACGGATTGCAGCGCATTTGACAGCCGGGTAAGTTCTTCATGCGACTTGGCCAATTCTTCCTGTGCCTGTTTACGTTCCGTGATATCGCGCAGGATCAATGTGTGAAAACGGTGGCTATTTTCCATCATGCTGGAGATCGACGCTTCGATCGGGAATTCTTCACCGTTGGTTCTCAGTCCGGTCACATCATAGTCGGTATGGCTTCTTTTTCCCATTTTGAAAAAGGAAAAGCGAATTTTTCCGAAATGCTTCACATAGCCTTGATAGCCTTTGCGATGGCGTATCGGAATGTATTTTTCAATGGGACTGCCTCGCATCTCTTCCACGGTGGTGCCGAACATGACGGCCGCTGACGGGTTTGCCAGAATAATGGTCTGCGATTCATCGGCGGTAATGATCGCGTCAGTTGCATTCTCAATGATGCCGATCAGGCGCGCCTGCCTATGATTCAAGGCAGCGGTTGTGGCTTGCAGATGCGCGTTCAGGTTTGACAGCGTCATATAGGGCGCCGTGATGCTGTTGCTGACTGCATAGCGATAGAAGAATATGGCTGCCATCAACTGGTAGACAGGTTCCAGCAGGCTGGTGATTGACGCGAAATTCGATAAATATATGATGCAAATTTGCGACGTGATCATTGCCAGCGTAGCGGCCAATAGAGACGACCTATCCAAGCCAACTGATTCTGCGGTTTTCTTGTCTGTCTTGTTCAATAATCCCTGATAGAGCAGCACACTGGTTATCAGGTGTACGCCAAGTGTCAAATAATCGAGCGAGCTTTTGAACGTGTTTACTGTTTCGCCATTGGCCGTCAGTATTGGCAGCGCATCCCAGCCCCTAAACACCGCATACGCAAATGCAGCGATTCCAGTGAATGCGAATGTCAGCATCACCGCAGACCAAAGCCGTGTGGTTGTCGCATTCGATGGGATATAGGCCACGGTGAATACGCCAAGCGCGATTACCAGACGCGCCATCATCCAAAAGTAAGGGGCCTCGACACCATTGTTATGTGGGATCAGGGGCGGCATACCGGGAAGAACGGTTAGATATAGAAAGTCCAGGCTCGCGGCGGATGCAAAAGTAATGGCAAGGACGACCGAACTTCGCTTCAAATTCTTGTCGCAAGCATTCCACGTTACGGCAAAGACCAGCGCATACAGTATGAGACAGACGTGTAGCGCCGTAACGTGGACCGTCAGGTAAAACGAGAAAATGGGAATGTGAATATACGGTGCAGCTATAGTAGTGATAGCCGACAAAAGCAAAAATGCGAAAGCAGTCCACCGAGCGCGTGCAATTTCATTGATCTGGAGCCGCTGCATGAAGAACTATTTCTTTTAAAAAAGTGCTGAGAAAGAATGTAGTTTAATTCATGGAGTGGACAAAATTTTAACACTTTTAAAATAGTTTGATGGTGCGCAAGTTTGGATTTTCAATTGCAAAGTGTGCCAATCATTTTTATTTCACATGTCATCAGTAGTGTCCCAACGTTCATCATAGGAAAGTGAGCTGAATTTGCTCACTTTCCGCATCAGATTTTTCGGTGGGTGGTGCAAGTAGTTGATTTATTGGTCAGGGCAATCGCGCTATGAATTCTCTGCCGATGTTGTTCTGAAGAGCAACGTTT
>CBINHE010000152.1:0-7655 GCA_966250375.1 uncultured Oxalobacteraceae bacterium
CCAAGAGGATTGCGCTTGCAAGCGCAATCCGCTCCGCAGGCGGATCGCATGCGATCCGCATTCCCTGCTACGCCCCCTTGAAGGGGAAGGAGCTGTTCTTTCATAATATTTTATGGGTGCGTACTTAGCATTATTTATTAACCCGCCCTCGCCCCGGAGTCACGAATGGAATTTAGCCAGTACGAAGTCAACGCCCTCCTGAATATCACCAACCGGCCATCGCTGGTCTTCACCGAAGGCCGCGGCATGTGGCTAACCGATCATGCCGGCAAGCGTTATCTTGATTACCTGCAAGGCTGGGCGGTAAATTGCCTTGGTCATTCGCCGCAATGCATCCAGGATGCCCTCACTGCGCAATCGAAAAAACTGATCAACCCCTCACCTGCGTTCTACAACGAGCCATCGATTCTGCTGGCGTCGTTGCTGACAAAAAATTCCTGCTTTGACCGCGTGTTCTTTGCAAGCAGCGGCGCAGAAGCCAATGAAGGCGCCATCAAACTGGCGCGCAAATGGGGCAAGCTCAACAAGAATAGCGCCGGTGAAAACCGTTACGAAATCATCACATTCAACCACAGCTTCCACGGCCGCACACTCGCGACCATGTCCGCCAGCGGCAAGGCTGGCTGGGATACGATCTTCGCGCCGCAAGTGCCGGGATTTCCGAAAGCCGAGCTGAACGACATCGCCAGTGTCGAAAAACTGATCACCGACAAAACCGTCGCGGTGATGCTGGAGCCGGTACAAGGCGAAGGCGGCGTAGTCCCGGCGACGCGCGAATTCATGCAAGCGTTGCGCGCATTGACCAAGCAGCGCGGCTTGCTATTGATCGTCGATGAAGTGCAAACCGGCACCGGGCGCACGGGCGAGCTATTCGCCCATCAACTCTCGAATATAGAACCGGACATCATGACCTTGGGAAAAGGCATCGGCGGCGGCGTGCCATTGGCCGCATTGCTGTGCCGCGAGGAAATCGCCTGCTTTGAACCAGGCGACCAGGGTGGCACCTACAACGGCAACCCATTGATGACTGCGGTCGGCGTCGCCGTAATCGATCAGTTGCTGCAACCCGGCTTCCTGCAATCGGTGAAAGACAAAGGCGCGTATCTCAGTGCGGCATTGTTGAAGCTGTCTGCCGAACACGGTCTGCAAGGCGAACGTGGTGAAGGCTTGCTGCGCGCACTCAAACTTGGCCACAATATCGGCGCACAGATCGTCGAAACCGCACGGGACATGAATCCAGTTGGACTGCTGCTGAATTCACCACGCCCCGATTTGCTGCGTTTCATGCCGGCGTTGAATGTGACGACGGACGAGATCGACCAGATGATTTCGATGTTGTCCGATGTGTTGAAAAAGCTGGGACACTGATTCGTATTTACTCAAGTAAGTAGCCTGAATGGAACGCAGTGGAATCCGGGTGGGCGCTCGCATTACCCGGATG
The DNA here is from genome assembly GCA_966250375.1 of uncultured Oxalobacteraceae bacterium. Lineage (GTDB taxonomy): Bacteria > Pseudomonadota > Gammaproteobacteria > Burkholderiales > Burkholderiaceae_D > CAMLDH01. Next base: position 1,442 of record CBINHE010000152.1, read on the forward strand.
TGCTTTGCCGCGTCACCGCCTGATGCTGCAAGCTTTCGACCGCTGCGCGGCCGCTTGTTCTACCAGAGCAGCATTTGCTGCGTCATCTCACCCATATGCGTGATCGCCCGGTTGACTTCCCCGATCCCTGCGCTTTGTTCCTGGCTGGCAGCCGTAATTTCACTCATGATGTCCGCCACGCGTTTAATGGCGTTGGCAATTCCCCCCATCGTGCAGCCTGCGTTATCGACCAACTTGTCGCAGACATGGGCACTCCGGCATAGTCGCTTCGATTTTTTCTGTGCCTGTGCCTGTGCCTCCGTGCTGAAAGGTTTGGCTTTTGACGCTGGCATCTACTCACATACATGCCTGAAGAACCACAAAAAAAGAAACCCCATCTGCATCCAATGAACACCGGAGAGAGGAGGTTTTTTAATTGAGGAAGAGAGTTATACGCCGAGCATACGTCGGAAGGCGCTTGCGCTTTTCCGACCTACGGTCCTATTGCGGGTTACGGCCTTACACCATCCTCCAGCTTGACGCTATAACACTGCAGGCTTGCCGATTACTGCATTACAGCAATGAGTGCCCTGACTGACTTGAGCTGGAATTTTTTGGGAAATACCACGTACAACGGCTCACGACGCTGAGCACCAAATTTTTTATGAAAAGTCTCATAGTCAGGCAATGTGGCTTTCACTGGTGCGTACATCATATTGGCTATGTTTTGCATGGAATCAGAAAGCCCTTTCATGTCCCCAAGCTTAGCCAGTGGTACGGGTCCCCAGGACAGGTAGGAACAGCCTTCCTTGCCAAGTTTCTCTTTCGCACTATGAATGAGAAGCTCGCTAGTGCCTGATGGCGCATCAGCTGTAATGTTATATGCTATGAAATATCCTTCCTGGGAGTCCAATTTAGTAAGCACGACAAGTCCTGCAAGCTTGCCCTCCTTGCGTGCTGTGAACCAGCGTGTTTCAGTCCCATCCACGAACGGTTCGACATCTGTTGCATGCATCTTTCCTTTTTTCTTTTCCAGCCATTTACCAATCAAGTCGTTACACTCTTCTTGAAAATTTGCAAAGGCTGGATCATTACCTTCCGGTCGACTATATTCCTCCACACTAACACCATTCTTTTCAGCTTGCCTAATGCTTCTCATGGCGCTCTTGCTCGTTTTTTCCTCATCGGATGCAGGATTAAGAATTTCCTCTTCAAGGGCCTGAACATAATGACCATCACGGTTTCCTACCGCATAAGCAAAATTGCGGCCAGTCGCGGAGTATACGGGTGTTAAATTATTTTCCTTGCACATTGTTTCAAATGCCTTCGTCAAAGCCTCTTGATTGCTTTTTTCGCAAACCGGTTCACCAAGGACGATGGCACATTTGTCATGCTTTATGTAGCCGACCGCATTATCGAAATCCGGCACAGTAAAAATGCTGTACTTGTGATCCATCCACGCGGTCTCTATAGCGCCTCCAAATCGGGTTATAAGCGATGCAAGCTCGACATCGCCCAAGTCACGAACAGCGGAAGGCGATGCTGACGTTGATCTCATTACCCATGATCTTATTTTTCTAAAGAATCGATCAATCTTCGAATTACCTGACTTGCTGTGCCCACTTGGGTCGCTTTCCAGATTGCCGCTACTTACTTCCGGATCAGCAGAAGAAGAAACATCATCTTTTGGTGACGACCTCTTCCTTAAAGCTCTTTCCTCTAAAAAAGAGGTTATGCCAGGGTGATGCCCTAAGGCGGACTTGTTTTTTTGCAATGCGTTGGAATGAACTTTCGTTTTTGCTGGTGATGAAAAGTCAGCAGATGGTTGCTCTTTTCTAGCCTCAATATCGGGTTCTTGCATAGGGCCGACCGGGCCGCTTGCGTCAATCGCTGGAGAACCGGTTCGCCCGAGGTTTGCGGTGGATGAATCGGGTAATTCCGACAAGAAAGCATGCGTCAATCGGCTTTCTCTCTTGAACGTGGTCTTATTCTTGAATGAATCATAAGCCTTATCCATGATGAGGCAGGTCAGTTCATAAGCGCGGTCGGTCTCTTGAATTTCCTCCTGATTCTCGACCGTCTGCAGCTCAGGGCGCTGTTCGATTTGCCGTTTCACAATGCTGATGTGAGTGCCGATCAATCCCAGAGCAAGGCTCATGGCGCTATAGCTTTTGGCAATAAATCTCTCCGGATTCTTTAGCACGCCCTCCTTTTTGCCTGGATACTGGCCCTCCCAAATGGCGTAATTGAGCTCGTCGAATGCTTGCGATTTCGTATCCTCATCGGAGCATTTGTCTCTGAGTTTTGCGGTCTGTTCAATAAAGAAGGGATCTAGCTTCTCAGATAAATTCCAGCATGGCAGATTTGCATTACTCAATTTTTGCGCATCCGGTTCGGTGATAACATTCCAAAACTGCTTCGGAATGTTCTCCTTCTTTCCAAAATACTCGTCATCGTAATTGTGGTGCGACTCCGAGTTCTTAGGCTCAGGTCCTCCCAACAGCTCTTTCACGTTTTTGTATAAATGCAATCCTAGTACATTCTTGGCACCTGTGTTGTCATTGAGCAAGTTATCCAATTCCTGGTACACCATCAGCGTTTGCTGCATATCGCGTAGAGTAGCTGCAGCCAACAGGGCATGAGCGGCTATGGGAACTTCGAGGTTCTCGTTCTTTACCCGCTCGACGAGGTTTTGTAACTTCTTCCTTGTTTCAGTCGCTTGCCATGCATTGCACAGCGGGCTCGGGAAGAACCTCTTCCCGTATATTTCATCGACGAGCGGTCTTGTGTTTGGAGCGCCATGAGTAAGTGCCTGCCTGCTCGGCGCGTCCGATTCTTTTGCACGCTCACCTACACCCTGTGAGGTAAACGGGTTATCTCCATATGGAAATTTCACTGACATACCGCTAATGTTTGCACCCACAATAATTTCTCCAAGAAAAACACATTCCGCGACTGAGCGCCCCCTTTTTTTATGGCTCACCCATAAATGGCATAACGCCAACATTCCACGGGATAGGGAAAGATGCGTGGTGATATGAAGGAAATAGTTCCATCCATCATGATTAATCAGCATTAATCGGCACCGCTCTTTTTTGCCTTCCCTTGGGAAGCGGCGCCGCCTTGCGCGCCGCCAAATGCTCTATCTTCGATTGAAAGCGGCCTCCTCCCAATGCCCATTCCTTGTTCGGTAAGCGAACAGTCAAGGACGCTCTTGAACGGTCGCTTACGAAGGAGCGCGATAACGGGTTCTTGGCGTACATCTTTATTCAGACCAAGAATCCAAAATTCAAATTTTACGGAACAGGGTTGTTCGACTGGGAAGTTTGGGAGTTTGGCGATGTACAGCCGTGGCTGACAGACGCTTCGCTGCCCGCATGGGCAGCAGAATGAAGGGAGATGTTGGGCTGATAAAGCATTAGCTCAACCTACGCGCTGAACCACCAAAACGACATGAACAAGACTCCGACATAGCCGCTTCGATTTTTTCTATGCTTCTGTGCCTATGTGTTGAAAGGTTTGGCTCTTGAGCCGCATACGCCTGAAGAACCACAATAAAAAAAGCCTCCCGCGTCGCAATGACACGGGAGGCTTTTTTAACACCGGCCAAATGCTTATTTTTTACGCATCGGCGGCAAGTCTGTACAAACCCCTTCAAACACTTCGGCGGCCATTCCGATCGACTCACCCAGCGTCGGATGCGGATGAATTGTCTTGCCGATATCCATCGCATCCGCGCCCATCTCGATTGCCAGCGCAATCTCGCCGATCATGTCGCCCGCATGCGTGCCGACGATGCCGCCGCCGACAATGCGATGCGTCTCGGCATCGAACAGCAGCTTGGTAAAGCCTTCGTCGCGGCCGTTGGCGACCGCACGGCCACTTGCCGCCCACGGGAAATGCCCTTTTTCCAGCTTGATGCCTTTGGCCTTGGCTTCGTCTTCGGTCACGCCAACCCATGCCACTTCCGGATCGGTATAAGCGACCGACGGGATCACGCTGGCATCGAAGTGCGACTTCTCTCCTGCCGCCGCTTCCGCTGCGACATGCGCCTCGTGCACCGCCTTGTGGGCCAGCATCGGCTGGCCCACCAGATCGCCGATCGCGAAGATGTGCGGCACGTTGGTGCGCATTTGCGAATCGACATTGATGAAACCGCGATCGGTGACCGCAACGCCAGCCTTGTCAGCCGCAATTTTCTTCCCGTTCGGACTGCGTCCGACCGCAACCAGCACCATGTCGTACAGTTGCGGCTCGGGCGCGGTGACGCTTGGATCGGCGGCCTCGAATGTGACCTTGATGCCTTCCTTCAATGCTTCTACCGCGACGGTCTTGGTCTTGGTCATGATCTTGTCGAAACGCTTTTCATTGAACTTCTGCCAGACCTTGACCATGTCGCGGTCAGCGCCCTGCATCAGACCATCCATCATCTCGACCACATCGATGCGCGCGCCCAGTGTCGAATAGACAGTGGCCATTTCAAGGCCGATGATGCCGCCGCCGATAACCAGCATGCGCTTCGGTACTTGGCGCAATTCGAGCGCGCCGGTGGAATCGACGATACGCGGATCTTTCGGCACGAATGGCAAGTCCACGACCGATGAGCCGGCGGCAATGATTGCCTGCTTGAAATACACTGTTTTCTTGCTGCCGTCGGCGGCAGTAACTTCCATATGATGGGGGCTGACGAACTGGCCGACGCCTTGCAGCATATTGACCTTGCGCGCCTTGGCCATGCCGGCCAGGCCGCCGGTCATCTTGCTGATGACCTTCTCTTTGTAGCCTCGCAGCTTGTCGATATCGATTTCCGGTTTGGCGAAGGTGACGCCATGCGCGGCCATTGCGGCGGTTTCGTCGATCACGGCGGCAACGTGCAGCAGCGCTTTGGACGGGATGCAGCCGACGTTCAGGCAGACGCCGCCGAGGGTTGAATAGCGCTCGACCAGCACCGTTGTCATGCCAAGGTCCGCGGCGCGGAAGGCGGCCGAGTAGCCGCCGGGGCCGGCGCCGAGCACCAGCATGGCGCATTCGATATCGATCTTGCCTGCGTAATTGCTGGCAACGGGCGCGGGCGTAACGCTTGCCGGTGCTCGAGCAGCAGGAGCAGATGCTGGCACGGCAGCAGCTGGCGCAACCGGTGCGGCGGCTGCCGTGCCCTCGGATGCTTCCAGCATGAGCAGCAAAGAGCCTTCTGCCACCTTGTCGCCGATCTTGACCTTCAACTCCTTGACCACGCCGGCGTGGCTGGCAGGAATTTCCATACTGGCCTTGTCGGATTCGACCGTGATCAACGATTGATCGACCTTGATCGTATCGCCTGGCTTCACCAGTAACTCAATGACTTCCACTTCCTTGAAATCGCCGATATCGGGGACTTTTACTTCAATCAAACTCATGGCTTTAGCTCCGTTCTCACCTTCCCTTTCCAGGGGAAGGCCGGGATGGTGGTAAGTTTCGGCTGCCTACCACGCAAACCATTAACTCATCCTCACCCGGCCCTCTCCTTGAAAGGGAGGGAATTGTTAGTGTTATGACTTCATCGCAAAACTGTAGATCTGGAACGGCCCCGACGAACTTTTGTCGAATTCCGCACCCGCCTGCACGCCAATTTCCGCTACTTCTCGTGCGCTTTCCGCGCGGTCGTATGCTGCGTACATTGCGCCCAGAGCAAAATTTCTGCCGCTGCCGATTCCCCAGAAGCGGTCGAAACTGAATACTTCGCGCAAGGAATACACGCCGAAGATGCCGTAAGGGTTCGCGACCAGCGAAGTGATCTGCGACGACTCATACGGATCTTCTTCGTCTTCCTTGGGGTTCAGAAAATAATTTTCTTTTAGTATCTGATGCACTTTCGAGTAAGTATCGAACACTTCGTCACGGCCATTCAGCCTGCAGGCGTCGCCCATCTCGGTGAGCAACTTGCGCATCACCGGAAAATGGGCAGCCGTGCCGGCCAGCGTGATATAGGATTCCCCTACCTGAAAAATCTTGTTGTTCGCTTCGTACGTATTCGACAATCGCGTATCGCCAAACGTGACTAGAGAATCAGCCGCGATGGCGATTTGATTGTTCTTTTTGACGACAACACACGTGGTCATTGCGGATCTCCATGAGTAAGGTATTAAGCACTCACCCATAAAATATTGTGAAAGAACAGCCCCTTCCCCTTCAAGGGGGCACAGCAGGGAATTCGGATCGCATGCGATCCGCCTGCGGAGCGGATTGCGCTTGCAAG
>CBINHE010000153.1:0-7429 GCA_966250375.1 uncultured Oxalobacteraceae bacterium
CCTGAGCAAGTTACTTGGGCTGCCGAGCTGAGGCTTCATGCGATTGCCCTGCGTCAATGCTTGATATGACTTGGCGGCGTATGTAATGTGTATGCAGAGGCCTCAGTGGCAAATAACTGTGCACAATCCACTTGATCAAATTGGTAATGCTGGCCGCAAAAATCGCAATCAATTCCGAGTGAGCCCAAATCGTTGAGCGCAGAATCGATTTCCGCCCGACCCAGCATTTTCAGCATGCTGCCCACTTTTTCCCGCGTGCAGCCGCAATGAAAACGCGGATGCTGTGCGTCGAATACCCTGATCGTTTCTTCCCAGAACAAACGGCGCATCAAGGTTTGAATATCGGTCGCCAGTAATTCCTCATTGCGCAGTGTCGAGCCAAGCATCACCATGCGGTTCCATGCTTCCGCTTCATCTTCGGCAGGTGCACCGATGCCACCCTCTTTCGGCAGCTTTTGCAGCAGCAAGCCGCGCGACACATTCTCGTCGGCGGCCAGCCACAATTTGGTGTCCAGTTGCTCGGAGCGCAGCATGTAATTTTCGATGACGGTCGCGATCGAGTCGCCATCGAGCGGAACGATCCCTTGGTAGGGCTGCTGACCCGGAAATTTATCTTTCGGATCAAGCGTAATCACAAAGCGTCCGTGGCCATGCAGGTTGACCAGTTGCGGTAGTTGGGCGTTATCATCAATGTTCGCATCCGGTACAAGCTTGGCAGTCGCACGTAATTGCAGTTCTGAATCGCACTCCACCACTAACAGCCGTACCGGGCCGTCGCCATGGATTTGCATGACGATGGCGCCATTGAATTTCAGATTGGCCGATAGAAGCGCTGCGGCCGACAGCATCTCCCCCAACAAGGTTTTGACCGCTTTCGGATAATCCTGACGCCCCTGCACTTGGCGCCAGGTCTCTGAAATCTCGATCAGCTCGCCGCGTACCGACGCCTCTTCCAACATGAATTTTTGCAGCGTGTCCATCATCATCCAATCCGTTTTAAATTCGTTTTGAAGAACTGACCGCGCTCGACGTAATTGCTGACGTTGTCATGCATGCGCGCGATATCTTCTTCACTCAAGGCCCGCACCGCTTTTGCCGGAGTGCCGATGATCAAGGAGTTGTCGGGAAATTCTTTCCCTTCAGTTATTAAAGCACCTGCCCCGATAAGGCAATTCTTGCCGATTTTGGCGCCATTCAAAATTACCGCTTGAATACCCACCAGCGAGCCGTCGCCAATCGTGCAGCCGTGCAGCATTGCCTGATGGCCAACCGTCACATTTCTGCCAATGGTCAACGGGCAACCAGGGTCGGTATGCAATACGCAACTCTCCTGTACATTGCTGTTCTCGCCGACTGTAATCAACTCATTGTCGCCACGGATCGCGGCACTGGGCCAGATACTGGCAAAGGCCTCTATCTTTACCTTGCCGATGACGTTAGCGGAGTCGGCGATATACACCGATGGGTCAATCTCGGGCGCATGTTCGCCCAATTGGTAGATAGCCATGGATTTCCATATGAATTTGTTGGGAAATGTGTGCTGCTGTGTTTGACTTAGTGCCGCTATACTAAACTTTTCAACTCTCCATTTTACCGCCGCCCGCATGAATGCACCGTCGAACCAGAATTTTGTTACTGCGCCAAACGAACTGCGCGCTGCTGCATTGTACTGGCTGGCCGAAATCCAGCCAGTCGTGAAGGCAAAGGGCGTCATGGCACTGGCGCAGGCTTGGCTGGCTGGCGATGCCGAATTGTCAATCGATGCAACATTGACGCCGTGGCGGCCGATTCCGGGCCGCCCGTCTCGACCGGAGCTGGTGCCGCCTTTGGCAGTTAAGCACCGTTCAATGCGTACGGTTGAAGGCCGTGCGGCGCTGATCCATGCGTTAGCGCATATCGAATTCAACGCCATCAACCTCGCGCTCGATGCGATCTGGCGCTTCCCGGAAATGCCGCGTGATTATTATGCGGACTGGCTACAAGTTGCGGCGGAAGAAGCGTTGCACTTTTCCCTGCTATCAGAGCATTTGCAGACGCAAGGTTTTCAATACGGTGACTTCACTGCGCACAACAGTTTGTGGGACATGGCTGAGAAAACGCGGGGCGATGTTCTTGCCCGTATTGCACTTGTGCCGCGAACATTGGAGGCGCGTGGTCTCGACGCGTCGCCACCGATGCGAGCCAAGTTGGCCCAAGCTGGCGACATCGCCGTTGCAGAAATTCTCGACATCATTCTGCGTGACGAAATCGGTCATGTCGCGATTGGCAATCGCTGGTTTGGCTGGTTGTGCGACAAGCGAGGATTGGAGCCGATCGCGACCTATGCTGCACTTGCGTTGCAATACAAGGCGCCGCAATTGCGTGGACCATTCAACCTTGAGGCGAGAAGGGCGGCTGGGTTCAGCGAGTTGGAATTGGCGGCGCTGATGCTTTGATTTCAAGGGAGCAGAGTTGTCGCGTCGGCGCGATTCAGAAGTTTGTCGCGATAGCCCGGCTGATACGTTCTAAAGCGCTTCAGTAATGCCGGTGCATCCGTTTCGTGCATCAACAGGGAGGCTTGTTCTGCTTTCAAAAAGCGCTCATCTACCAAATGCTGCATGAATTCGATCAATCTGTTGTAAAAACCGCATGCATTCAGCAGGCCGATCGGTTTGTCGTGGAAACCGAGTTGCGACCATGTTAGTACTTCAAACAGTTCTTCCAGCGTGCCGATACCACCGGGCATCGCGATAAAGCCATCCGACAGTTCCGCCATCATCGCTTTGCGCTCATGCATGTCCTTCACGATATGCAGGCGAGTCAAACCAGCGTGGCCGACTTCCTTGTCCATCAGCGCTTTCGGAATCACGCCAGTGGCTTCGCCGCCTAGGTGCAAAACTTCATCGGCGATGATGCCCATGAGTCCGACGTTGCCGCCCCCATAGACCAACGCGATATTGTCGCTGACCATTTCCTTTGCCAATGCGCGGGCCGCGTCCGCATACAGTGGCATCGCACCAGCGGAGGAGCCGCAATAGACGCAGATGGATTTCATTTCAATTTTCCAGTTTCTCTTTTTCGTCATTACACAGAAGTCAGAAATTAAGGCGACGCTCGTATGGTGGGCACTCCTTCCCCTTCAAGGGGGCGTAGCAGGGAATTCGGATCGCATGCGATCCACCTGCGGAGCGGATTGCGCTTGCAAGCGCAATCCTCTTGGTTGGGATGGGGATGGGTTTTACGCTGCGGACTTAACCCATCCCCACCCTAGCCCTCCCCTTGAAAGGGCGGGAACACGTCGGCTCTCCGTCGCCTAAGTTACTGACTTCTGTGTAATGCGTCAGTGATAGCTTGTTGTTCAGTGTATTTGCACGAATTACGCACGTACCCATGCGACAACCAGTAAGTCGCGATAAAAGAATCTATAGCGCCACATCAGTTCGAACATCAGGTGCGGATAGAGCCAGACGTTTTCGATATTTGCCCAGCGGTCGGCAGAAATTACGGAAAGATCAATAACTGCGTGAAAACCGAATTGCCGATATCGTTTTTATTGCGAAGTGGTAGTACAGATTGCCCGTCGAGATAGTCATCTCTTCGGCAATCGGAATCATGAAGTTCGGCTCGTCAAATTCATTGAACAGCCGAGCGCCTACGCCAAAATTCGTTCGCCGATACGGTGTGGGGCTTTGTTTTGCATAGCTTTGTCTTTCGTCCCATTTTGGTTTTTTGCTAGCATAACACTGATAAATCAATCCACGATAGCCACCGGTTCTTTAGCCGGCTGCGACTTTCAGGTAACGCGCCAAACCATCCAGCACATTGTTCCGGCGTGTCAAAAGAATGGCGATAAGAAGATGCCGCAAATGGATGTCGATCAGATGGCGTTGCAGTAGTTGCTAAGCGCATCCCCTTCGATCGACGCCAGTACTAGTACTATTCTTCCTTTTTCGGTAAAACTACCGTATCAATCGCGTGAATAATGCCGTTGTCTGCGATCACGTCGCTTTGCGTGACCTTCGCGTTATTGACTGTGACCTGTCCGTTATCTGAAGCAAGACGAAGCGTCGTGCCTTGAACGGTTTTTATATTTCCAGGTTTTACCTCGGCTACCAAAATCTTTCCGGGTACGACATGATAGGCCAGCACTTGCGCCAATTTGGCTTTGTCTTTTATCAGTGCATCCCAAGTGCCTGTCGGCAGTTTCGCGAATGCTTCATCCGATGGCGCAAATACCGTATATGGCCCAGAGCTTTTGAGCGCTTCCGTAAAACCTGCTGCTTTTAGTGCGGCGACAAATGTCTTCAACGATCCCGTTGCAATCGCAGTATCAACGATATCGGCAGCAAAAGTATAGGAGGCACCGCCCAGCGCCATGACTGCAACAACTATTCCAGAAACTAATTTTTTCATAGAGAACTCCTTGACTTGTAGCAAGCAAAAATAAACCAGCAACCCGGTTGACGGTTGCAGTCATGTTGCAATGAGGTTGAATAAATGAAAATGAATTCACCAAGATGAGTTGTCAAACTCTTGGAAAAGTTCAAAATCAAGCGCGTTGTCATGATTCCTTTCTGGAAAGGGGGGATTATCTTTAGCGGAAAAATAGTTTCGCTTTGATCGAACGCATCTTTGAGGATGCCAAACATTGCATGGGTCCTGTTGATGTATGGACTTTTATCCGCGCATCTGGTATTTCATCCGGCAATAAAAAACCCCGCAAGGTGCGGGGTCTGGGTGGCGTCAACAAATCGGCTATTTTTGATCTGTATCGCTGGAGAAGTTCAGTTGCAGCGTATCGCTTCCGTTACTATCGCCATCGGTCGAGAAATTCAACTGCGGCGCCTCGCCATCCTGCTGGCCATTCGAATCCAGATTCATCGATGATGTATCGATCTTCAATTCGATTTGTTCCTTCATGTCGGTCTTCGATGCCACCGACACAAAACTCGGGAAGGCGATGATCAGGCACACCATGATGATCTGGATTGCTACAAATGGAATCGCGCCCCAGTAGATGTCGGAAGTTTTCACTTCTTTCGGTGCAACCGAACGCAGATAGAACAACGCGAAGCCGAACGGCGGATGCATGAATGACGTTTGCATGTTTACGCCCAATAGCACACCGAACCAGATCAGATCAATACCCAGCTTTTCGGCAACCGGTCCGACCAGTGGCACCAGGATGAATGCCAACTCAAAAAAGTCGAGGAAGAATGCCAGTACAAAAAATAAAATGTTGACGACGACTAGGAAGCCGGTGTTGCCACCCGGGAGTGACGACAGCAGATGCTCAACCCACAGATCGCCGTTGACACCGCGGAAAATCAGCGAGAAGACGGTAGAGCCGATCAAGATGAACACCACGAAGCACGACAGCCGGGTGGTTGAATTCATCGCCTGCTTCAGCAGATCCCACGACAGGCGGCGATTCATCATCGCCAGAATCATCGCACCCAGCGCGCCCATGCCGCCGCCTTCGGTCGGCGTCGCAATGCCGACGAAGATCGTGCCGAGCACCAGGAAGATCAACGCCAGCGGTGGGATCAAAACAAACACCACTTTTTCTGCCATGCGTGACAACAGGCCGATCTTCATTTTGCGATTGATCAGCGCCAGTACGAACGCGCCAACGATGCCAAACGATGCGGCAAAAATGCCGACTTCATCAGCGGCTACATTGGGGTGAGCCGCGCCATAGATTTTGGCAAATGCAACCGACGCAACAACTGTAAGGATCACCAATACCAGCAGCGACACCACGCCGCTATTACCATTCGGCTCGCGCAAATTGCGCGCTTCCGCCGGCAATGCCGGGACCCATTTCGGCTTGAATATCGATACCGCCACGACATAACCGGCATACATCGCGGTCAGCATCAAGCCGGGAATGAACGCTGCCTGGTACATGTCACCAACCGAACGGCCCAGCTGGTCCGCCATCACGATCAGCACCAGTGACGGTGGAATGATTTGCGCCAGCGTGCCGGATGCGGCAATGACGCCGGAGGCAAGCCGTTTGTCATAGCCATAACGCAGCATCACCGGCAGCGAGATCAAGCCCATCGAAATGACGGAGGCAGCCACCACGCCGGTCGTTGCCGCCAGCAGTGCGCCGACAAAAATTACCGCATAGGCGACGCCGCCGCGCAGAGGCCCGAATAGCTGCCCGATGGTGTCGAGCAGATCTTCCGCCATCCCGGATCGTTCCAGCACCAAGCCCATGAAGGTAAAGAAGGGAATCGCCAGTAAGGTGTCGTTCGCCATGATGCCGAAGACCCGGTTCGGCAATGCCTGTAGCAGTTCCGGCTTCAACAGACCGAATTCAATGCCCAGAAAGCCGAAGAAAAGTCCGTTCGCAGCCAGAGAGAATGCAACCGGGAAGCCCGATAACAAAAAAACGACCAGCGCGCCGAACATAATCGGAGCCATATTCGAGATGAAAAATTGCGTCATTATTATTTTCTCCGGTCGGTCACTTCAAATTGTTGGCGGCTTTGATCGCTTCGATTTCTTCTTCTGGCGTCGTGACGTGTTTCTCGAATTCGCGCGCTTCGACTTTGCCCATCAGGTAGCCGACGCGTTTGATGAATTCAGAAATACCTTGCAGGGACAGCAGGAAAAAACCGAGCGGGATCAATGCTTTGGCCGGCCATACAATCAGGCCGCCGGCATTGCTCGATAGCTCCTGATTCTGGAACGACTCGAGCGCGTAGGGGGTCGCGTAGTACAGGATGATCAGCGTCATCGGCAACAGGAAGAGGAGGAAACCGAACAGGTCGATCCAGACCTGCGTGCGCTTGGAAAATCTGCCTGTGATTACGTCGATGCGGACATGTTCGTTGCGGCGCAATGTATAGGATGTCGCAAGCAGGAATATCGCGGAAAACAAGTACCACTGTATTTCGAGCCACGCGTTGGAACTCATGTTGACGGCGTAGCGTACCAAGGCGTTGCCACTGCAAATGAGCACTGCGGCAAGCAGTGCCCAGCTTACGGCATGGCCGATTTTTTCATTGAGGGCATCAATGAGCTTCGACAGCGAGATCAGAAATAACATGGTTCTTGTCTCCATTATGAGTGAAAAATTTTTGAATCGATGCATGGATATTGCGATTATCAAGACCCAAGCTCGGATGCTATTTTAGGATTCGGGGCAGTATAAGACATTTCAACTTGCAAACGAGCATTCTGCCTCTATGAAAACTGCTTTTCTTATGTCGCTCCGCAAAAGAATCAATTTTTTTTCATCTGGGCGCAGTAACGCGTAAGTGGTACTACGTAAATGTTTGGAGGGGATGTCGCAAGGGAGGGGGAGGCCGGGTATTCGATGCCGCAGCGGGCGACATAATGTACGCGAAGTTTTGCGGCGAGGGGGGATATTGGAGGGGGGCGATCAGGGCAATCGCGCTTCAAAGTTCTTGTAAACTGATTTGATCTGGTGTAAACA
>CBINHE010000154.1:0-7417 GCA_966250375.1 uncultured Oxalobacteraceae bacterium
TCTCTACCGCTCGGGTTATTAAAGAAGGACGGGTAAATTGACTACCTTTAAAGGGATGGGTGTAAGATCAGCTAGTGGTTCCCCAACCTCCAACACAGCTACGTTCTCACCCCGTCGCTTGATCTGATAGAAAGAAAGATCTCCAGGTAGGTGCAGAACATCATTGTCATTAAAGGCCGCGAGGGCATGCCGTAACTCGCCAACGGTCAAATTGGTCATTTCTTCTTCCTGTTGTTTATGTACCGACTACCGGCCGGCTGTCGGACGCACATGGCGCTATTTCCTGATTTTCCTTGGTTAATCAGACTGTGCCGGCTTATGTTTTTCTACGTCCGATTTTTTCTTATCGTGGTACGTGGCGGCGAGCATCAACAATCTTTCAATCTCCTCTACAGAAGCAGCTTCGAGTTCAAGATCATCAACCTTCAATTTCACCTTCCGGCCAAAACGTCCAGTCAAATATGCCGCTGCTGCAGTTCCGATTACTGGCAGCAACACCGACGCATTTTTGAAAAAAAACTCACCAAGGTCACCGTCAACGGGTCGGTAGCCTTCCGGACGAACCACTGCGATCGCGTCGCGCTCTGCGACGATCACGGCTCTGTCCTGATCGACCTGGTCGATAATCGCACCCGCAGTCAACGTATCAGTCGTATGCTAATCTTCAAAATCCGCCACGGATTCCACCAGCTGTTCAGCCAGCTGCCGTTCAGTCAGGGTACGAAAGTCCGTATCGGTCTCCACTCGGCTTTCCTTTACCAAGCGACCTGTTCAACAAGACCAGTCTGAGACTGGTATGCATTGTTCTGAAGAGCATGCGCAACGACACCGGCATCCGCTCCATGAACATTCTCGAAAGTAGGCTCAATGCCAAGAAAGATGCAGGCTAACTCGCGAGCCTGACGATCACGAAATGCATCGTCTCTCTGAACGGCGGCGCTATGCTGTGCGAATAGATAACCATGCTTTCGCATTTGGCGAATAGCATTGGCGATGTTGAGCGGCGCAGATGCCGGATAATTATTGTTAACGCTCATAATTTTCTAGAGTTTTCCTTTGCGTTAAGACCACTGTTTGATGGTCATTCGATCTTCTTCAGCAGGTCAGCAGCAATAGCTTTTGTCTGGCCTTCTTTGCCGATAGGTTGCGCCGGAGATTGGGATTCAGCGAGCGTGCCCAATGCACCAGTGGGATCATCCTCGGCCGCCCGTTGGTTCTCGCTGATCTCTCGTGCTTTCGCCAAGGCCGCACCGCGCGAATAACCTTGTTGCACAAAAACAGCCGCGTCTTGCGCAATCAACTTGTCTACGCTTTCGCGATACTGTTCCTCTTGTTGTTCGAGGTGTTCATCTTTAGTCATTTTGATTTCCGAAGTTATGGGTTCTGTGATTTATATGCTGCTTCGAGAGTTTGATACTCGCGGCATTTTTCGTCCATGTCGCGAATAGCGGCCAAAAGCTTCTCGTTATGGCTTTCGGAGAAATCTTGAACGTCACGCTTGGCTTGATTGAAGGTCCCCCCGTTAACAATCATCGACCTAATCAATGCATCATGGCTTCTTAGCAGGACGCCCCAGGCGTCGTGCTCTTGCGCAGCTTTCTCGCGTGCTATGCTCCATGCATCGAGTGCTGCCTTTAGGTCCTGTTTAGTCACAGTCTTAGTTGTCATTCGTTTTCCTTTTTACTGGATCTCATGATTCCGAGCATCGATTTCCAACGGTGCGTCAAGGTATCCTACCGAGCCAATCTGCTGCAGATAATCTGCCAAGAATGCGGCAATTGAGCCCGCTCGTTCGTATTGGTAAACGTGTCGGTATTCGTGTGATAGTAGCTGGCCTGTCACATGGCCGTGAACTACGAAAATCCCATGGCCCAGCGTCATTCCATGCAATTCCGGACCTAGTAGCCCTGTTTGCATGGCGAACGCGCGCAAATCTTCATCATCTGGCAGTGGCAAACTAGGCACTAAAGCGACACGAATCAATTCAGGATTAGCGACTCCAACTATGCGTGCATCGCTGATACCTGGCGCGGGAAGCGGCATACCTTGTTCCAAGATTATTCTCGACTGCGCTTCTGCCCACGCTATCGCCTTGGGAAGAAGCTCCAGAAGCTTGGTAGCAAATTCAATCACGTTTTTCCTTAACCCTATGTCGGGCTTGAACTCAAGTTTCCCGATTCATTCTTTGCACGTTGTTGCTTAATGTATTGAGCACACGGACCGGCACCGAAATCCAAGTTGGCGAAGTCGTCGATGTGCTCGCATTCAACTTTGGACAAATTCGTTGACAGGCCCATCTCCTTCAACGCCGCTTCCACTCGATCATAGAAAGCCTCGCTTGCTCGATGAATTTTCTGTCCGCTCATAGTTTTTTCCCTACTTGGTTTGTAGTGCAGCAGCCAAATCGATGACCTCATTTGCACCGTAGCTATTCCGAATTTCCCCCGAATCCAGCACATCGACGAAAAGCAGTTTTCCACTAGGGCGTGAGTCATGAACGCTCACGGATTTTCCTTCTCGATCAGGCCGAAATCCGTAGAACGCCGGAAAAATCCAATCCGGCTGCTTTAACCGCGTCCATTACCTCTACTGGCGATGCCTTCAGATTCGCGCCGCGTATGCCGAAGATTTCGCCGTCGTCTCCGGAGATGATGCAGCCAAAAACATTTGCTTCGTCGCGCTTTTGTTGAAAGATTTTGATCGTGTTTGGGTACTTGGTTTTTTTGACTTCCACGACGTAGCCATAGCCAGCCGCTACGAGTTGTTCCTTTATCTGCACCGAGGTCAATTTCTTAAGCATGGCGAATTCCTTTCTACTTTGCTGCCTGTAACAGCTCGACTAGCTCGGATGCGTCATCGATATAAATTTCTGCGTCAGCCGAAGTCAATATCAATCTTGTGCCAACAAAATTCTCGTTACCGTCGTAATCGTCAGACGCCTTTGCTTCAACGCCGTGCATATTGAGCACTTTGTTGAGGTCGGCAATGAATCGATGTGTTGCGGCGTTCGTAGCCATTTGTTTTCCTTTCAGGCGGGCAATATGACGGAATCGTTCAACTGGCAGCGCGCAAGGTACTCGATTTTGCTAATGTCCACGACCTCCAGTTCGGCACGGCTCGCGAACGTTGCCTTGAAACCGAATACAACGCCGTCCGGCGGGTACTGACAACTTAATGAAGAACTGCGATTTTTGTAAAATTGCGAGATGCAAAAATCCAATATTTACAGCGGCTTCCGTTATCCAGCCCAGATCATCAGCCACGTAGTGTGGCTGTACTTTCGATTTTCGCTGAGTTTTCGCGACATCGAGGAATTGATGGCCAGTCGCGGCGTGATCGTTACCTACGAGACGATTCGGCAATGGACCAGGAAGTTCGGCCAGCGGTATGCGAACGTCCTGCGCCGACGCCAGCCCAAGCGCGGTGACAAATGGCATCTGGACGAGGTGGTGCTTACCATCAAGGGCAAGTATTACTACCTGTGGCGCGCGGTGGATCAGGATGGGCATGCGCTCGAGGTGCTTGTGCAAAAGCGGCGCAACCGGCAGGCTGCCAAGCGTTTCTTCTGCAAGCTGCTCAAAGGTTTGCGGTATGCGCCGCGGGTACTGATCACCGACAAACTCAAAAGCTACGCGGCGGCGAAGGAGCAGATCATGCCGGGTGTTGAACATCGCCAGCACAAGGGACTTAACAACCGGGCCGAACTCTCGCATCAACCCACGCGGCAACGCGAACGACAGATGCGGCGCTTCAAGTCACCGGGTCATGCGCAACGCTTTTTGTCAGCCCACGGTCCGATCAACAACGCCTTCCGGTGTCAGCGCAACCGCCTGTCGGCGGCGCAGTACCGGGGCGTCCGAACACAAGCATTTTCGCTCTGGAATGAAGTCACCAATATAGACAATATCCTCTAATCGCACTATCTTCCTTACTGATTCAAGGTGATTTCGCCTCGACTTACATTGCTAGACTTTGCGATTCAGCAAGTTGACAGTGCCGGCTAAGGATCTCAGGGATAAACTCCATTACTTTGGCATCCGCATTAAGTAAAACGAACGGTTCTTTGTCTTCCGGTAGCCATTGCCTTAGCCGCAGTCTTTTAGTGACTAGCATTTGAGGCTCGAATGTCTTCAGGCTAGCGTTCATCTGTATAACGACGCGATAACGGGCGCGCTTTTGCGTCCCTGTTCATTGTTGAGTTATGCAACGTCAAGTTATGCGGCCGAACCGCAAAGAACCACCAGCACAATGCGGCTGGCAGAGCAGAGACGAGAAAGAGCATGGAAAATACCGCAACAGAAAGCACAACATCACCTACGCCAAAGCGCGACGGAGCACTGAGAACACCCCCCGCAAGAAGCCCGAGAAGAAGAGCAACAGCAACCGTACCAGCCAAGAACCTGCCAAGGCGGCGCAAACCAAGCGACACGAGCAATGAGCCAACAACGTGACAAATAGGCACGGCAGCGATGTAAAAAAAAGGTGCAGCGGCAAGTGCAAGGCCAGCCCCTCGGTAACCTGGGTCATCAGTTTGGCTAGGGTCGACGACACCGGATTGTGTTGCCATGATTTCCGATATTGCCATTGCTAAGGCAGGCAACAGTGCTACCGCAGCGGCAGCAAAGCTAGCGAGAACGGGGCGTGGTTTAGATATAAGCCGCATAACTGTGTATTTATCAGGACAGCTGGCGTCCGTTATGCACGCCAGCCGCCGTTATGCAAAATTCCTTGATCGGTCACCAGCCAAGGCTGGCAAGGCTTTAGCAGGATGCTGTACAAATGTACAGTGATAAATAAACCGGAAACAAGGCATGCGCGATACGATACCAGATCGGCAACCTGAACTGCTCGATCAGTTGCACCATTGCATCCGAAACAAGCATGACCGCCTCGGCACGGAGCGAGCCTGTGTTATTTGACGTCATCGCGGCATTCATTCCTCACGTGATCCAGTAAAGACGGCAGCGCGATGCGTATTGTCGCCACGGTTGCCGCCATGGGCGCCCCTCCCCTGATAGGGGCTGGCGCCGCCACTACCCGATCCCGGCCTGCGTTTCACTGGCGACGCTGCCGGCGTTGACTTGTTCCCATGCCGCAATCAGATCCTGCGCTTCCTGCTGCGTGTAGCGCATCGTCGTCGCCATGTCCGCATGCCCGAGCGCGCCGGCCACGCCGCGCATGCCGTGCCCGGCCACCAGCGCCGCTTTCGCGAACGTGTGCCGCAGCCAGTGCGTCGATGCCCGGCGCAATTCTGCGGCCGCCCCCGCATCGCCCTGCGCCAGCAGCGCGTCGGCCGCCTGCGCGAAGCGCTGCTTGACGATCGCATACAATCCCTGCCGGGTCGCCACTTCGCGCCACGCGCCGAAGAAGCGGCGCGAGCCGGTGTGGCCGATGTCGGCGCCGGCGATCGTCACCGCGCGCGTGCGCGGCGACAGGATCAGGCGCGTCGTTTCCCCCGCCTGCGGCAACTCCGGCAAGCCGAACGCCGCGCGGTACACCGTGAACGCGTCCCACACCGGCGGCGGCACCGGCACCGGACGCGCCTTGCCGCCCTTCCCGGTCGCCTGCGACACCATGAAAATCCAGTAGCGCTTGCCGGTGGTTTGCAGCGTCACTTGCATGAACGCCGACATGCGGGCGCCGACCAGCTCGGAAGAGCGCAAGCCCATGCCGCGCAATGCCGTCAATATGAAACGGTCGCGCACATAGGTCTGGCGCTCGGTGAACGTGGTCTTTTCCGCCCGTTCCATTACCGCCAGCACCTGGTCGAACACGGCGACATTGAGCGCGCGGTCGATATCGACGTCGCGCACGTTGCCGGCGCCGATCAGCGCCATCGGGTTGATGCGGATATAACCGGCCGCATGCCACTTCGCGAACATCGCATGCACGCAGCGCCGGATATCGGCCTGGCTGCCGGCGGATGGCTGGCGCTGGAATGGCGTCCAGCCGGGTTCGCCCGGCGCGACAAAGGCGGTGGGGCTCGGTACGCCATCGGCTTGGCGTGCACCGGAGGCGCGCCGCGCGCACAGCGCCTCGTCCGGCAGCGCAGCCAGGAATGCAATGAAATGCCGCACCTCTTGCAGGCTCCAGCGCGACGGCGTCACGCGCCCGACCTGTTCGCAATACCAGCGCAATTTCGCCAAATGGTGGCGGTACGTCTTTTCAGTTTCCCGGGACCCGTTGCGGCTTTTCAGGCGCACTGTCGACAGCCACACTTCGGCCGCTTCCCAGTCGTCGGCGACCGGCCCGAGCACGTGGTCCGCCTCGGCCCGGGGCACCATTGCGTCTTCGGGCGCCAGTACGCGCAACGCTTGCGCACGCGGGTTCATTGGCGATCCTCCGGCAGCAAGTCCGGCGGAATCGGCGCGCCGCGCCGATACGCGATTTGCCGGAACGCTTCCAGATGCTTGCGTTCCTGCTTCAGCTGTGCGTCGAGGCTCGCGCACCGGTCTTGCCACGCGCGCGTCTCGCCGCGCACCGCGTCGACCGCGTTCAGCGCGAAGGTGCGCATGCCGGCCAGTTCGCTAGCCAGCCGTTCGATGCGTTGCGATTGCGCAGCCGCCACCGCATGGGCCGCATCGACCTGTGCCTGCAACGCCTCGCGCACCGCGTGCGCCGCCTGCGCCTCGCCGGCCAGGCGCGCGGCTTGCGTACGGACATCGTTGAGCTGGCGCTCGGCGTCGGCCAGCCGCGCCTGCAAAAAATCGCGTTGCGCGTCGGCATACCGGTCGTGCGATGCAGCGCCGGCGGAGTGCCGCGCTTGTCTGGCCAGCGCGCTGTCGACCGCGCGCTGCACGACGTGCGCCAATGCTTCACTGGTGTCGGCATCGAGCTGGCGGCCCGCATGCGCTTCATCGCCGAGCGCGTCGACCAGCGCGTTCTTTTCTTGCGCAAGCGTATCGGTCGATGGCCGCCGGTCGGGCGCGTACGCGTCGAGCAGGCGCCGGTAGATGGCGGGACTGTAGGTGCGGCCGGTGGCCGTGTGGACCGCGCGCACGAAGTCGCGCACGAATGGACGATGCGAGCCGGCGCCGATCGGGTGGCGCGCCAGGATCGGCGCGAGTTGCTGCAGCAGCGCGCGCGCCTGGTCATCGGTCAGCTGGAAGGGGGGCCGACTCACGTCATCTCCCGGCGCGTGGCGGCGCCGGCGGGACGGCGAGCGAGGCGCGGGATGACGGGCGGGCGGGGGATGGGGTCGCGATGGGGCATATCGGTATGGTAACGGGTATAGTTATCCCTGTACATATCCTCTGGTTAACTTAGTTCGGATTAAGTCAACCAGTCTGCACGGAGGCGTTTTGCGGCAATGCCGCGCATTTTTAACGTCAAAATCGCAAGTCAAGATCCGGGCGATCCCCCCTCAGGGCAATCGCATGAAGCCAAGGCCGGCTTGCTGAGAGGAAGTAGGCGCGAG
>CBINHE010000155.1:0-7217 GCA_966250375.1 uncultured Oxalobacteraceae bacterium
CTATCGCGGGCAAGGCCCGCTCCTACAAATTCACCGTTTCTTTTGCATGACTACTAGGGGCGCAGGAATTTCGGAGCGCAGGATGAACAGGAAATTCGCAGCGCACTGCTCCACGCCTGCGGGACAGCAGATCAGGAATGCTCACCTGCAATACGCCATTCCCGTAATACTTGATAACGTTATTTCGTTTGCATGCCAAAACCGTTCTGACGAGCGGCGGACTCAATTCAATTTTGTGTGAGATATTTATGAGATCAATTCAACTTTCCACGCGCATCGGCACAGCCGTGCTGATGCTGTCCACAGTTGCCGGATGCGGCGAAAAAGCGGTGAACGCGCAGGTACCGGGCGGCATGCCGGCGCCAGAAGTCGGCATCGTCACGATTGCGCCGCAACGCGTCGCGATCACCTCGGAATTGCCGGGCCGGCTGGAAGCGTCCCGGATCGCGCAAGTGCGCGCCCGCGTGTCTGGCATCGTGCTGAAACGCGTGTTCCGCGAAGGCAGCGACATCAAGGCTGGCGACGTATTGTTCCGCATTGATGCCGCGCCATTCGAAGCGGCCTACAACAACGCGCAGGCCGTGCTGGCGAAAGCCGAAGCAAACCTGGCGCAAGCGAACCTGAAAGCGCAGCGCTACAAGCCGCTGGTGGCGACCAACGCAATCAGCAAGCAAGAATACGATGATGCGTTGAGCATGCAGAAGCAGGCCGCCGCCGATGTCGCATCAGCCAAGGCAGCCAGGGAAACGGCGCGCCTCAATCTCGGCTACGCCACGGTCACCGCGCCGATTTCCGGCCGCATTGGCCTCGCGCAAGTCACCGAAGGTGCACTGGTCGGCCAAGGTGAAGCGACCCTGCTGGCGACCATTCAGCAACTCGACCCGATCTACGTGAACCTGACGCAATCCAGTGCCGAGTTGCTGCGCTTGCAGCAAGCAATGGCAAGCGGCCAACTCAAAAGCGCGGACAAAGGCAGCGCCAAGGTAACGCTGATCACGGAAGACGGCCGCCCCTATCCGCAGACCGGCAAATTGCTCTTCTCCGGCCTGAGCGTCGATGAAAGCACCGGCGCAATTGCGATGCGCGCCGTAGTCTCCAACCCCGATCGTTTCCTGCTGCCCGGTATGTATGCGCGGGCGCGGCTGGAACAAGCGGTGGATGAACAAGCGATTACCGTACCGCAGCAAGCCGTCCTGCGTACGCCCGACGGCGCATCGGTAATGGTGGTCGGCGCCGACGGCAAGGTCGCCGCGCAGTCCATCAAGACTGGCCCGGTGCAAGGCGACAAATGGATCGTCAACCAAGGATTGAAAGCAGGCGACCGCGTGATCGTCGAAGGTTTGCAGAAAGCAAAACCGGGCGCGACCGTGAAACCGGTGCCTTGGAAAGGCTCGGTGCAGAATACCGCGAGTCAACCGCCGGTCGCTACGCAATCTGCACAGAAATCGTAAGAGTCTCTAAACCGCTAAGGGAGCCGCTAAATGGCCAAGTTTTTTATCGATCGTCCGGTGTTTGCCTGGGTGATCGCATTATTCATCCTGCTGGCCGGCGCGCTGTCCATTACCCGGCTGCCGATTGCCCAGTATCCGACCATTGCACCACCGTCAGTCGTAGTGACCGCCAATTATCCGGGTGCATCGGCCAAGACGCTGGATGATAGTGTGACCAGCCTGATCGAGCAGGAAATAAACGGCGCCGATGGCTTGCAATACATGGAGTCGCAAAGCGAGGCAAGCGGCCAGACCCAGATCACCGTGACATTCCAGCCCGGCACTGATGCCGACTTGGCTGCGGTCGACGTGCAAAACCGCCTGAAGCGGGTCGAGGCGCGCCTGCCGCAAGCAGTCACGCAACAAGGCGTGCAAGTCACCAAGGCGCGCAGCAATTTTTTGCTATTCATCACCTTGTCGTCCACCGATGGCAGGCTCGACCCAGTTGCATTGGGTGACTATTTGTCGCGCAATGTATTGAATGAAATCAAGCGCGTGCCTGGCGTCGGTCAGGCGCAATTGTTCGGCACCGAGCGCGCGATGCGCGTCTGGGTCGATCCGGCAAAACTGGTCGGCGTCAAGCTGACGCCGGCCGATGTCGCCACCGCGATTCGCGCGCAGAACGCGCAGGTCGCCTCCGGTACGCTAGGCGATTTGCCGAGCCCCTCTTCGCAGCAGATTTCCGCGCCCGTAATCGTCACCGGCCAGTTATCCACACCGGAAGAATTCGGCAACGTTGTGTTGCGCGCCAACCCCGACGGTTCGACCGTGCGCCTGCGCGACGTCGCGCGCATCGAGATTGGCGGCCAGAATTACAGCACCTCGGCACGCTTGAATGGCCAGCCGACCTCGGCAATCGGCGTGCTGCTGTCGCCAACCGCCAATGCGCTCGCCACGGCCAATGCGGTGCGCGCGAAAATGGAAGAACTGTCGCACTACTTTCCGGCCGGCGTCAAATACGACATCCCTTACGACACCTCGCCGTTCGTGAAAATTTCCATCGAGGAAGTCGTCAAGACCTTGCTCGAAGCAGTGTTCCTGGTGTTCCTGGTGATGTACCTGTTCCTGCAGAATATCCGTTACACGCTGATCCCGACCATCGTGGTGCCGGTGGCGCTGATGGGCACCTTCGGCGTGATGGCGGCATTCGGTTTCTCGATCAACGTGCTGACCATGTTCGGCATGGTGCTGGCAATCGGCATCCTGGTCGATGATGCGATCGTGGTGGTGGAAAACGTCGAGCGCATCATGAGCGAAGAAGGCCTGTCGCCGCGTGACGCGACACGCAAGGCGATGAGCCAGATCACCGGCGCCATCGTCGGCATCACGCTGGTACTGGTCGCGGTATTCATCCCGATGGCGTTCTTCGGCGGTGCGGTCGGCGCAATCTATCGCCAGTTCTCGCTGTCGATGGTGTCATCGATGCTGTTCTCCGCATTGATGGCACTGACCCTGACACCGGCGCTGTGCGCGACGCTGCTCAAACCGGTCGAAGCGGGCCATCATCATGAAAAGAAAGGCTTCTTCGGCTGGTTCAACCGCGGCTTCCACCGGACCGCGAACAGCTATCAAAGCGTGGTCGCCAAAATGCTCGGCAAGGCCGGACGCTACATGCTTATCTACGGCGTGATCATTGCGTGCGTCGCATTGCTGTACGCGCGCCTGCCATCGTCGTTCCTGCCGAGCGAGGACCAGGGCTACCTGATCACCAACGTGCAATTGCCACCGGGCGCCAGCGCGAACCGGACGCTGGAGGTGATCCAACAAATCGAGCAGTACTACCTGAAGCAGCCCGGCGTCGAGCGCACGGTCGCAGTACGCGGATTCAGCTTCTCCGGCAGCGGACAAAACGCCGGCCTGGTATTCACACCGCTCAAGGACTGGAGCGAACGTGGCAGCGACCAATCCGCCACTGCGATCGCAGGCCGCGCATTCGGCGCGCTGTCGCAGATCCACGATGCGATTATCTTCCCGGTCAACCCGCCGCCGATCCGCGAACTGGGCAATGCCACCGGATTTACGTTCCGTTTGCAGGATCGCGGCGGACTCGGCCACGACGCGCTACTGGCGGCGCGCAATCAATTGCTCGGCATGGCCTCAAAAAGCAAGGTGCTCCAAGGCGTGCGTCCGGAAGGCATGGAAGACACACCGCAATTGCAATTCGATATCGACCGTGACAAGGCCAATGCATTGGGCGTGTCGTTCGCCGATATCAATAGCACCCTGTCCAATGCATTGGGTTCGGCCTATCTCAACGACTTCCCGAACATGGGACGGCAACAGCGCGTAATCCTGCAAGCCGATGCGCCGCAGCGCTTGCAGCCGGAAGATTTGTTCAAGCTTAACGTGCGCAACACCCAAGGAACGATGGTGCCGCTGTCATCATTTGCGACCTCGCGCTGGATCACCGGGCCGGTGCAACTGGTGCGTTACAACGGTTATCCGGCGATGAAAATCTCCGGCGATGCTGCACCGGGCCGCAGCACCGGCGAAGCGATGGCGGAGATGGAGAAACTGGCGGCGCAACTGCCGGCGGGCTTCGGCTTTGAATGGACCGCCGGCTCGCTCGAAGAAAAAACGTCGGGGTCGCAAGCGCCGGCATTGTTTGCGCTATCGCTGATCGCGGTATTCCTCGTGTTGGCGGCATTGTATGAAAGCACGTCGATTCCATTATCGGTATTACTGGTAGTACCGCTCGGCATCCTCGGCGCGCTGCTCGGCGCCACGTTGCGCGGCATGCCCAACGATGTGTATTTCAAAGTCGGGCTGATTGCGATCATCGGCCTGTCGGCCAAGAACGCGATCCTGATCATCGAATTTGCGAAGGATTTGCAAGCACAGGGCAAGAGTGCGATCGAGGCGACACTGGAAGCAGTGCACCTGCGCTTCCGACCGATCCTGATGACATCGTTCGCCTTCATTCTGGGTGTATTGCCGCTCGTGATCGCAACCGGCGCAGGCTCCGCCAGCCAACGCGCGATCGGCACCGGGGTGATGGGCGGCATGATTACCGCCACGCTCTTGGCGGTGTTCCTGGTACCGGTATTTTTCGTGGTAGTACGTAAATTCTTCAAAGGCAGTGAGCGGCAGCGACGCATGCATGCCGCAAACCTGGAACAAGGCGCAGAGGAACAAGCATGATTAAGCAACTCACTTTGGCCCTGTTGGTCGCCGGCACACTAACCGGCTGCTCATTGGCACCGCACTATGTGCGCCCGGATGCACCGGTGGCAGCAACGTACCCGGAAACAAGCGACTCGACCACAACTGTGCGCAGCGCAGGCGACATCGGCTGGCGCGAGTTTTTCCCGGACCCGCGCCTGCAAACATTGATCGTCACCGCGCTCGACAACAACCGCGACTTGCGTACCGCCGCATTGCGCATCGAAGAAGCGCGAGCGCAATACGACATCCAATCGGCCGACCGGCTACCGAACCTGAATGGCACCGTCACTGGCAGCCGTGCCCGCACGCCGGGCAACCTGACGCCGTTCGGCACTTCCATGGTCAGCAGCAGCTACCAGGTCGGCCTCAGCCTCGCATCGTTCGAACTGGATTTCTTCGGCCGTGTGCGCAGCCTGAATGAAGCGGCACTGGCGCAATACCTGGCGACCGAACAGGCACGTCAAGCGGCGCAGATCAGTCTGGTGTCCGAAGTCGCGAAAGCCTATCTGGCGGAACGTGCATTCGCCGAGCAGTATGATCTGACGCAAAAGACGCTGGAAGGACGGCAGACCGCTTACGAACTGGCGCAACAACGCTTCGAAGTCGGCGCGTCGTCGGCGCTCGATCTGCGCCTGAGTGAGACGCTGGTATTGTCGGCGCGCGTATCCTTATCGACGCTGGCGCGGCAACGCGCGCAAGCGATGAACGCGCTGACGCTGCTGGCCGGCAAACCGCTGACCGATTTGCCGTCCTCGCAAGCACTCTCGACACAAAATATCGTGACCGACATCCCGGCCGGACTCCCGTCCGATCTGCTGGCGAACCGGCCCGATATCCGCGCCGCTGAGCAACGGCTGAAAGCAGCCAACGCCAATATCGGCGCCGCGCGCGCCGCGTTTTTCCCGCGCATTTCATTGACCGCCGGTGCCGGCACCGCCAGCAATGCGTTGTCCGGCTTGTTCGAAGCCGGCTCGCGCAGCTGGACGTTTGCGCCGCAACTGGTGCTGCCGATTTTCGATGCGGGACGCAACAGCGCAAACCTGAGTCTGGCGGAGGTGCGCAACAACATCGCGGTTGCCGACTACGAAAGAACAATTCAGGTAGCGTTTCGTGAAGTAAGTGACGCGCTGGTTGCGCGCAGTACGCTGGAGGATCAGGTCAACGCCCAGCGCGCGGTGCAGGAAGCAGAAGCGGATCGGCTGCGATTGGTGGAGTTACGCTTTCAAAACGGCGTCGCGAGTTCGCTCGAAGTGCTGGATGCGGAGCGTGAATTGTTCACTGCGGAACAGTCGCTGGTGCAGACGCGCTTGCTGCGATTGACCAATGCGATTGATTTGTATCGAGCGCTGGGCGGTGGATTGAAGGACGGTGTGGTGGCAGCCAAACCGTAGTGAGGAAAAGCGCAGCGCCTTCTGCCCTGCCGAGCTGCATTGGCGGTCTAGGGATAACCGGCGGAAATTTCTCTGGTATCTTGCGTGCGGGGTTTTGCGGGGGCTGTTATACCTGAGCAAAAACACAGTGCATGTGCTGCAAAACAAACAGACAAGCCATTTATAGGGGATTCGCATGACCGATGTATACCGCAGTCGCCGTTTTATCACGCAGGTTTTGCGATATATATTACGTTGGGCGTCGTAATGAGCAATCACCTAGTGGCGGAGGCAGTGGCATGAGAGCGCAGCATTTGATTGGCCTATCTTTGACTCTGGCAATCTTAGCTGGATGCTCATCTACGCATAATCTGAAAATGGATGGCTACAATCCGCTTGGCGGCGGCTTTGCTGATGAAGAGCTACGGCCAGGATTTCACCAATTAACTGCAATAGGAAACATGGCACCGTGGCCAAGTTTCAGTAGCGCCATCGGGACTTGGCGAGGTCGTGCTGATCAACTTTGCGGCAAGGACGCGTACCAAGAAATCATCAAGAGCCAAGATGTTGGATTTCAAGGTTACACCCCGACCTACATTCGCCCGGGATTGATGCCTGATGTGCCGAAGTACAACGCGTCAGTAAGCGGCTATATCTTGTGCAATTCCTCTGGCATGACGCCTGGCGAAGCGGTCAAGTATTTGAACGATTTGGCGGCAGCCAAAGCCAAAGAACTGGCTGCAAGTCACAGGAAAGATCTGGAAGACCTTGGGGGAGGTACCTGCAACGAAGATGACACAGGAGCTTCAGCCGATAGCTTTTTCCGGCGAGGGAAAATTCTGTCCGCGATGAATGACTACAAGTCCGCCTTGAACTGCTTCTTGCAGGCACAACAACGGGAACAGGGGACGTCCGTTTACCGAGATACATGTTTTGCTATTGGTACCATGTATGAACTTGGATGGGGTGTTGAAAAGGATATTTCAACCGCTATGGCTTGGTTTAGGAAGGCCGATTTTTGACGATGCGCCGCCCAATCGTGTAACACGGTAAGGCGCACTCGGTAACGCGGTAAGGCGCACCCAAGGCCGTAAGAGCCTGTTCTCTATCTTTTCAACAATAGGCGCAGGAAAGCCAGAGAGGGTGTAAAAGATTTTGTGTAAACGGTCATTCGGTAGGAGACTACCGATCA
>CBINHE010000156.1:0-7073 GCA_966250375.1 uncultured Oxalobacteraceae bacterium
TGTTTACACCAGATCAAATCAGTTTACAAGAACTTTGAAGCGCGATTGCCCTGGCTGAACCAATGCGCGGTGATACACTTGCAATTACACCTTACCATCGAACACAATTTACGATCTTTGCTTTTTATGAAATTCTGCTCTGAATGCGCGCATCCAGTCTCGCTACTCGTACCACCGGACGATAACCGTCCTCGTTATGTATGCAATCAATGCGGCGTGATTCATTATCAAAATCCGAAAATGGTGGTCGGCTCGATTCCGGTATGGCAACAGGATGGAGAGACGCATATTCTTTTGTGCAAACGTGCAATCGAACCGCGTTATGGCTATTGGACTTTGCCAGCAGGATTCATGGAAAATGAAGAAACCACCACCGATGCAGCCATACGCGAAACCGAAGAGGAAGCAGGTGCGCGCATTGAGTTGCATGAGTTGTTTTCATTGCTGAACGTGCCGCATGTGCATCAAGTACATTTGTTCTATCGGGCTACATTGCTTGACTTGAACTATTCCGCCGGCACTGAAAGCCTTGATGTCCAGCTCTTTTCAGAAACAGATATCCCGTGGGATGAAATTGCCTTTCCCACGGTTGACCACACCTTGAAATTTTTCTTTGAGGATTTAGCAAGATCGAGAGATGGTGGCTCGTTCGGCTTTCATTCACGCGACGTTAGGAAATCGACCCGGCACCCTGAAACAGATTGATGTATCAACCAAGTGCATCCGGCCTCCGATCGCATTATCGGCATGTCGGTTGTTTGAAGAAGTGGAACCGACCGCGCACAATTCCAATTAGGCAGCTTGAATCCATTAGATCATCCGGTTGACGTCTTGCCACGAGCAACCAAATGGCGAAATACCCAGTGACGACCGATGCGCAGATTGCCGCAGAGCGCCAGCGGTGGACCCCGATGATCGACAGACCAGTACAGCGCCCCTTGAGCCATTCGAACAACGCCGCCATGAGTGCTACGCATCTCGGCATCAGTTCGAGGATGGGCGAATAATTCGACCATTCGGAGAAATGCCGATATACATAGCTAAGATAGAATACCTTGAATTGCTAGTGTCGCAACTGATGGAACAGCACTGTCAGCGTCATCAAATCGGGCATGGTGATGACAGGAACACGCCAGCGCTTGCGCTTTCCGATTGTCAACACATGATGTTTCCAGATTACCTCAAACTCTTTGTAATAGGACTTACGTAAGGGGCATTGTGATCGTTGGATTTTCGAGTTACTGACGCAGGGTAGTCCATCCAGCAGTCCATGCTTGATGCAATAGACAGTTTTAGTTGTTGACGGGCTAGGCCGGTGAGACGAATTCAGACCAGCATGGCGCAAGCGATGTAGGTGGTTACGCTGGATGCGCGCTTTTCGACACTGGTTGCGTTCGATGCCGGTGAGCTGTTTGATTTCGCGGTGAAACTGCTCGTTTTTCCAGCCCAGGCCACACACCTCTTGTGTGGCACCTAGGCAATCCTGAGTCAGGTCGTTGGTCACAGGCCAGTCCGTGCAGTGGGTAGACACCGCGACTCGGAACAGCTTCGCTGCACCTAAGTTATTGATTGGGTGCGCAAGACGATTCTACACGGCACAAAACTTAATCAGAATCGACACATACGGCAACCAAGCCTGCCAGCAGGCATTTATACACGAAGCCCGACTCATTCTGCCAACCAGTAGCGCAATTAGCACCGCCAACCCTTGATATTAAAAAATTGATGGCAACGAGACCATTCCCAATAACATAGGAAATGGCCGCCGGAATCGCCGCCGCAAAGGTTAACAAGAAGAACCTGACGAGTTCATCCCCATTCCTCGCTGTGAGTACCTCTGCATCGCTAAAAAATTGATTCCGTAGGCAATGCTGCCCCAAAAAAAATAAGCAACCGTTAAAACTGCAAAATCGACTAAGATTTTGACTAAAGCACAGTAGTGTCCCAACGTTCATCATAGGAAAGTGAGCTGAATTTGCTCACTTTCCGCATCAGATTTTTCGGTGGGTGGTGCAAATAGTTGATTTATTGGTGTTGTTTCAAACATGGTTAGGCTCAGGATTTGTAAAATTTCGTAGAGGCTGTGAGGCAAATGCAGACGTTTTTTGACGATAGCGATGAGGACATAGGTAGCGACCGCGGTCCATATTTGCGTCTTGACGGCATTCTCGCTGGTTCCCAAAAAAGCTTTGATACGCAAATGTTGCTTGATCCATTTGAAGAACAATTCGACTTGCCAGCGTTGCTTGTAAAGTGCCGCAATCATCTCTGGCTTGAGGGCGAAATTGTTGGTCAAGAAGGAAGGGGATGCGTTTTCCGGCCTCGTCCTTGACGACGACGCGCCGCAGCGTCGCGGAATAATCCTTGCTCGAAGAGAAAACCGTCAGTATGCCCGTTTGATCGCACACAACGTTGCTCGTGGTTTGATCGACCGGATGCGAATATCGTCGTTTGAATTTCGTATTGCTTTTGGCTCGTGTAACAAAGAAGGCGTTCATCGCATGCAGCTTGTACAGTCGGCCGAAATCCAGATGGCCACGATCCATCAGGTAATACGCGCCGGGCTCGATCGCCAGGTCATCGAGGATATTGACTTCGTGGGTCTTGCCGTCGGTGATGTGAATGAAGCTGGGGATAGAGCCTCGCAGATCGAGCAGCGTGTGCAATTTGATTGCCCCTTTGGCGGATCGAAACGGCGCTCACGGATACACCGACAAACACAGCTCGATCGTTGTGGCGTCGAACGCGTATACCGTCGCGTCCAAGTCCACCTCAAACGGTTCGCTGGCATACAGAGGGCGCGCCATCGCAATCAGATGCTGCGCAAGATCGGCGTAGATTTGCCAGGGACGCGTAGCATTCGCGTTAGCCAATGTATTGCGAGAAATTGTCGAACATCGAAAGCCCATGTGATACAGACGATGGGCTTGTGCGCGCAAATTGACTTCGATGTCGCGCAGCGATTCCCGATAAGTCAGTTGCGCGAACGCCATGGCAAAGAACTGATCCAGACAGGAAAAATTTTTGACCTTGTGTTCGCCACGATGAGCAGCCACGCAACGCCGAAAGGTTGTCAACGGCAGATAGGTCATGAGCTGCGAGAAAACGAGCTTGCCTTGATGCATAGGAGCCTTCGGCAGAAATCCGCAAAAAGCGCCAATTTTGCGCCTCGACGTTCAAATCGAGACCAAACCAAAACATCAATTTATACAAGCGAATCATTAACTTACGAACTCCTGACGTGAAAACGTTGGGACACTACTGATACTGAATGAGTAAAAAAGCATCTTTTTCCACACTGTTTTCGTGCAACTTTACGAGCCAGATTGAGGTGTTACCATGATCCATTGGTTAGAGGCCGGCACCCCATTTCCCGACGTTTCCGAGGCATTGACCGAAGCAGATGGTGCGCCAGGTCTGCTCGCCGCCGGCGCTGACTTATCTCCAGAACGCCTGCTGCAAGCCTACCGTCATGGAATTTTTCCATGGTTTTCTGAAAACCAGCCGATTTTGTGGTGGAGCACGGATCCGCGCATGGTGCTATTTACCGATCGCTTTATTTTGTCCGGCAGCTTGCAAAAAAAGCTGAAAAAAATACAGAAAAATAGTTTTGCGTCCAGCAGGTGGGAAATACGTTTTGACAGTGCATTCGAAAAAGTGATGCGGGCATGCGCCGCGCCACGTAAGGAAGGCGCTGGAACTTGGATTTCCGATGACATCATTGCTGGCTACGGTGCACTGCATCGACTGGGTTACGCACATTCGTCCGAGGTTTGGTGCGACGGACAACTCATTGGCGGCGCATACGGCGTCTGCATCGGGCACATGTTTTATGGGGAATCGATGTTCGCACGCGCGACCGATGCATCCAAGGTGGCGCTTGCCTATCTTGTGCATTTCCTAAAAAGCAATGAAGTCACCATGATCGACTGCCAGCAAGAAACATCGCATCTTGCTTCACTCGGTGCCGTGCCAATTTCCCGTGCGGAATTCATCCTCCGGTTGCAAGAAGCGATCAAGCAGCCGCAAATTGAGATATGGAAACCAATAAATTTATTTCAGTGAGCGAGTAAAAAAAACCTTCTGCTGCTTCTGCGTTACGGTGTAAATTATAAGAATAATGAGCATTGCCAAACGGGATGTACATGACGTACCTGAAAGACTTACCGTTTTCCACTCTGCAGTTCTACGCTACTGCGCCGTACCCATGCAGCTATCTAGATGAGCGTCAGGCACGTTCACAAGTCGCCACGCCGTCGCATCTAATCAACGCTGATGTCTACGCCGAATTGGTAAAGAATGGCTTCCGTCGTAGCGGCATTTTCACCTACCGCCCGTATTGTGATGGCTGTCATGCATGCACACCGGTGCGCGTCAGAACCTGCGATTTCACGACCAATCGCAGCCAACGCCGCGCTTGGGCCAAACATCAGCATCTGGCCGTTGGGGTGACGACACTCGCCTATGTTCCTGAGCATTACGACCTTTATTTACGCTATCAAGCGTCGCGCCACGCAGGCGGCGGCATGGATCAGGATAGCCGTGACCAATATGCGCAGTTCCTGCTGCAAAGCAAAGTAAACACGCGACTGGTCGAGTTCCGCGAACCGGACGGCACGCTGCGGATGGTGAGCATCATTGATGTACTGGATGACGGATTGTCGTCTGTCTACACATTTTATGACTCCGACACCAAGGGTGCGTCTTACGGCACCTACAATGTGCTGTGGCAAATCGAACAGGCGAAGCATCTGAATATGCCATATGTGTATCTCGGATACTGGATTGAAGAAAGCCCGAAGATGGCATATAAAATCAATTTTCGCCCTCTCGAAGCCCTTCAGCAGGGCAAATGGAGCACGCTGTAATTCTGCCACGCGGTAAAATCACGAAAATTTCGCCAAATAGGACATTATGCATACAGAGAGCCGTCCTCGATGGCTTTTTCTTCTCTGCCAAAATATCCTCTCATGCCCGACAAACTGCTGTTCGCCCTCGCACGCCCTTTTCTGTTTTCGCTGGATCCCGAAGACGCACATAATTTGACGCTGCCGTCACTCAAACGCGCTGCCGCTCTTGGCCTGACCAAAGCGATCGCACGCCCCAAAGAGGATCCGCGCGAAGTGATGGGGATACGCTTTCCCAATCCGGTTGGCTTGGCAGCAGGATTGGACAAGGACGGCGCATATATTGATGGTTTGGCGGCGCTGAAATTCGGTTTCATCGAAGTTGGCACTGTTACGCCCCGCGCACAACCCGGCAATCCAAGGCCGCGCATGTTTCGCTTGCCCAAGGCAAATGCGATTATTAATCGCATGGGATTCAACAACGGTGGTGTCGATACATTCATCGCGAATGTGCAAGCATCGAAGTTTTATCAAGACAAGCAAGGTGTGCTTGGTCTAAACATCGGCAAGAATGCCGATACGCCGATTGAGCGTGCGGTAGACGACTATCTGTTATGTCTCGAAAAGGTGTATCCGTACGCCAGTTATGTAACTGTGAATATTTCGTCCCCGAATACCAAGAATCTGCGCCAGTTGCAAGCAGCATCCGAACTGGACGCGCTACTGTCGCGGCTCAAGGACGCACAACAGCGCCTCGCGGACCGGCATATACGCTATGTTCCGATCGCACTTAAGATCGCACCCGACATCGATAGCGAACAAATCAAGACAATTGCCGGTGCCTTGGTGCGACACAAGATGGATGCGGTCATCGCGACCAACACCACCATCACGCGCGATGCGATCCAGGGCATGGAACATGCGGAAGAGATTGGCGGCTTGTCGGGCGCGCCGGTGTTTGAACTTTCCAATACCGTGATACGCGGATTGAAGAAGGAACTGGGCAATGCGCTGCCGATCATTGGCGTGGGCGGCATTTTTTCAGGCAAGGATGCGCAAGCCAAGATCGATGCCGGCGCGTCACTGGTGCAATTGTATAGCGGCCTGATCTATCGTGGTCCGGCGCTGGTGCGGGAGTGCGCTACAGTGTTGCGCAAATCGCGTTAAAGTTCAAGGTCTTGCGCATCGCCCATCAACCTTGGCGTGCAATATGGCCTTTACCAAACAACCATGCAAAAAATCCCACTCGGCTGCAGCGATCTTCTTGTCTCCAAAATTTGTCTCGGCACCATGACCTTCGGAGAACAAAACACTGAAGCCGATGCGCACTCTCAACTTGATTATGCGCTAGAACGCAGCATAAACTTCATCGATACCGCAGAGATGTACCCAGTGATGCCGCGCGCCGAGATGCAAGGCGCTACCGAACGCTTCATCGGCAGCTGGTTGAAGAAATCGGCCAAACGCAAAGACGTGGTCCTCGCCACCAAAGTCGCCGGACCGGCACGTATGGGGTGGATACGCAATGGCAAGACCGATCTCGATGCCGCCAATATTCGCGCTGCGGTCGATGCCAGCTTGCAGCGATTGCAAATCGATTACATCGATCTATATCAGTTGCACTGGCCCAGCCGCAATGTGCCGATCTTCGATCAGTTATCCTTCAATCCCGGCAACGAACGCACACATACGGCCATCGAAACACTCTCGCGGCACTGGCCGATCTGATCAAGGCAGGCAAGATCCGCCATATCGGCGTATCCAATGAGAGTACGTGGGGCGTCGCCGAATTCATCAAGCAATCCGAATTGAAAGGATTGCCGTAGATCGTCTCCATTCAAAATGGATACAATCTGGTGAATCGCGATTTCGAGAACAGCCTGGATGAGATGTGCTTTCGTGAGAATGTCGGTTTGCTGGCATACAGCCCGCTCGCATTTGGCCAGCTCACTGCCAAGTATCTGGATGCCCCAAAAGCCTCTGGGCGATTGATGATTTTCCCGGCGAGTTGGAGTCCGCGCCCCCTGCGTCCGGCAGTACAGGCAGCAACCAAACGCTACGCTGCGCTGGCGCGTGTCAACGGCATGACACCGGCTCAGCTTGCGCTCGCATGGTGCTACTCACGGTGGTTCGTCGCATCGACGATATCGGCGCGACCAATTTGGCGCAGTTAAACCTAAATCCGGCGATTACCCGGATCCGGTCGGGATCAGTTTGACGTTTTGG
>CBINHE010000157.1:0-6872 GCA_966250375.1 uncultured Oxalobacteraceae bacterium
TTACAAGTCCCTTTTGTAAAATGTTTCTAAATTGTGTGTAACCCTATGGCCTAGACTGCCGCCGCCGATCTATGCACCGGAGATGGCGGCCAATGCATTGCTGTATGCAGCCGAACATCCAACAAGAGACTTGTATGTCGGCGGCCGCGCCAAACTTCTTGGCACCGCCGCGCACTATATGCCGAGCCTGGTCGACAAAGGCATGAAACGTTTCGTATACAGATATACGAAAACCGACAGACCGCCGCGCAGCAGTCATGACAATAATTTATATACGCCTAAAAGCGACCTGCTTGAACGCGGCGGCGTCGGCGGACGCGCCCATGAAACCAGTCTCTATACCAGCGCTGTCACGCATCCGGTTGCAACAAAGGCATTGATGTTGAGCACCGGGCTTGCACTGGTTGCGATGTGGCAAACACGCCGCCACCGACCAGCCTCCTGACTGAGCAACATTAAGGCGACAAATGCGTGCCGTGGCAGCACCCAGCACGCATCGTCGCCGGCTTTATCTATCCCGATACCGAGGCCCCCAGCGTGGCCTCTTCGAACCAGGTCTGCACCAGTTTCAAATGCACGCGCTCTTCGTCCAATGCCACTTGGAAATCAGGCGTCATTGATGACTGGCCTTGATCCTCTGCCAGTCTAATCAACATTTCCCAGCCCGACTGATCGGCCATTTCCGCCATCAGGATTGCATGCAGCGATTGCGATATTGCCATTCGTGGATCGGTCACAGCCTGCATCAGGCCGCTCGACTCCACGCCGACCAGATCCGCGCACGGGGTTTGCGAAGTCGGATCGCCACCGACCGACTCGATTGCGCTGGCGACAATCGCAAAATGCCGCGCCTCTTCGTCGCGAATTTTCCGCAGGTCGTCAACAGTCATGCTGGTCCCACTGTGTTCGCTCGCCTCGAATTTGGCGATCAACGCATCGTACAGGCGGGTGCCGGTTCGTTCGAACGCCAGACGTTCGCCCAGCTTGTCGAGCAATAGCTGTGGCTGGTTGCCGGTCAACATCGAAAAACCGGTCGTCATCGCGCCTTTGATCGTTCCGGGTACCGGTACGGAACCCAGCGGCTCGGCTTCTTCCACATAAGAACGCCGCATATCGGCCATCGCTTCCCCGTCACTCGAAATGGGTGCAACACCGGATTGCGGCAAACCTGATTGCATCGCACTGGTGTCAAAAGGCGACATTTGCACGCCAGTGCGGTTCATGCCGATTGGACTTTGCTCTTTCATTACGGCTCCTTTGCATCGTTAAATGGATCAGCAAGATTACGCAGCGATTGCAACCTTGCGGTTCAGTTCAGTCCCTGGCGTCCAGACATATCCCGCCGCGACGGTCTCGCTCGGTGAACCAGCAGAATTGATGTAGGTTCGGTAATCGACCGATGCCGCGCTCTCCTCGGATACACCGACAAATTGCGCTCCCTTGGCACGCAGATCGACTTCCTGTGCCAGCACTTGCCGTACAAAATCACGCTGGCTTGCAAACGCTATCGGTTCCGGCAAATCGCTCGGAAACAATTCCGCCGGATCGCGCCGTTCGACTTGCTTGAACAATTCCGAGACATGGTGAAAGTGGCCCAGTTCATAATCCAGGAAGCGCTCCCAAATTGCCTTGATACGGGGATTGGTTTCTTGCTGCACGCAACTGTAGTAGTTGTACACCTCTACCGCTTCATGCATCAACCATTGCTCCAGCACCGATTCTTCCGGATCGATCAACGAACCGTACTGGGTCACGTGCTGTTCCTCGATCGACGCAATTTCGGCGTACAACTGGCGCGCTACCGGATCCGCAAATTGCGGACCGATATTCATGTAGTAATCGTGGGTTTGAAATTCCGCTGCGGTAATAGTCAATGCGTGCAGTTTGGTGAGTGGATCGGCGCTGGTACGGTTATAGGACTCACGCACATCGTCTTGCGGTGACCGATGTTCGACGATGGTCGGTCGTCCCGGCAAGATATCCGTGTAGCTTTG
This sequence comes from uncultured Oxalobacteraceae bacterium, assembly GCA_966250375.1. Classification (GTDB taxonomy): domain Bacteria; phylum Pseudomonadota; class Gammaproteobacteria; order Burkholderiales; family Burkholderiaceae_D; genus CAMLDH01. The sequence goes on from CBINHE010000157.1 coordinate 1,995, forward strand.
CAGAATGTTGTTGGCATCCTTGCCCTCAAGCCGGTCGAGCAGCGCCGAGTAGCGGTACAGATGATCAAAGTCTTCCAGCAAGCCAAATCGGTAAGCCTGCGCGAAATACTCGTCGGGTTCATGCTGAGCGACAGCGGCGGTGACTTCAATTGCAACCTGCTCGTAAGCAATCGTTGTTTCCAACGGGGAGTGGTCAGCGCCGAGCAGCCAGTTGACGGTAGTCGCCTGGTGCTGTTCGGTGCGGCGAATCTGTGCCAGAGACTGGCGCAGTTCGCGACTCATGCGCGCCGCCATGTGTTGAAATCGGATGGCTTCGTTTTCGATGCCATTCATCAAGATAATACGCACGCGCGTAAACGCGTCGTCGTCCAGTTTACTGATCGGCTTGCCCACCATGTCATGCCATGTGAAACGTTGCCTGTCCAATGCGCAGCCTTTCGAACTGAATAAATTTAAAGCCATCGCAATGCTCCTTTCCTGATAACCAATGTGGGGATGTGCGAGGAGGAATAGTAGATTTTCTTCGCCATGTGAGACGGGGTAGTTATGGCATTACGTGATTTGGATCGTTCGCCTGTCATGCCGAGCCCATCAACATTAACGCCAATGAACCTCGCAACTTCCATGCCGCCGCAACGCAAATAATGACGGTGTCCACACACGGATACCCAGTGCTGGTATGCAGATAGTTGGCAGGCCGGTCCTACAGGGGAATCAGGTGAGAGTATTTTTTACAGAAGGAACAAGTAATGATTACAGCAACGGCATCGGTAATTTCTACAAAAACCGGCATTGATGCCTGCCGCAATTTCACGCACCGCAGATGTGGAACGGCAAGACGAGAATCGACTACACCAAGGCAACATTCAGCTTGGGCAATACGGCGGATACAAAGCAAATGCGCCGCGTAGTGCGGCGCATTGATGATGTGAACCTTATGCTTTGCTTATACTTTTTTTTGCGACGCCTTGCGTTTGGGTAGCGCCGCTGCTTCCGCTTGGGCGGCATCCGATGCCGCAGCTTCGGGCGCCATCGCCGCACTCACCACTTGCTTGAATTGGTCCTGCAGCATATTCCACCATATCGCAGGATTGGCCAGCGGCGCCGCCATACTGGCAGTATCGGATAATGCTTGTGCTTTTGGTTTGGCGGCCGCTTTGGCTGCAGGTTTCGGCGAGTCCTTGAATTCGGCTTTCAGTTCATTCCTGACTTTTCGCTTGGTTTCAGTCGTCGGCGCTGGTTCTGATTCATGTGCCGGCTCATCTTCGACTGCCGCTTTCGGAAAGGGAAATGCCGATGCATTCTTGGCAACCGCGCCTGACTTGACGGCCGAACTGAGCGTCTGCCCCACCGATTGCAAGGTCGAGATTGTCGCGCTCTGCACTTCCAATGCCTGTATCGTGCCGCGCAACATGTTCATATTTACATTCAGCCACGACTCGACCGCCTTCAAATCCTTGATCTGCTTGTTGATCTCTTCCACCGACAGCGTCGGCATCACCATGCCGGGAATGCTCATGCCCGGCGTGCTCATGCCACCCCACATGTTCTTCATGAATTCGAGCGTGTCCGTCATCGCGCTCATGCCCGGGATGTTAGGCATCGATGGTTTGAGCATGGCATATCTCCGTTATCTGATGTTTCCGAGCGTAGCAGATAACCCGGGCGATTAAAATGCCAAAAATCAAATTCCAGAGAGGCTGCATGCGGCAAATCGCCGATAATTCAGTCGCCGCTGCAGGCAGATAGCATTCTGCCTTGAAGCCGTAGCCGCTGCCCTCATTATCAAAGCGTATATCCGCCGTTGCCCACTTTGACTTTGGCGAATTGTAAATTGCGCACCACCGCTGCGCCCGCATTCGCGAAGGAACCGGACAGGCCGCCATGTTTCATCGGAAATATCCTCCTGAACGAAACAAAGTGCTTCCGGTTATCCTATGCCGCTGCGATGCGTTTACACTAGCGACATGACGACGGCCACGAAGCTTGAACAACACCGCATTGCCCGTACCCTCAGTGGTGGGCGTTGGGTTGCGCTATGCATCGCGTCGGTGCTGCTGCATTGGCTGGTGATCAATTGGGCAAGCGGGAATCTGCGCATGCCTTCACTGCGCGGCCAAAGCGACACAGTTGTCACGGCAGCCCTGCTCCTGGCACCAGTCAATTCATCGTCCGCGCTGCCCGCAGCCGATACCTCACGGCCCAAGCCAAAGCCAAAGCCAAAACCAAAAGCACGGCATCGTCCGGCACCGCCGACGTCCGCGACACTGGCAGACCAGGCACCGCCACCGGTCGCAGAAATTATAGCCACAGAGACCATGGCGGCAGAACCGGACGCCGGCATGGAAGCGCCGGGCACCAGTATCGAACCCGCTGTCGCGCTGCCGACAACCAAAGTGCAAGCGCCGGAACCGAGCACGCCCGGCAAAATATCGGATGCGCCACCGGCACAGGCAAGCATGCGTTACAAGGTAAGTCCACCACCGTCCGTGGAACTGCAATACGACGTAAAAAAAATAGCGCGTGATGGCAATCCAACGTATGGTCACGGCACCATCAGTTGGCAAACCCGCGGGACCAATTACATCATCCATGGTGACGCTGGCATATTGTTCATCACCGCCCTGACGTTCAAGAGCGAAGGCGTAATCGACGACTTTGGTATCGCGCCCGTGCTCTACAGTGAAAAACGCTTTCGCAAATCGGAAACCAACACGCATTTCCAGCGTGAACGCAACATCATCAGTTTTTCCGCTTCCGAAACCAGTTACCCGCGCGAAGGCGGCGAGCAAGACCGCGCCAGCATCATTTGGCAGCTCTCTGGCATCGGGCGCGGCGACAGCGAAAAATTCGTGCCCGATGCCGAGTTCGGCATCTTTGTCGCCGGCGTGCGCGACGGCGAAATCTGGCCCATCCGTGTGATCGGACAGGAAGACATCGAAGCCGGCATCGGCAAAATGAATACCTGGCACGTCGTGCGCATACCCAAACCCGGCTCCTACGATCACAGACTCGATATCTGGCTGGCGCCGCAACACGAGTGGTATCCGGTAAAGTTGCGCTATACCGAAGCCAACGGCGACACTCTCGACATGCTGTTATCCGATATGCGCTTTGCCTCGGCGCCTTGACCATTCTTCCTATATTTTTTACATGATGATCTCTCGATTTTTTCTTATCGCCGCCACTGCCGCGCTGCTATCGAATGCAACGGCAGCGCCGGTCTCGGCGCCAAACCGTCCAGTGCCAAAATACAAATTGAATGTACCGCCCTCGGTCGAGTTGGCGTACGCAGTCAAGGCAAAGCAAAGCGGCATACCGCTCGATGGCGATGCCCGCGTCAAATGGCATGTCGGCAGCGGCAAGTTCGAGCTGGTTACCGAAATGCGCGCAATGCTGATCGGGAAAATCATTGACGCGAGAAGCGAAGGCCGCATCGATGAATATGGACTGGCACCTACCATCTTCACCGAGAAGCGTTTTCACAAGGCCACCAGCGTCACATCATTCGACCGCACAAGAAAAACGATCAGCTTTAGCGGATCGAGTGAAACGTATCCGATCAAGGGTGGCGAGCAGGACCGCAACAGCGCGATATGGCAACTGATTTCGGTGGCACGCGCCGCACCCAAGAATTTCACGCCAGGCTCGAAGTGGTCATTCTTTGTGGTGGGTCAGCGCGATGCCGATCCGTGGACCTTCAAGGTCATCCAGCAGGAAAAGATCAACACGCCGTTGGGCGATCTGAATGCCATCCATATTGTGAAAGTAACGAAACCTGACGCAAAGAACCAGCAACTCGACATCTGGCTCGCACCGTCGCTGGAATGGTATCCGGTACGCTTGCGGTACACCGGTCCGGATGAGGATTTCATCGAGCAAACGCTGGTCAAGATGACGAAAAAGCCATCCTGAGCCGACAAATATACGCCGCGCTCCACGCAAGGACATTCGATGCAATCTGCGCAGCGCCCCTGCAATACGGCAACACCACGCACCACTTTTTATTCACGGCACACTTATGACTTTTCCCAATAACGCACTCGTCCTGTTCAGTGGCGGACAGGATTCCACCACCTGTCTTGCATGGGCATTGTCGCGTTACGCGAAGGTTGAGACCATCGGATTCGACTACGGGCAACGGCATGCTATCGAGTTGAGCGTCCGTCCCGCGTTACTGCAAAAACTGCGCGCCTTGTCGTCGGACTGGAATGGCAAGCTGGGCGACGACCACATGATCGATCTTTCATTGATTGCGAAGATTTCCGATACCGCATTGACACAGGATGTGGAGATCGCGATGCAGGCCAATGGATTGCCAAACACGTTTGTGCCGGGGCGCAATCTGCTGTTCATGACAGTGGCGGCGAGCGTCGCCTATCGGCGCGGGCTGGACGTGCTGGTGGGCGGCATGTGCGAAACCGATTTCTCAGGATATCCGGACTGCCGCGACGACACGATGAAGGCATTGCAGGTCGCACTCAACCTCGGCATGGCAACCCGGCTCAAGCTCGAAACACCGCTGATGTGGATCGACAAGGCGGCGACATGGGACATGGCGCGGACCTTGGGCGGAACCGCCTTGGTCGAGCTGATTCGCGAGCACACGCATACCTGCTACCTGGGTGAACGCGGTGCGTTACACGAATGGGGCTATGGATGCGGCACATGCCCGGCCTGCGAATTACGCGCGCGCGGTTATCGGCAATTTGCGGCAGCTTCCAGGTAGTTCGATCTAGGCCTTGCGCGAAAAACACTAGAGCGGTTTGCACTCCGATGTAAGGTAGGGTGCGCCCCGCGCACCGGTGCTCTTGCGACGGTATCGGTGCGCGGGGCGCACCCACCCCTGTCAACATGCTCCCAAGCATTGCAATTCGT
>CBINHE010000158.1:0-6565 GCA_966250375.1 uncultured Oxalobacteraceae bacterium
GGGGAAGGAGTGCCCACCATACGAGCGTCGCCTTAATTTCTGACTTCTGTGTAATACGATGACTTACAGTGTTTTTTCATGACGACGATGACAAAGGCGCGACCAAAGCCGTATATCGTCGAAGATTGGAATAGCCGCCAGAAACAGCAGCAAAAAAGCGATCGGCAAGGTAGCAATAAATCCCACCGACTTGAATCCAAACGCCCCGGCGACGCCACCAACGAAAAACATCAACAGGATCAAGCCATGCATCGCCAGCTTGCCGCGATTCGCAGTCACATAGTGTTCGCCGCCGGCTATTGTCCCGCGATTCCAGTAAATCAATTTGCCCAGTTCAATGCCCAAGTCTGTTACCAGACCAGTCACGTGCGTCGTGCGTATCTCTGCCCGTGAAATTTTGGTCACGATCGCATTTTGCAAACCCATGATGAAGCACAGCAGCATCACCGTCGCCGGCACAAAGACAGCGACAAACGATTCGAGATTTGCGCCCAGCAAACCGAACACCACCAACAGCACCGCCTCCAGTGCCAGCGATAAGGCATATTCGCTATGCATCTCGCGGTGGCGCGCCCAGTTGACCAAAATCGCAGTACTCGCAGCACCTATCAGAAATGCGGCCAGTGCACACAGGCCCGCAAATGCAAACATCAGATTACCCAGCACCAAACCGTCTGCGATCGACGACACGATGCCCGTCATATGCGAGGTATATTGTTTGATCGCCAAAAAACCACCCGCATTTACCGCACCTGCCACAAAAGCCAGGAACAATCCGAGTTGTCGGTTTGCGCGGCGGGTCCGTGTTCTACCGGTCAACCGTCGCAAAAAATAAACGGGCATGATGAGCCTTATTGGTGGTCGAATAGTGAAGAATACCGAATACTGCAGCCTGAATTCAATAGTAAAAAGCGGCATTTCCCCTTTCAGATTTCTCTCGTCATGCCAAGAAATCATTTCGCTATAATTTCAGCATGCCATTTCCTGCGCCCTCCTCCCCTCTGCTGACCGGCTTTCCGCCAGTTCTCGATTGCAACACACGCATTCTGATACTCGGCAGTTTTCCTGGCAAAGCATCATTATTGGCACAGCAGTACTACGCGCATCCGCGCAACCAGTTCTGGCGCCTGCTGTCAGCGATACTCAATGAAGATTTGGTCGAGCTATCCTATCCGGAGCGGCTGAAACGATTGCAGGCGCATGGCATCGGCCTGTGGGATGTGATTGAGGCATGCGAGCGTGAGGGTAGTCTCGATACCGCGATACGCCGTGCTGCGGCAAATGATTTCGCGGCACTAAAACATCAATGCCCTCGTTTGTCCCGCGTCTGTTTCAATGGCAAAACCTCGGGCAAATTTGCAACGCAATTTGCTGATGCCGGATTTGAAACTTTGGTGCTGCCTTCGTCGTCGCCAGCCAATGCGCAATGGACATTCGACCAGAAATTAGCGGTGTGGCGCGATATCATTCGGTAAAATCGGATAAAACCAGCACCATTTCCCCCCACAAACCGGATCGCCCAAGAGTGAATGCCGCCGCGCTTTCACAGAAATGAATCGTCATGCTCATCAAACGCAAATCCATCGAAGCGCAAGCCAACCGCAAGGACGGACTGGAAAAAAACACCCGTACAACGGACACGCCGAAGCCTGCCCGCAAACCGAAATTCGCACCGGTCACCTTATCAGAACAAGACGGCGTGCGCTTTTTACACTTCGGCACTGAATGGGTGCAAGGCGCGATGCGCATTCGCAAACCGGACTGGATCGAGCTGGAATATGCGCAACAGATGATGGCGTGGATGTTATTCAACCATCAGCCGCAACGCATTGTGCAGCTCGGTCTGGGCACCGGTGCATTGACCAAGTTCTGTTATCGTCAGTTCCCGGACGCGCGTATCACCGCAGTCGAACTGAATCCATCCGTCGTCACGATTTGCGAGTCGATGTTCAAGCTGCCGCCCAACGACGAACGCTTGTCGGTGCTTGAAATGGATGCAATGGATTTTGTGAATGACGCCGACCACCATGGCACCATCGACGCGTTGCAGGTCGATCTGTACGATGCAACCGCGCGCGGCCCGGTACTGGATACGCCGGCATTTTATGCCGCATGCGAAGCATGCCTGACACCACACGGCATCATGACGGTCAACCTGTTCGGCGACCATCCGAGCTACGCAAGGAACCTGAAAGCGATGCGCTTCGCATTCGATCAAGTGCTGTGTCTGCCTGAAGTCCACGAAGGCAATGTCGTCGCAATCGCATTCAAGACTGCGCCGACTCTCGATTTCCCGATCTTGTATGAACGCGCTGCCCGCATCACCCAGACTACCAAGCTGCCGACCAAGGCCTGGGTGAACGGCTTGAAGTCCTGACAATTGGCGCGGCAAGCAATGACAGCCTTACCAAAATAGCGAGCAACTGGTACGCTTAACGGCACATTACTATTTCAGTCCTGACAACGAGACTCGCCGCCATGACCAAAGCCGCACCCAAAAACCTGGACTTGCAGCAAATCTTCACTTGGCTATTGGCGGATGGCGTGGTTGAAAAAGCCAACGTCAAAAAACAATTCGCGCAAGCGCAAGGGATATTTCGCAACGCCACCATAGCGATGCATCCGTTGACCGCAGTCGCGCAATGCAAGCTGCTATCCGCATTCCCGCCGCATCGATTGATTACGCTGGACTGGCTGACCGAATGGATGGCTGGCAAAGTGAATCTGCCGTTTTTCCGCATCGACCCGCTCAAGATCGATTTCACCAAAGTGGCAGACGTGATGTCGGCCAGCTACGCGGCGCGCTTCAATATTCTGCCGGTCGAATTGACGCCGACCGAATTGATCATCGCCACCGCCGATCCCTACCGCACCGAATGGGAAGCGGAAATCGCGAAAATCACACGCCGCAATATCAAACTGGTCATCGCCAATCCGCTCGAAATCGCGCAATACACCTCGCAGTTTTTCTCGCTCGCCAAATCGATCAAGGGTGCGCACAAATCCGGCGGTCAGGATCTCGCGCTGCGCAACAACTTCGAGCAACTGGTCGAACTCGGCAACAAGCAAGTCGATGCCAACGACCAGCACATCATCAATATCGTCGACTGGCTATGGCAATATGCATTCGACCAGCGCGCGTCCGATATTCATCTGGAACCGAAACGCGACTTCAGCGCGATCCGTTTCCGCATTGACGGCCTGCTGCATCAGGTCTATCAAGTCCCGGCAACCGTGATGATCGCGATGACCGCGCGTATCAAGCTGCTGGGCCGCATGGACGTGATTGAAAAGCGCCGTCCACAAGACGGCCGCATCAAAACCCGGACACCCGGCGGGCAGGAAATCGAATTGCGCTTATCCACCCTTCCCACAGCCTTCGGCGAAAAGCTGGTGATGCGGATTTTCGACCCGGACGTGGTGGTCAAAACCCTGCCTGAACTCGGCTTCCCCACCGATGATGCGGCCCGCTGGGATAGTCTGACCAATCGACCACATGGCATCATCCTCGTGACCGGCCCCACCGGCTCGGGCAAGACCACCACGCTGTACACCACGTTAAAAGCGCTGGCGACCTCGGAAGTGAATGTGTGCACGGTGGAAGACCCGATCGAAATGGTCGAAGCATCATTCAACCAGATGCAGGTGCAGCACGGCATCGACCTGTCGTTCGCCGATGGCGTGCGCGCACTGATGCGGCAGGACCCCGACATCATCATGGTGGGCGAGATCCGCGATTTGGAAACCGCCGAAATGGCGATTCAGGCGGCACTGACCGGCCACCTCGTGCTGTCGACGCTGCACACCAATGACGCACCGTCGGCCGTGATGCGCTTGCTCGAACTAGGCGTGCCGTATTACCTCCTGGAAGCCACGCTGATCGGCATCATGGCGCAACGCCTGGTACGCACGCTTTGCCCGCATTGCAAGGCGCCGGGCGGCGTCATGACGGACGATATCTGGGAAAACCTGAGCGAAGGTTGGAAACTTCCGAAACCGGCGACGGTGTATCGTCCAGTCGGGTGCCCCGAATGCCGCCAGACCGGCTTTCGCGGACGCACCGGTTTGTATGAATTGTTGACGATTACACAGCCGTTTTCAAAAATGATTCAGGCGGAAACCGACCTTCATGCATTGAAACAGCAGAGTATCAAGGATGGCATGAAACCTTTGCGCGTCGCCGGTGCACTCAAGGTAACCGAAGGCGTAACGACTGCGGATGAGGTGTTGAAGGTGACAGCAGCATTGACGTAATTACGATTGCCGCTCCGTCATCTTTAACAGAGCATCGCCGACCAGCGGATAGCGCAAACGCACGCCCAATTCGGATTTGATCCGCGTATTCGTCAAGCGCCGCGACTCCGACATGAACGATAGCAGCATCGGCGACACCACCTTCTGCAGTTCTGCACGAGGCAAGCGCGGCGGCTGCGGCAAATCAAAAGCAGCTGCCACCGCGTCAAAGTATTCGGCCATCTTCAATTCCGAATCGTCGACGGCATGATAAATGCGTCCGGGCTGCGCCCTGAATAACGCACACACGATAATGCGCGCCAAATCCTCGGCATGCACATGATTGGTGTACACATCGTCATCCGGCTGCAATGCGGGCGTGCCCTTTCTCAAGCGATCAAGCGGCAAGCGATCCGCAGCGTAGATGCCCGGCACACGCAGTATGCAAAGACGCGAAGCGGAACGCCGAGCCCAGGCGCGCAATACTTGCTCGGCATCGACCCGACGCATGGCGCGTGCGTTTTTTGGATTGACCGAGCGCGTCTCGTCGACCAGTTCCCCGCCACAATCGCCATATACGCCGGTAGTGCTGACATAAACGAGTACCGTGCGGTCGGGTAAAATGGCGGTCAAATTACGAGTGCGGCGGTCCCTGTCCCCCTCGGATTGAGGCGGTGCAAGGTGCACGATGGCCGATGCCAAACGGGCAAGACGCGCAAGCGTTGCCGGCTGATCCAGGTCGGCAATAATCGGGATGGCACCGGCAGTACGTAATTCATCGCGGCGCGCCGCCTGACTGGACACGGCAAACACCCGGAAACGGTCGCGCACCAGCGGCAACAGACGCATGCCAACGTCACCGCAACCAAGAATCAGCAATCGAGGTTTGGCGATTTTTTTAATGGCTGTATTTTTCATCATCAGGATTGTATGACTTTCCAAGTAACTGTTCAGCCGAGTGGTCGGCAATTTACCTGTGACGACGACGAAACCGTGCTCGCAGCCGCGATCCGCCAAGGAGTCGGCTTGCCATACGGCTGCAAGAACGGCGCGTGCGGCACCTGCAAAGGCAAACTGCTGGAGGGCGCCGTTACCCATGGCCCACATCAGGAAAAAGCGCTATCGGCCACCGAAGAACAACAAGGCGCATCCCTCTTTTGCTGTGCGAAGCCGCATTCCGACCTTGTGATCGAAGCGCGTGAAGTGCTGGGCCTCGGCGATTTCCCGATCAAGAAATTACCGTCCCGGGTAGCGAAGCTCGATAAAGCCACTGACGACGTGATGATCATGTCATTGCAATTGCCTGCCAACGAGCGGCTACAGTATCGCGCCGGCCAATACATTGAATTCATCCTGCGCGACAACAAACGGCGCAGCTACAGCATGGCCAATGCGCCGCATCTGAGCGAGCAGATCACGCTGCATATTCGCCATCTGCCCGGCGGCACATTCACCGATCACGTGTTCAACACCATGAAGGAACGCGATATCCTGCGCTTCGAAGGGCCGCTCGGCACCTTCTTCCTGCGCGAAGATTCCGACAAGCCGATGGTATTACTCGCGTCCGGCACCGGCTTTGCACCGATAAAGGCCGTCATCGAACAGGCAATACACAGTAAAACCGAGCGGCCGATGGTACTGTACTGGGGCGGACGCCGTCCGAAGGATTTGTACATGCATGCGCTGTGCGAAGAATGGGCCCGCACGCTGCCGAACTTCAAATACATCCCGGTCATCTCGGATGCGTTACCGGAAGATCAATGGCATGGTCGTACCGGCTTCGTGCATCGTGCGGTGATGGAGGATCTGCCCGACCTGTCGAACCATCAAGTGTATGCATGTGGCGCCCCCGTAATGGTCGATTCCGCGAAGAAGGATTTCGTTGAAAAATGCGCATTACCGGAAGAAGAGTTTTATGCGGACTCGTTTACGACCGAGGCGGATTTAGCCAAGAGCTGACGTAATCGCCCGCGCCGCCAGAGTGAATGCGGGAACGACGAAGGCATGAGATCCGCACTACGGCAAAAAACTTTTTGACGCACTGCCCAAAACATCTTAGTATTGGCCGGATGAAGACCGCCAAACTCTTGCGACGCCGTACCCAGCCACCTCAGCCAGGAAAGCCGTGCGTGTAAGCGTTTGCTGATCACTAAGCCACAGGCCAACCCTGTGGCTTTTTTTTCGACCCTTTTACTTAAGTAGTCACTCATAATTTATTGTGGATTCCCTCCCCTTCAAGGGGAGGGTTAGGGGTGGAGCAAGGGTTTCAGGCGACATGTCGCCTGCTTGCGGAACGGCACAGGCTTGCAAGCCTGTGTGCGCCCTGCAAGGG
>CBINHE010000159.1:0-6405 GCA_966250375.1 uncultured Oxalobacteraceae bacterium
AGGTGCAGGAGCAGGTGCAGGAGCAGGAGCAGGAGCAGGAGTACCACCTGAATTTGCATATTGCGTCAGCAAGGCTGCGGCATCTGGGTTACTGCCACCGCATGCAGTCAATAACATCGTAAGGCAAGCACTGGGTATGGCACGTAAGTAAAAGCGATTCAATGATGAATTCATGAAAATATTTCCTTCTCCGAAAGTTCACAACACGCCCATCAGGATGAGCGTGCACAGTCAGAGGCTTGATGCACGGAAATAGTTCCACATGGAAAGAACGTATTTTCTGTGTGTGAATTTTTCACACGCTTTCTTGTTGCCTGTTTATTAGGCAGTGCTGCGTTTGAAATCTGTACGAATTGATAGACCTCAATGCATGCCGGGAGCGCTTGTATAGTGTTGTGCTGGTGGATTGCACAGCGCTGAAATTCCAATGCCGAGCGGCCTTCGAAATTTTTTTTAAATGTTGTTCTTTCTGTCGAGACAATGAATTTTTCCCAATTCCTGCTTATCCTGCGTACGCGTTTCAGAATCATCATGCTGGTACTCGTGGTCACAGTTATTGCGACATTTACGGTCAGTCTGTTGCTGCCGAAAACTTACCAGGCGACCACGACCCTGGTCCTGAATTACAAGGGCGTCGACCCCGTCACCGGTCTCACCTTGCCGTCGCAATTGATGCCCGGCTACATGGGCACGCTGCGCGAATCGCTGGCGGATGAATCGCTGACCCATCTCGAGGTTAAGCCGTCGCACGAAAGCAGCGTGCTCAACATCAGCTTCAATGATTCCAATGCGCAGCTTGCCGCCAATGTCGCCAATGCATTCGCCTCCGCCTATCAACACACCAGCGTCCAGCTCAAGGTGAATCCATCGAAGGAAGCTGCCGTTTATTTCAGCAAGCAGATCAAGCTGTTGCGCGACAATTTCGAGACAGCGCAGAGGAAGGTCTCCAAGTACCAGCAGGACAATGACATCGTGAATGCGGACAACCGCTACGATGTCGAATCGAACCGCCTCAATGAACTCTCCACGCAATTGGTGATGGTGCAGGGTCATACGGTTTGTGCGCAATTCGGCGAAGCCAATACCGAAGTAGTCGGCTCGGTATTGACCGGCTTCTGATGAGGATCTGCTTTCTCGGGCTGGAAAACCTGCCGGTGCTCGCGCCCGAGTTCAACCGGCACGGCATCGGCGGCGAGCAGGTGCAACATACATTGCTGGCGAAGGCGTTGGTGCGGCGCGGTTACGAGACCAGCATGGTGGTGCTCGACTACGGGCAGGCGGACCATGCATCCTGGAACGGCATTACCACGTACAAGGCGTATCGTCAGGAGGCAGGACTCCCGGTGCTGCGCTTCATCCATCCACGCTGGACCGGTATCTGGGCGGCGCTGCGCCGGGCGAATGCCGATATCTACTACACCAGTTGCGCCGGCATGCATTTGGGATTGCTTGCCATGTTTTGCGAAAGTGCCGGACGCAAGTTCGTGTTCAAGGTGGCGCATGACACCGACTGCGAACCCGACAAACTCCTGATCAAATACCGGCGCGACAAAATCCTGTACGAATACGGACTGCGCCGGGCCGAGCGCATCCTGACGCAAAGCCTCGTGCAGCAGCAGGCGATGCTGGCCAATTACGGCATGCATAGCGAGGTGGCGGAGATGCTGGTCGATGCGCCGGAGCAGCAAGCGGTGCGCGATATCGATGTGCTGTGGGTCAATAACCTGCGTCAGTTCAAACGGCCGGACCTGTTTCTGGCGCTGGCGAAGAAATCGCCGCAACTGCGGTTTCATATGGTCGGCGGACCCCAGCCCGGATTTGCCGAACTGTTCGACCAGATCAAGCAGGAAGCGGCCGCCATACCGAATCTGGTCTTCCATGGCCGCGTGCCCTACCACGAGGTCGGCGCCCTGTACGGACGGGCACGCGTGTTCGTCAATACGTCCGATAGCGAAGGCTTCCCGAACTCCTATCTGCAATCCTGGATACGGGGCACGCCGGTGATCGCGTTTTTCGATCCGGATACCGTCATCCAGGCCGAGCAACTGGGCGCAGCGGTGGCCTCGCTTGAACAGATGTCCGCGGCTGTGCGCAGCTTGCTCAATGATCCCGCTGCATGGGACGCCGCGAGCCAACGCTGCCGGGACTACATGGCGCGCGTCTACGGCGAGGATCGCATTCTCGCACCCTACCTGGCCCTGTTGCGGCGAGCGGCATAAATGATGTCGCGACGCATCCGCGTACTGTTCATCGTCAACTCTCTGCGCTTGGGCGGCGCCGAAAAGCATGTGGTCACCTTGCTCAACCATCTGGACGCGACGCGCTTCCGGCTCTCGCTTGCCTACCTGAAAAATGACGATACGCTGCTTTCCCAACTCGCTTGCGAACGGCTGGAGGGCCGCGTGTTCTGCTGCGATGTTGGCAGAAAGGTGGATATGCGCGCGGTGCGGCAACTGGCCGCGCACATGTGCGACCACGAGACGGACATTGTCGTGTGCACCAACATGTATGCGCTGCTGTACGGCTGGCTGGCGCGCAAACGCGCGGGGCGGCCGGCACGCCTGGTGGAAGTTTTTCACTCGACCGATCTGGGTTCGCTGAAAGACAAACTCCAGATGTTGTTTTACCGGCCGCTGTTCCTGGCCTGCGACATGCTGGTCTACGTGTGCAGGAGTCAGCGTGCGTTCTGGCGGGCGCGCGCGCTGGTCGCCCGGCGCGACACGGTCATTCACAACGGCATCGATGCGGATCATTTCGCCGACCGCACGACACTGGCGGACAAGGCGCGCTTGCGCCAAGCGTACGGCTTTTCCGCGAACGACTATGTGGTCGGGTTGTGCGCGGTGATGCGGCCCGAGAAGGCGCATGAAGATTTGCTGCGTGCCATCGCACTTCTGAAGGATGCCGGGCTCGACGTGAAATGCCTGTTCATCGGCGACGGGCCGCAGCGCTTGCAGATCGAACGGCAAATCGGTGCGATGGGACTGGCGCGGCTGGTGCGCATCACGGGTTTCATGGAAGACGTGCGTCCGGTCATCGCCGCATGCGATGCGATGGCGCTGGTGTCTCATCATGTCGAAACATTTTCGATCGCCGCGCTGGAAGCCATGGCCTTGGGCAAGCCCATGATCATGAGCCGGGTCGGCGGGGCGGAAGAGCAGATTGCCGATGGCGAAAACGGTTTCCTGTATCGGCGCGGCGACATTGCTGCGCTGGCCGAGGCGCTGCGCCGCTTGCACGATCCAGCACTGCGCGCACGCATGAGCATGCGCGCAAGGCACGTAGTAGTCCGGCGATTTTCCGTCGCCACCATGGTGACGGCATACGAAAGTTTGTTGTCCGGCATGACAGCGCCGCGCGATACCAAGACGGAGGTGCATCATGCCGGCTGAAGGCAGTCTGCGCCGCAGCGCGGTCACGCTCGCGTTGGCCGGTGGCGTCGAATACGCGCTGCAAATGGCGATGCCGATGATCCTCGTGCGCTACCTGGACGCCCATGCGTTCGGGCAGTACCGGTTCTTGTGGCTGCTCACGAGTACCGTATTGGCCATCGCGCCGGCCTTCATGCCGCAGTCGCTGTTTTATTTTTTGCCGCGCGCGGAAGCCGGGCAGAAGCAGCTGTTCATCGGCAATGTGCTGGTGTATCTGAGCGTTATCGGCGCCGTGGCCGGCATCGTCACCAGCGGCTGGAATCCGTGGTTGCCGGAGGTGGCAAGAGAGATGTTCTTTCAGACGCACGGCATTTCCGCACTTTTTCTCGCCTTGTGGATGCTGGCGTCGATGCTCGATGTGCTGCCCACCGCGGACGGACGCGCGCGCTGGCAAGCCGGCGCCACCGTCGGCCTGTCGGTGCTGCGAATCCTCCTGCTGGCCGGCGCGGCGTGGACGACGGGCCGGGTGGAATGGGTCATCGCTGCGATGCTGATGATGGCACTCGCCAAGATCACGCTGCTGGCGTATTACATCCAGACCAATCGCGGCAAAGAAAAAATCACGTGGCAGATGACGGCGCTGAAAAAGCAGCTTGTGTATTCCTTGCCTTTCGCGCTCGGCAATGCGTTGTTCCTGCTGCGCGTGCAGGCCGACGAATGGGTCGTCGTCGTCATGCTGCCGCCGGCGCTGTATGCCGCATTCTCGATCGCGGCGGTGGTGCTGCCGGTCGCGACGCTGATCCGCATGCCGGTCTATAACGCGATGATGCCGCGCCTGAACAGCGCGCATGCACGCGGCGACCTGGCCGAAATTTCCCGGCTGGTCGCAAAAAGCAACGGCGCCACGGCAATGCTGCTGATCCCTGTCGCCGGCGGCTTGTTCGTCTCGGCGCCGCAAGTGGTCGAAATCATCTACACCATCCGCTATCAACAGACCGCGCCGATCATGCAGGTCTACCTGATCGGCATGATGATGAATGCCTTCGCCGTGGGCCATGTGCTGCCGGCCTTGAACAAGGGCCGCTTCGCCGCCGTCAACGGCGCCTGCTGCCTGGTTGCTTCCGTGTTCCTCAGTGTGCTCGGCGTCAGCCAGTGGGGCTTGATCGGCGCGGCTTTCGGCAGCGTTCTGGCCTTTGCCTTCGGCGAACTGGCAGGACTGGTGGTGGTGGCGCGTGCGCTCGGCATCGGCGTGAATCGCTTGCTGGCATGGGATGCGTTGTTGCCGCCGGTGCTTGGAACCGCGGTCGCGATTGCCGGCGTGCTCACCTTCACCAGCGGCATGAGCGGCAATGCCTTCATGCTGGTGCTGGTGAAATCGGCAAGCTATCTGGTTTTGTTTGCGCCGTGCTTCCTGCTGGCGGGCGGGTGGAAGCATCTGGGACTGCTGGTCAGGCAATACCAGTCAGCAGGAAGCAGGGATATCGTCGAACGGCAAGGTTAGTGTCGTGCTTGTGCCTTCGGCGATATTTTTGAAATGCAGTTCCACGTTGATCCTGGCAGCGCGCGCCTGCATATTGGCGATGCCGTGTCCGGGTTCTGTCTAAAGCAGTCGGAAGAGTTGATTGGATCGGGGATATCAGGGCTTTAACCGTGGTAAGAATCGTGGGAACTCTTGCGGCAATATTCTTGATGTCTATATGTGGCCTGGCCTCCAAGCGGCAATGTGAAAGACACCGTCATGTGGGTTTCAGCAGCGCCATGGAACTCTACTATAATTTAACCCCACTTTAAAATTCCGCAAGTCGCCTTAATATCCGTATTTTAGAAATGGAAAACTCTCCGCAAGGAAGGGGCAGGGAGGCTAAGCTGCTGTTTGGGTTCTGCCATGGCCGTATGCGACGCACCTTCCGCACAGGATTTACGGCTGTTCATGTACTGCAAGCGGACTGCCGGTGGAATCAGGACTTGTTTACATCCTGGTTTGGATAATCCAGCCATGACGCCCGGCAAAGAGTCCTCTTGCAAAGATCCTGTTGGCATGAAATTCATGTCCAGGATTCGTATTGACCAGATGCACACCAATCAGGGAAAACAGTTATTGTTTCCAACTATTACCACTTAAACCGGAACAGGGATTTGCATGGAATATGTTGTGGTCGGCATGGAGCTTGGTGTTGTCCTGATCATTGCGCTTGCGATATATATCATCACAAGAAAATAAAACAGCCTGATCTGGATTTCAGGTCTTTTTCACCGCGAAATGGTATATCGCAAGCAAGATGATGGCGCCAACCAACGCGCCAATGAAACCTGCGCCTTCGCCTGCTCTGTACCAGCCAATGAATTGGCCGAGATAAGTCGCGAGAATCGAACCCAGAATACCGAGTGCGGCAGTAATAAGGAATCCGCCAGGCTCACGTCCAGGTGTTAGCATTTTTGCAAGCAGGCCCACTACAAATCCAATCAGAATTGTCCAAATAATTTGCATTTTTTCCTCGCGGTTAATTGGTACGGGTATTAATTGCCGTGCTGCCCCTTCGATTTGATCTCGGCGTTCCCATCGATGTAATGCCGTAAACGTAGCTTGAAGTTTAAGGAGATATTACAGTTGGCCTCAAAAAGCCGGATGGTGATTTGAGGCGTCTCAATGAAAATGAATGTGAATTTAACCTGGATCCCTTAAGTTGGGCAGTCGTTCCTCTAACGCTCTCACCTAATCGGTGATGTCCATTAAACGAGAGAAAGTGTGTGCTCATACGGCATTTCAGAAGGTGCCGGCGCCGCTATCAGGGAGGTCAATATGCACGATGAAGCTATTTTCGATCTCTTTCTACGCATAAATCAGAGCACTAATTCTCCTTTGTATGAGGACATCATGATGAGAACAATCACCTTGCATGGACATCGTCCTTCTTGTTTTCGTTCCTCGGCACCAGCCGATAACAGAGAGCGTCCGGCAAACGGAGCTTCTTGCACAAGTGAGGTTCCCTCGATATTTCGTCTGCCATCAGGTGAATTTTATGCAGCGAGGTTT
>CBINHE010000160.1:0-6396 GCA_966250375.1 uncultured Oxalobacteraceae bacterium
GCGAAAACATGTTGCAAACTTGTGTGCACAGGTTAGCCCGCCTGCGGGAGAGGGGACTCTTTTCTCCGAACACACGTTAAGTCAGCACGTATGCCCGCTTGCGGGAGAAGGCGCTTTCCAGTGCTCTTTGCAAAGATGTGTTGATACCCATGCCTTCAAGGGGACGGAATACGAAAGTTCTTCGTCGCCTAAGTTACTGACTTCCGTCTAATGCAGAGTGCACCCTACAGTCATCGGCAATTCGCTCTAAACGCATCGTCACAAAGAATCGGCAGCTGGCGCCTCGTCTTTTGCCCCCATCAACGCCAGCTTCAATGCAGAAACAGCAGCATTGAAATCAACGCTCCACTCTCCATTGCTTGCATCGAGACGACATGTGCCGCGCGGCATGGCAGCGTCATGCTTGATCTCCCATTCCACCTCGGGAAGAAAATCGCCATCCTCCGGATGGACCCACAATACGGCATTAACCGGCTTCGATGGCACTTCACGCGCCAGCCTGGCAAGCATCGCCACCATCCGTTCGCGTGGTGGCATTTCGGCCAACAACCGGTCAAACAAGGCTTGAGTGAGGTTAAGCACGATATCCTGCGCGCCTTCCAGGAAACTGCCGTAGGCGCTTTCCAATGCTTGCAGCATCGCATCCGCCTGCTTGAGCGTCTGTTGCTGCTTCTCTTCTACTTTCTGTTGCGCTTCGTTGCGGGCGTTCTGCAGGATGATCTCTGCTTCATTCCGGGCTTCTTGCACAATCTGCTCTGCTGCCAGACGTGCATCGGACGTGATGGCAAGGGACGAGATGTGCAGTACCCCATGCTGGGGACGCAGTTTTTTTTCAGGCGTAATCTTTTCCACGCAAAACCGGCTCATTGAAATCTCACTTTCCTCAACATGGAAGGCACATCGCTTCAACCGCGAATCGCGGGCATCTTCCGTTAGCTATGCATATTTTCAAGCCAATGCTCTACCATTTTCAGCCGAGCTATTCCCGGCCGCCCGGCTGCGCTCACGGCACAGGTGCCAACAACGCTGAGCGCGTATGGCGGACGTCTCGGCCCCCTCGTCCGAAGAAAGTGCTGCCTGCAGCAGCTCCCCTATCCTGCTCGACAGCGTCGGCGGCAGCATCAATCTCAAACGCGACCACATGCCAGGAAAGCCCTGCTCCAGGCGCCGTGCAAGCTCGACCAAGCCGCGCGCCTCCATCGTCTCGTCCGCTGCATACTGCAGATTTCGGCACGCGCGCAGCGGCTGGGTTGCAGCAATGCCAAGACACCATTTTCGGTCTGCCGGCGATAGTGCACCAAGCGCCTTGCTGTCTTGTTCGCGCACAGCGATCAGTCCGCCAAACATTCGCGCCGCAGCGATCAGTTCCGCGCCATTGGTGCTTGCCGCGACGCTCCATGCCGGATCGAATTTCTCTGGGATCCTGTCCATAACCGCATTTTTTTTGCACCATAAGCGATACCCATCCCGCAGCCTCACGCGATCCTGCTTCGGCCCGGTATCGCGTACGGCATTCGAAGCATACGCCCAAGGCTCGAACCACCAGTCAAACAGGGGGGATGGCAGCATGGCTATCGCTCCCGGCGAGAAGGCTGCCGTCTGGCGTGAGGGTTGTTACGCCTCGGACGGCAAGCGCTGGTACCTGTGTTTGCGCATGGGTAGAGTCTCATTTGGCTCACTCCTTTTTCGCTGAAGCGGACGAGTTTTGCTTCAGTTTCTTCTTTATCCAGGCACGTAGTTTCGTGTCGTGTTTCATCGCCAGGAATAACGCCGAAATCAGGCTCAAAACCGTAAGTAATGCCATCCCCAGCAGAACGGCCATAAGCAAATTGGCCGATTGCTTTTGTACGCTGAATGGCCCAATGTTCTTCCATTCGACCGGTGCTGCAGTGACTTCGCTCGGCACCAGGACGACCGATACCTTTGCGAGTCCATCTTCACCTGATAATCCAGGAATACTTGACGCAACGAGATGACGGATCCGCGGCATCGCCGTATCTTCATCAAAAGGAAGGTGATACTTGATGAATACGGCTGCCGAGGAGGGTTGGATCGGCTCGCCCGGCGCGATGCGCTCCGGAAGCACGACATGCACCCTTGCCGATATGACGTTATCGAATTGTTGCAGCGTGTATTGCAACTCCTCGGACAGTCCGTAGATGTAGCGCACGCGCTCTTCCAGCGGGGTGGAAATCATCCCCTCCTTCTTGAACACTTGCCCCAGGTTCGACAGGCTTCGACGCGGCAAGCCCGCAGCTTGCAAAGCATCCGTCGCACGTGAAATATCCAGCCTTTCCACAACGATGGCCACGCCCTCTTTCGTTGGACGCTTGGATGCGTCGATGCCCTGCCGATTCAGTACATTGATGATTTCATTGGCTTCCGCATCCTTGAGTCCGGACTGCAGATCGACGCGTTCGCTGCAAGCTGCCAACGACGCGAGAATCAGGCTGATCAAGAAATAGGAAAGAACGCTTCTTGTTCGCTGTAGCGCTATTTTCATTCACTTCTCCGTAAAAAATATAACGCTCGGGCTTTCATGAAAAGCCCGCCCATGAAGTTATTGCAGTCGGGTGAGTTGATCGATCCCCGTTGTGGTTTTGGCGACCACCTTCGATACGAATTGCACGCGCATTTCATAATCGTTGAGGGCTGTCATTGCCTTCATCAATTGCACTTCATCGCCGCTTCTGGTGGCCTGCTCCAGCAGTTTTGACACGTGTTGCTGATCTGCCTTGAGCTCTGTCGCCAAATTGGTGGTGCGTCCGATGATCTTGTCACCGAGAGATTGCTTGCCGCTGGCGCTGGGGCCATCCACACGCGACATGCCGGCGCTCCCCGGATACTGAGCATTGCTGCTCATATGACGCTCCAGCGCTGCGCGGAATTGTCCGGCATCGGCGGATGAATTGGATTGATTGCTGATCTGTAACGCCATCTGATCCAGCGAAGGGAGTTGACCTCCTGTACCAGAAGAGATGGCATTAGTGGCTAATTCGGCTATCTTGTTCATGTCTGCTCCGATGACAAAAAATACCTCTCTCTTCCAGAGAGGTGATTACGGCCGGTCGTCGGTTCCAGACCAGCCTGAATTGAGGCTAAGTGCGGTATTAATCCTGCTTAATCATCTCACGAATTCATGCCGCATTCGAGCTAATAACCGTACATCGCGCGAGTCGCCTGATTCATATCCCTTTGTATTTGCAATGCTTGCTCTGCCCGCACAAGATTGGCCAGACCGAGCAAGGTCAAGCGAAACGCTTCCTTGTCCCGCTCCGAGTAATTGGCGCAATTTATTTTTACCAAAACATCTATGACTGCCTCAGATGTCATCATTTCCTGTTCGTTATTCATCGCAATTACCTCCGTTCAGTTCATCAGCGATAGCACAAAGAAGGCCTGCAGCTTTGAAGTCATTTTTCTCTCACTCCGGGCCATGCATCTATCTGTTGCACCACGCACTGCTTAGTTCCGTGTATTACCCACACCACAGTTAAATTGTTGCAGGCCCGAGGAGCCTGAGGTCACTTGGTCGAATGTCGAGCGAAAGGAATATACCTCGCACAGATTTCCTTGGCGGGGATGGAACCGATGGACTTTTGGTATGGAGAGTATGGGAAGCCGAGAAGAAGCTGCATAGCGTGCTCTGTAATGACGAGCAGCCGGAAGGGACGACGCGATATATGCTCGCGGAGCTTTTCAGCATGGTTGACTACTCGCTTATTGCTGCGTGAGGCCTCGAGTCAGTCAGTTATGTCAGGGCAGTCAATCAGGCAATGGGAGAAGATTTGTTAGCGCCGTCAGCGCCACACTCAACCGTCGCTTGGACCAAGCCATCTTCTGGTGCGAAACCTGGCGTGTCGGCAATCGGGACGATCGACGGTTCGGCTTGGCTTTCGTTTTCTGC
The DNA here is from genome assembly GCA_966250375.1 of uncultured Oxalobacteraceae bacterium. Taxonomy (GTDB): domain Bacteria; phylum Pseudomonadota; class Gammaproteobacteria; order Burkholderiales; family Burkholderiaceae_D; genus CAMLDH01. The sequence continues at coordinate 3,908 of CBINHE010000160.1, forward strand.
ACTTTCGCTGTCTGCATCAAGGTCCGAGCCATAAAATTCGAGCCGATAACCACCACTGTAAGCCGTGCGAATGATTACACCGCGCTCCGGCCCAAGTTGTAATTTTTTGCGCAGTTTGTAGACATGCTGTTCAATGGTCCGTCCAGCGATTTCACTATCAGTCCCCCATATTGCGCTACCGATGGTTTCTCTTGAGACGTAGACGCTGGGGGTGGAAAAGAATAACCAAGCCATGGTGAACTCACGCGGCGTGAGTTCAATAGGAACGTTTCGGTATGTGACGCTGTTTGTCTCGCGGTCGAGCAAAAATCCTCGGATGTCAATTATTCGGCGTGTTACCTGTTGGCTGCTGCGGCGCAGCAAGGCGTGAGTGCGTGCAATGAACTCTACAGGTTCGAACGGAATGAGTAAGAAATCATCGGCGCCGGCGTTAAGAGCCATAGCGACCAAGTCAGGGCTTTTAACCATGGAGAGCATGATGACGGGCGTTAAATCTCCAGAGCGGCAATTCAACCACGAAAAAATACTTTCGCTATCTCCCAACCCAGATCCGATATCAATCAAGAGCAAATCAAATTTTTGACGGCGGATCTTACGCAACAATGCGAGTGGGGACTCAAAGTGCTCCAAAGTCACCCCAGCTCGCACGAAGGCGGTCTGGACTTTCTGGAGAACTGCATTGTCTTGAATGTAACCTGCTGCAATCACCATCTGCGACTCCTATTCAACACTACCGCGCAACACTTTTGCAATCCTACTATTTCCACGTGGAAATGCCAACTGAATTACTCGCCTCCAAGAACCGGTTGGCACATTTCAGCATAAAACGCCGCCGTCAACGTAACCAACACTTGGTTAGAAGGCAATGTGGAGCGATGAAAAAGTAATGGCAGGAAGATTGGAGAGTCGTTCGAGAGAATAGAGATTGTCCAAGGCGACGCGAGCAACGCCCTCGCGGCCGTCAGTACGGTTGTCATCTCGATCGTGGAAATCACGCTGTGATCGGTGACACGGAACGCTTCAATGGCTATTGGGGGATCATGTGCGAAGCAGGCATTTCACATGCAAAGAGGCGGAGGGGGAGCCCCCTCCCCCCCGCCTCTTCTATGTGCCATCGACGGCACAACAATCTCGATCAATATTGCTTACACAGTTGGTGGACCCGCTGGAGGAGAATTAGGGATACTGTTCGGCCCCCCCGTTGGCGCTTCTGGACCGTTTTGACCGTTTTGACCGTGTTGTTGATTACCCTTCATATGATTCTTAAGCCTCTTTTCCTCCTCGGGAGTCAACTCGAGTCCTTTACTGAGCTTGTCAAGGATATCTTGTATGGGCGACCCCCCGCCACCGCCACCGCCACCGCTACCGCCACTTCCATTTGGCTGCTTATTTTTCTCAGATTGCTCAAGCATCTCCGCTAATTTTTTCCTCCCCTCTGGAGTTTCCAGAAGTTTCTCTATATTCGCCTCCGTAGGAACATTACTTGAGGGTGTAGGGGGTGGGGGTGGCATGCCACCGCTAGCTGCTGGAATTGCCATCATTCTCTCCTCTATGAAAATTGAACTATAAAAATAGAACATGAGAGCCTAGAGTTAATTGCCAATGACTGTAGGGATGTTCCCTACATTGACTCGCAAAATTCTCTAAGAACGTGACCTTTTAAAAAGGTCATTTATACGTCGCATAATGACAAGCAATAGTTCCAAAATGCGCACTGCTTTCAGATGCAATATTTCTCGCAGCGGCTTATGCCGATGCATCGGGATTTCGGGCAAAATCATGGCCAGACACACTACGCCTGACTATCCGCCGCAGCGACGATTCGCTATCGCACAAAAGTTTGCATGCACGTTTGAGATTGCGCTTGGCGACATCGAAGGGCGATGTCTATCTTGAGCATGATTTCCTCGAAAGCGAGGTGGGCGACGCGGTCAATCTGGGTGCGGCCACAACCTGCGACACATGTAAAGAGTGGGGGGGGAGCCCCCTCCCCCCCACTCTTCTATGTGCCATCGACGGCACAACAACCTGGAATCAATATCGTCTACACAGGTGCAGTTGGTGGAGTACTATTCGGGATACTATTCGGGTTCGGTGAACTGTTTTGTTGATTCCTCGGATTCATCGTTGACTCCTGAAGCCTCTTTTCTTCCTCAGGAGTCAACGTGCCTCCGTTCCTGAGCTTTTCCAGGATATCTTCTATACCCGAATTACCGCCACCTTGCGGGCCGCCAGCACCACCAGCACCACCAGCACCGCCAGCACCGCCGCCACCCCCGCAAGAGCCGCCACCATTTACGGACATTCCCATTATTCTCTCCTCTATGAAAAATAGACTATAAAAACAGGCATGAGAGCCTAGAGCTAATTGCCAATGACTGTAGGGGTGCTCCCTACATTGACTTGCAAAATTCTCTAAGAACATGACCTTTTAAAAAGGTCATTTATACGTCGCATAATGACAAGCAATAGTTCCAAAATGCGCACTG
>CBINHE010000161.1:0-6214 GCA_966250375.1 uncultured Oxalobacteraceae bacterium
CACTGTATTGATCCAGAGCGGACCACACTTTGCCGAACTACCCACCGGTGGCATGACTGCGAAGGTCGCACTGTGCAATGACAGCTTGGCCGTGCGCGCCGGCCTGCCGCCACGCTGTGGAACCTGCACCGTGTAACAGCACAATTGCGTGCTGTTCTTCTCCAGTGTCTCAAACAGCCCCGCCTCGCTTTCCAACACGCGCCGATCCACCTTGGCCCGCACCACAAAACGCTGGCCGTGCTGCAATTTGGAGCTCAGGTATTCATACAAGTCCGCTTCCCGATCGCACACCGAGATGATCCGCGCCATCATGGCGCCCAAACGCGCCTCGACCTGGACCGATGCCTGCTCCCACTGGTAACTTTCCTGATCTTCGTACGCGCGCTTCTTGCGCTGATGCTTCTTGCCATAGCCACTTGCCTCACGGCGCCAAGGCGTCTGCTCAATGAGCCCAACCGTCTGTTGACTGTGCGCATCCAACAACAGCACCGAATGCACCTGATATCCTCTGCGTTTGGCGTTTGGGCTGTTGCTCGTCGTCCCCAGCTGCGCAGCAACCGCATGCTCGTAGCTCACACTGGTCGTATCTTCCACTGCAAGCAGCAGGGCGCGTTCTTGGGCTTGTCGAGCGGTCGCCGCGAAACCGCCTTCTCTGATTGCTTCCGGTTTGACCTCTTCGTTGCGCAGCAAGCGATAGCCGCCCAATAACGCTGCCTGGTCTCCTTCGCAACACATCGACAACGAACTTCCCATTTGGCTCGCCATCCGCTTTTCAATATCCACCAGCCGTTTGGTCCGTCGCTCGTCACCTAAATCGCAATCCCCAAATGTCTGCTCCGCCCAGTCCCCCGCATCCCTCAGAAACATCTCTTCCTCTTTGCCTGGCAAAAGGGTGCAGCATATTGTTCATCCAAATTGTGATCAAGAGACAGGGCAAAGCCGGAGGATTACCTTATTTATTTACCGTCGCGCATTCGATTACCTTGACGTTGGCGATGCTCGGGGTAATCAGCCCGCCGTCAACGCTGGATGGAATCGACAATCGCCGCGTCGGTCGTCCTCGCTGCACTCAATAACGTATTTCCATTGTTCCGCGAGCGGCGCTGGATGATGGCGTTTGTATTCGGGTTGATTCACGGATTTGGTTTCGCCAGCGTCTTGACCGATCTCGGCTTGCCGCAGGATCCCCTGTTCTTGGCACGGGTCGGCTTCAATCTCGGTGTCGAAACCGGGCAACTGGCGATTGTCGCGGCATTTTTGCCGAGCGCATTTGCATTGCGGCATGGCTGGTTGTATCGCCGAGTGGTCTTGCTGGATAGCTCAATCGTGATCGCTATCTTGGCCGCGGTCTGGTTGGTCGAGCGCGCATTCTATTTGAAAGTGCTGCCGTTTTAAACGGAATTTTGGTTGCACTTCATTTTAGTTCGGCCGCAGAAACCTCTCGCCATTCGCCCGGCCATAACGGATGCGTCTCCAGCGAAAATGGCCCGATCGCAATCCGGATCAGCCGTAATGTTGGTAATCCCACTGCCGCCGTCATACGACGAACCTGACGATTTTTCCCTTCCGCCAAGGTGATCGCCAGCCAACTGGTCGGCGCATTGGTGCGCTGTCGAATCGGCGGATTGCGCGGCCATAGCCACCCCGGCGCTGCAATCTGTCTGGCATCACACGGTTGCGTGACAAAATCGCCCAAGTTCAATGGGCCTCGCAGTCGCACCAAAGCTGCATCATCAGCAGTCCCCTCAACTTGTGCAATATATGTCTTCGGCTGTTTATGATCCGGATGGCTAATATCGTGCTGCAGCCGCCCGTCATCGGTCAGCAGCAGCAAACCTTCACTATCTGCATCCAGCCGCCCCGCTGGGTATATATTAGGAATGTGTACGTAATCTGCCAGCGTTTCGCGCGTCAGGTGCGCCGAAAATTGGCATATTACTTGATTTGGTTTGTTGAAAAGTATCAGTGGCATGGTTAGCCTGTAACGAAGGACGTGATTTTACAATGCGGCAAAGCCATTTTTGCTCCTCTCCTTCTAATTGTAATGTTTTCAGTAGCTTTCCCGTGTTATATGAGACTGGGCTCGTTTGGTTGTTAATATGGAATGTTGCAAAAACATGGTATTCAGTAAAATACTAAGGCATAATATGAAATGTTGTCTTATGTCTTATATAAGATAGACGTTGTGATATGAGACCCATATTTGCAATGCAACCCGCCCACTTTCCGCCCTAATTCCGGAGATAAAGATGTATCAACATATCAAAGTGCCTGCTGATGGCAAGAAGATCACTGTCAACGCCGATTTTTCGTTGAATGTTCCAGAAAACCCGATTATTCCGTACATCGAGGGCGATGGCACGGGTGTGGATATCAGTCCGGTGATGATCAAGGTGATTGATGCTGCGGTAGCGAAAGCCTATGGTGGCAAGCGCAAAATCAGCTGGATGGAAATTTACGCAGGCGAGAAATCGACCAAGGTCTATGGCCCGGATGTCTGGTTGCCGGAAGAGACGCTGAAAGTATTGAAAGATTACGTGGTATCAATCAAAGGCCCGCTGACAACCCCGGTTGGCGGCGGCATCCGCTCACTGAATGTCGCGTTGCGACAGGAACTCGATTTGTACGTCTGTCTGCGTCCGGTGCGCTACTTCAAAGGCGTGCCATCGCCGGTGCGTGAGCCGGAAAAAACTAACATGGTGATCTTCCGTGAAAACTCTGAGGACATCTATGCTGGTATCGAATGGCAAGAGGGCACGGAGGGCGCGAAGAAAGTCATCGACTTCCTGATCAAGGAAATGGGCGTCAAGAAGATTCGTTTCCCTGGTTCATCCGGTATCGGTATCAAGCCGGTATCGCGCGAAGGCACCGAGCGTCTGGTGCGAAAGGCGATCCAGTACGCGATTGACAATGACAAGCCATCCGTGACAATTGTCCACAAAGGCAACATCATGAAGTACACCGAAGGCGGCTTCCGTGATTGGGCGTATGCGTTGGCGCAAAAAGAATTCGGCGCGCAATTGGTCGATGGCGGACCATGGTGCAAATTCAAGAATCCGAAGACCGGTAGGGATATCACCGTCAAGGATTCCATCGCTGACGCGTTCCTGCAGCAGATCCTGTTGCGCCCGAACGAGTACAGCGTGATTGCCACGCTGAACCTGAACGGCGACTACATTTCCGACGCGTTGGCGGCACAGGTCGGCGGGATCGGTATTGCGCCAGGCGCGAACCTCTCTGACTCGGTCGCGATGTTTGAAGCAACACATGGCACTGCACCGAAATATGCCGGCAAGGATTATGTGAATCCAGGCTCGCTTATTCTGTCGGCCGAGATGATGCTGCGTCACATGGGCTGGCTGGAGGCGGCAGACCTGATCATCAGCTCAATGGAAAAATCGATCGCTGCGAAGAAAGTCACTTACGACTTCGCGCGCCTGATGGAAGGTGCGACCCAAGTGCCGTGCTCCGGTTTCGGTGATGTGATGATCGAACATATGTAACGCTTTAATTGTTGCTGCATGAGAGTGCGACGACGCGGTAGACGTAAAAAAGGCCGGATTGATTCCGGTCTTTTTTCTTCTTGCACTGAAGTGAATGGTTTATCTGGCCAGCGTTTGTTCCAGTGCAAAACGGATCAGATCCGCTTGTCCTTCAATGCCCAGTTTACGCTTGATGTTCAGGCGATGCGTTTCGACGGTGCGCACGCTCAAATCCAGTTCACGCGCGATATGCTTGTTGGATTTTCCGGTTGCGATACATTGCAGGACTTCGCGTTCACGCGGTGTTAGCAATAGTGCCGGCACCAAGGGGCGCGCAAGCTGCTTTGCCAGGCCGGCGCTGTAGTAAATGCCACCGGACATCACCGTATCGATAGCAGTAATGATGTCCATCGCCGGCGCGTCCTTCAGCACATAGCCGCGTGCGCCGGCCTGAATGGCCTGCATTACATACTCGGCTTTGTCATGCATGCTTAGCATCAGTATAGCAATCTCAGGGTACAAGGTATTAAAACGGGCGGTAAGGTCAATTCCATTCATGCCAATCAAGTTAATGTCCATCAGTGCTAGATCGATCGCTTGCGACGCTGCATAATGCAGCGCTTCATCCGAATTACCTGCTTCCGCAACCACGGCAAAATGCGGAATTGTTTCTAGGCGCGCACGCAAGCCATCGCGCACCAGCGGATGGTCGTCGACTAACAGAATGTGTACATACGGCTGCGTAAGCATGATGCGTTAACCTTGTGGCAAAATTGCAATTACTTGAGTACCTTCGGCCGATGATACCAAATGCAGCTTGCCGCCGACCGTCTCAAGTCGTTCATGCATGTTACGCAGGCCAATCCCGCGCTTTGGGTGTTGTGCAACGCCGGTCACATTGAATCCTACGCCGTTGTCACTAACAATCAGGTGGATATTTTTGTCGTCGCCAATCAACTGAACATGCACATTGGATGCGTTCGCATGGCGCTTGATATTGGTTAGCGCTTCTTGCGCGATACGAAACAGCACTGTCTTGCTTATGTCGGTCAATCCTTCGGTGGCGCCGGTCGCTTCGAACGTAGCAGGCAGTGATGTATTGTCGGAAAACTCATTCATCAGATGGTCAAGTGCCGCTGCCAGCCCGAGATCATCGAGGATCGCCGGACGCAGATCATGCGAAATGCGTCGCACTTCGCCCAGTACATCATTCAACTGGTCTGCTGCGCGGTCGAATGATGCACGCGCGGAGTCGGGCTGCGCGGCATGTCCGGCCAGTTTCGCGATGCCGGATTCGACCTGCAGCTTGATCGATACCAGCCATTGGCTGATCCCGTCGTGCAGATCGCGCGACAGACGGGCACGCTCGTCCTCTTGCGAACGCACTACGCGTTGCGCCAGAACTTTTAGCTTGGCGTCTGCAACTCGGTATTCGCTGATGTTTACTGCGAGCCCTGATAGCGCGATTATCAATGCACCTGCAATCGCAATTCCCATGATCCATAGCATGGTGCTGTAAATGTTTCCTGAGCTTTGCGCGTCGATCTTGGCAAGTGCAGCATCAACATCATCCAGATAAATGCCCGTGCCGAGCATCCAGCCCCATTTTTCAAGCATCACGACATAACCGAGTTTGGGCGCAATCTTGCCGGTCGATGGTTTTCCCCATGCGTAGCGTTCGAAACCGCCGCCGGCGCGTGCTCGCGCAATGAGCCGTTGGACCGTCGGGCTACCGGTCGCATCTTTCAAATCCCACAAGTTACGGCCAACAAGGTCCGGCTGTCGCGGATGCATAAGATTCTTGCCGTCCATGTCATAAATGAAAAAATAGCCGTCGTCGCCGTAATCGAGTTTCGCCAAAATTGCTTTCGCTTCCTTCAGCATAGTTTCGTCATGGCGATCCGATTCATAGAGGTGTGCGATGGAACGTATGCCGAGTGCCACATAATGTTTCAGTTCTGCTTCCTTGCTGGCAAGGTAGGCAGATTCGACGGAGGCGCGTTGCTGACGTGCGAGCAGGGTCGATTGATACCATACCGCAAGGGCGATCGCACACAGCGCCAGAATGAGTGGCGCAATGGCAAGCAGAATAATTTTTTGCCGAAGCTTCATTGTTATTACCTTACTGCTATTTTTGACTGAGGCGATTACGTGCTAATACTTAATACTCTGAGATTGCTTTTTCTATGATGTCGATCGGATATATTTTTAAGTGGTGATGATGGGTTATAAAATAAAAAAAACCCCGCGGTGGCGGGGTTTTTCACAGCATTTCTTAATCGAAATTAAGGAGCTTGAATGTTTGAAGCTTGCTTGCCTTTGGGGCCTTGCGTGACTTCGAACTGGACCTTTTGACCTTCTTTGAGGGTCTTGAAGCCGTTCATCTGGATTGCGGAAAAGTGTGCAAACAAATCTTCACCACCATCATCCGGGGTGATAAAGCCGAAGCCTTTAGAATCGTTGAACCACTTGACGGTACCTGTTGCCATAAAAGCGTCTTTCAAATAATGACTATCACACGAGCCGTAAAAGCAAGAAGCCTCGCGTAACGCTGCCCCCTCCTAAAACTTGCCCACTTCATATTGACAAGTCCTTAATAGCCGCACTTATCAATAATGTTCATTGTTCCTGCAAAAAAAGCAAAAGTCAAGGCGATTTCCGGCGGTGTTGTGATTTTATTTTGGCTCATGGTTGCGAGGCCTCTTGATTTAGGAGATTTGATCGATATCTGC
>CBINHE010000162.1:0-6147 GCA_966250375.1 uncultured Oxalobacteraceae bacterium
GGTCAAATCCGAAGCTGAGGTCAAATCCGAAGCTGAGGTCAAATCCGAAGATGAGGTCGAATCCGAAGATGAGGTCGAATCCGAAGCTAATTTCGTATCTGCGCCCGGAAGCCCGATGTCCGAAACTGAGTTCGAATCTGCGTCCGGAAGCCCGATGCACAAAACTCCGGTGCCAAAAACCACGTCCGAAACGATATTCGAAGCAGGGGAGGGAAATAAAAAAATTCCTTTCGAGACTTCTGAAGATGTAATGCGGAACGTAATTTTGCATAAAGGAAGATCTTCCAAATCGGCCAGCTTGAATTCCACAAATTCAACAGACGCTTCCGCTGGGCCCACCGAAAAGCCTTCACGCAGTCGTTTCTCCATGGGCAGAAACATACAGAAGCTTTGGAGAAGTACAAAGGAAAGCGGCGTCAATAAAGGTGCCGCCGCCGTACCAAACAAGCCTGCGAAAGTTCAACAGGTGCGCATGCAGGGGGAACAACGCGAACTACACAATGCCGCCAAAGCATTACTCAAAAAGGCGGGACGGGCAACATCGGCACAGGATGATCTAGAAATGCTGAGTAGCCTTGCGGACTACCACGCCGAGCTCGCCAACCTCCCAAAAGGAAAAGTCAAGACGGATGACCTTAATAACCTTAATAAGCTGATTAAAGGTTTCGAAAACAGAGTTATTCCTTCTACTGAGACGACGCGCATGTCTTTCGTGGAGTATGAGAGTACCGTTCTTCCAAAGCTCGCCGACAAGTTTGTCCGTGGACGATGGGAGGCCCTTCTTTCGTCCGAGGAAACGCGTGCAGCCCGGCTCTTCGACGCGCAGAATCTGCTGGGACATCCGGTTGCGACGCTGGAAGACGCTCACCGTGAACTGGGTGAGCGATTCCATCAGGAGTTCAACCAACCCCAAGTATCGGGCAGGGGGGCGAGCTTCGACTTTGTGAGGGCCCGCGACTTGATCAAGGACTTGCCTTCCCTCTTTTCCTCCGTTACGCCGGGCGTCGAGCCGCCTTCCGTGCTAACCAAAGTTTTGATTGAGAGTGCCGATAGTCCAGTCGGCCTGAGCAAGGAGAAACTGGAAAGCTTCTTCAAGTCCGGAAGTGCCTCGGGCTCTGGCATGAATTGCCTATTGGACTCTCTCAGGCAAGTGAGTGAAAACGCCAAATTGCCACACCCGACCAGTGAGGATGTGCGGAATCGGTTGGTAGCGGCAGGGTTGGCGGCCGATGGCCAACCCATTGACGCACTGGGTATCACCGGTGAGGCAATCGCGCGTCAATATGGGGTTCGTCTCACGATTTTCGTTCAGAAGGACGGAGGCTTGCATACGGTCAATCCGCCTGTGGGTAATGCGGGCGCTCCCGAGGTTTATGTCCGGTTGGATCCAACAGGAGCGGGGCATTTCACGCCGCTCTATCTCAAGCCTGGGACCACCACCTCCTCCTCAATGCTAGAGAGGCAGAGCAAGACCAATGTCGGAAGCCAGGAAAATTTGGAGGCAGTCCTTTAAAAGGAGAACCTTGTGCAGACTCTCATCAAAAAGGAGGTGAATCAAGAATAAGATTCTGACCGCCCCCATGCGGGGGCGGATTATCTGTTGACACGCTGCTGTCCCGCAGGGCGCGATTCTCACCTTCTCAATAAAATGAATAACATCGACATCATTGCAGCAGTGCTTTTTGCATTGGCACTCATCCACACGTTCGCAGCAAAGTCATTTGAGCGCCTTGCCGATCGCCATCCGAATCACGCCGGCCTGTTTCACCTGCTCGGCGAAATCGAAGTGGTCTTCGGGTTCTGGGCCTTTATTCTGCTTGTCGCAATGGCGCTGGTCTCCGGCGGCAAGCAGGCCATTGAATATGCGGAATCGCGTCAATATACAGAACCTCTCTTCGTGTTCGTCATCATGATCGTGGCTGCGTCGAAGCCGGTTTTGGAGGCAGTGAAGAGCCTCGTTGCCGCGATCGCTGCGCTGGTTCCCGTGAACTCTGCTGTCGCGCGGGTATGGCTCTGCCTTGCGCTCGTGCCACTCATCGGTTCGCTGATTACCGAGCCGGCTGCCATGACGCTGGCCGCACTCATGCTGGCTCCGCAGGTGTTTCGACAAGGGATCCCGGAGTGGCTGAAATACGGCGCTCTCGGCGTGCTCTTTGTGAATGTCTCCATCGGTGGCACGCTGACCTCGTTTGCCGCGCCGCCTGTGTTGATGGTGGCTTCCACCTGGCATTGGGATAGCATTCATATGGCGACGCATTTTGGATGGAAGGCAGCTCTTGCAGTCTTGATCAATGCGACTGTCATTACCTTTCTGCTTCGCACCCATGTCGCCGGCGAAAGACAGGAGCGCGTTGCGGACACGGAAATCAGCATTCCATGGCTGGTGCGTGTAATTCATCTTTTGTTTTTGGCTGCCGTTGTCGTCTTTGCGCATCATCCCGTGGTGTTCATGGGGATTTTTCTCTTCTTCCTGGGCTTCACCCAAGCTTACACGCAGTACCAAAGCCCCTTGATTCTGAAAGAAGGCCTGCTGGTCGGTTTTTTTCTTGCCGGCCTGGTGCTGCTGGGAGGCATGCAACAGTGGTGGCTCCAGCCGATTGTCTCCAGTCTTGAACCGACCGCGCTGTTCTTTGGCGCACTTGGACTGACTGCCATTACCGACAATGCGGCGCTGACTTATCTTGGTTCATTGATTGAGGGGATGTCCGAGCAAGCCAAGTACATGCTGGTTGCCGGTGCTGTGGCAGGCGGCGGTCTGACCGTCATTGCCAACGCGCCCAATCCCGCCGGCGTGGCGCTACTCAGGCGCGGCTTCAACGACGAGGCAATCGGCGTTGGCGGTCTGTTGCTGGGCGCCCTATTGCCGACGGTGGTAGCGGCGCTCTTTTTCTTGCTGTAACCGCTTCATAACGGACCGCGCACAGCTATTTGATGGCGCTGTGCCGGGCAAATCAAATGGTGGGTTCCAACGGCACCGCAATCGCTTGCGCCACGTAGTCGCCTTCCAGTATTTTCTTCCATGCGCGCGCCGTGATCTTGTCGCCCCGATAAGCGGCACAAGTGTCGTGCGCGCCAATTTCTCCGCCCTTGAATGTCGTCCTCCGTAGCGGAAAGGAAAAATGTCAACGCCAAAAATGGTTTTTCCCAGTAGGTGACGACCGGAATTGACAACTTTGCCGACGTTCAAAAAAAAGGAAAGTTGTCAACTCGTAGCGCCGGCAAGAAAACTCGTCAATTCGCAGCTTTGATAGCGTGCGAGTTGCAGTAAGTTGCTGAAATCATGAAGATTTCAGCTCGCTTCCAATCCGCTATTTCAACCGTCCGGCTGCGCGGCGTACGGGTCATTGAATCGTACAGTCCGAAACTGGGCCGGCGCGTCCAATGTTTTGGCGAAGATGCGTTCCGTCAGTCGAGACTTTTTGCGAGCGGCCCACCTATCTGAATTCCGGCGACGACCAACGGCTGGCGGATTTTTGGATATGTCAGCAGGATCGTGAAACGCTGCTCGTCCTCGGTGATGAAATCCAGGCTTCCCCCATCACCATCGACGAAACCGAACTGGTGGTGCGTACGATACTGCCGGTTGAGCTTGCTGCTGCGCGCATCTGGATTGGCAACTGGGAGCGCATGCTGCCGGTCATCATCTCCTGCCGCCTGCAAATAGCACCGTCGCTTCAGAATTCGATTCTGAAATTCATTGCCGAGCCGATGGCGCTTGCCCGCATTGAACAGGAATTCGCCACGGGTGATCCGACGCTGGTGCGCGCATCCGTATTCAGTCTGCTCCACCAAGGGCAATTGCAAGCGGCACAACTACAAACGGAACCACTGTCGTATCTGACTTTCTTCCAGCCGGGGAGGGTAGCGCCATGAATCGTCGCCGCGATGATTTGCAAAACATTGACACGAGCACGTGGCCCTGCGTCGACGTCAATGCATTGACGGCTGAAAAAAAAGCGGCATTCACCCAGTACCAAAAGGCGGTAGACCTATTTGCGTCGCGCACGACAGTGGGAGAAATCGAAAAGCTTACCTGCGTCAATCGCCGCCAACTTTACCGGCTACTCGATCGATGCCTCAAACAAGCAGACGATGGACAAATCTTCGGCTATCGGGGATTGCTGAAGCACCGACGTATCGTCGCTTATGTGCGTACTGCGCAATTATCTGCCGATTGTTCAATCACAGGACAAGGATTCGTTGGCGCTTTCGCATTGCTGCTGGAGCGCTATCCGCAGTTGGCGGATTGGCTCAAGCGGAAGATTCGCGAGCGCGCCGTCACGCTCCATCAAGTCAGCACAGATGGCGTTCTTAAAACCAGGCTGCGGCAGTTGGACAAATTGCACGCTGGCTTCCTCATGCAGTGCCGGGCCGTCGGCCTCACCCCAGCCGACTATCCGATGAATACCGACCGCCGCGGCATTCGATCACTGTCGGCCTACGTTACGGCGGCAATGTTGAACAATTTTGGCATGGCGGCGCGTGCGGCCGGCGCGTCGCACTTGAAGGGCATGCCGCGCACCGATGGTGGCATCGTAGCTGCGGTACGCCCGTACCAGGTGGTTGAATTCGACGGCCACCGTCTGGACGTGCGCCTCAAAATTGTCATCAAAGATCCGCTTGGCTTCGAACAGGAATTCGAGATCGAGCGCATTTGGCTGCTGGTGATCATCGACGTCTGCACGCGGGCCGTACTCGGCTATCACCTTGTCCTGTCGCGAGAATACAGCCGCTACGACGTCATCAAGACCATCGAGAAGGCGCTGATGCCGCACCAGCCGCGCAAGTTCACCTTGGAACATGTCGGCTATGGCGAGGCGGGTGGCTTTCCTTCGGGGAAGCTGCCGGAACTCGGCTACGCGATCTGGGAGCGCATGCGGCTCGACAACGCCAAGGCAAACCTGGCCGGCGAAACGATGACGGCATTGTGCGAATTCGTCGGCTGCGCGGCCGACGCCGGACCGCCGCATCAACCGGATGACCGACCATACATCGAGCGCTTCTTCGGCACGATTGCCAGCACGCTGTCCTCGCGCCTGCCGGGTTATACCGGATCGAACCCACGCGATCTGCGCCGTGCACTGGCCGACCCGAAAGGGAACTTGCGCCTGTTCGTCTCGCTGACCGAAATGGAAGAACTAATGGAAGCGGCGATTGCCGGCTACAACGCCACACCGCATGGCGGTGTGAATAGCCGCTCGCCGCTGGAGGCGATGGAATATCTGGTGCGGGGCAAGGGGCATATGCTGAACTGGCTGCCGGAATCGAAGCGGCACACGCTGTGCCTGATGCAAACGGCCCACCGCTGCCGGGTGCGTGGCTACCTCGCGCAAGGTACACGCCCGCATATCAACCTGTTTCAGGTGCGCTATACCAGCGAGGTTCTCGCAGCCAGCACCTCGCTGCTGGGTAAAGACCTGCGCGTCTATTACAACAGCGACGATCTGCGCACGGTGCGCGCGTTCCTCGCCGACGGCTCGGAGCTAGGCATTCTGAAAGCACAAGGAGCATGGGGCGAGATCAGCCATGACCTCAAGCTGCGCCGTGAAATCATGAAGCTGCGCGGCAAGCGGCGCATGGCTTTCACCATTGATCAGGAATTCATCGAGCGCTTCGTCGCGACGAAAAAAGAAAAAGCCAAGAAGAGTCGCCGCGCCGCGAGCGATCTGGCAAAGACACTGCGGGTGCTGGCCAGCGCGCCTACGGCCAATACGCCACCTGGGCCGCCGAAATCAGCGGAGTCGGAGCCGAAAAAATACGAGCCGGTCGAGCAGGACGTCGCAGTGGAGGCACCCACAACCAGGCAGAAAATTGAACCGCAAAAGCTCACGATCGCGTCCGGCTTCACGACGGTGATCTAACCCGTTTCTTTCGCCGAAGGAGAAGTCCGATGTCTGCCAAAGCCATTCGTCCCATCGCGCCCGATCTGCATCCGATCGCCACCGGCAATTACCGCATCGGCACCCCGGCCATCCAGGAATTCTATGAGCTCATCACGCGCTGCCTGCACCATCGCACCACCGGCGCATTGATCTACGGCCCATCGCGCATCGGCAAGACAAGGGCGATTGAATATCTGCGGTTACTGCTTGCGGAGAATTATCCGAAGATCACGAGCTACCATGTACAAGCCGAACATAAGCCGCG
>CBINHE010000163.1:0-6072 GCA_966250375.1 uncultured Oxalobacteraceae bacterium
GATTGGCCAACACCCCCTCGCGCGGGCACGGCCCGCTCCTACAAAAACTACCGCGTAGAAATCACAATTGATTTTGCTCGGCTACTTAGCTTTAACGCAGCCGCTGCCAACGATCAGATAGTTGCCTGATGGATTTTACTTTGACATCAACATAAAAGGGGCGCTTTGTAAGTTTTGGCGGCATCAGATGCCCGGCGCGCTGTTGTAAATTGGGCAGGGTAGCCAGATATTGCGTCACCCAAACCGTACGCAACCCCAATGCTTTCGCGGCTTTCAGGTGGCCGACGGTATCTTCGACCAGCACGCAGCGGCGCGCCGGTATGCGCTCTTTGGCCAGCAATTTGCGCAACAATTGTTTGGAAGGCTTGGGCTGCAGCTTGCCGTGCACGCGCATCGATTCGATCGGGATGTGCCTGGCGAAATGCCGCCGCAGGCCCAAATGCCGGACCACGTCATGCGAATAGCGGTGCGGCGCGTTGGTCAGCAGGATTTTCCGGCCGGGCAACCGCTGCAGCAAACGCTTCAGGCCGCGTTCGGTTCGTATCATCGCGGCCAAGTCGTCGAAACGGTGCGCCTCGCGCAAGAAGTCCTCTTCCCGTACCTGATGATGTTTTACCATGCCGAGCAAGGTCGCACCGTAGCGCTTCCAATACGCGAGCCGCGCCGCATTCACGGTGTCGGCATCGGCCGGCTTGCCGCCTTCGCCTAATACCTGCGCCATGAACGCGTTCATGTTGGCATTAATCGCCGGAAAAATCGCATGCGATGCATTGTGAAGCGTGTTATCGAGGTCGAACAGCCAAGTAAGGGTAGGCATCTTTAAACGTGATGAGTGGTGGCATGCCGAAGAGCGAACATCTTGATCGATGCGTGGAGCAATGCCGATGGTGCGGCGCTGGAAGCCTTGCTGCACGATGCGTGCGATGAAAAAACGCAGCCCTCCGCGCTCACGCAATGCTCGCTGCAGGGCAGCGACAAGCCGGCTTTCATTGCGGTCGGCCTGTTGCATTTTCTGGGGGAAAAGAGGTTGCCGAAGTTATTGCTGCAACGCGGGTGTACGGTGCAGAAGTTTATTGACGGAAAAGGATGCAGGCGTGCAGCAGGGATGTCGTGGGCTCCATCACGCCTGCGAAACGACACAAGCTTGCAAGCCTGTGTGCGCCCCGCACGGGCATCGTGATGCGCCCTATATTCCAGGATTTGACCGCCCCACTCTCAATGCGACCGGATCATCGTCCCGAACGCCTGTTCGGTCAGCACTTCCAGCAGCAAGGAATGCTCGATCCGGCCATCAATGATGTGCACGGTATTCACGCCGGATTTCGCGGCATCGAGCGCCGACGAAATTTTCGGCAACATGCCGCCGGAAATGGTGCCATCCTCGAACATCTCGTCGATCTCGCGCGCCGACAAGTTGGTCAACAGATTGCCCTGCTTGTCCATAACGCCCGGAATATTGGTCATCATGATGAGCTTTTCCGCTTTCAGGATTTCCGCGATTTTGCCGGCGACCAAGTCGGCGTTGATGTTGTATGCCTGGCCATCTTCGCCAAAACCGATCGGCGAAATGATCGGAATGAACGCATCGTCCTGCAACGCTTTCACCACCGCCGGGTTGATTGCGTCGATTTCGCCCACAAAACCGATATCGAGGAATTTACCCGGATTTTCGCGGTCCGGCATTTGCATCTTGCGCGCGCGGATCAAGCCGCCATCCTTGCCGGTCAAACCGACCGCCTGGCCGCCGTAATGATTAATCAGCATCACGATATCCTGCTGCACTTCGCCGCCCAGCACCCATTCGACAACTTCCATCGTTTCTTCGTCGGTGATGCGCATACCTTGGATGAACGTGCCTTGTTTGCCGATTTTCTTCAACGCATTGTCGATTTGCGGACCGCCGCCATGCACCACGACCGGATTCATGCCGACCAGTTTCAATAAAATCACGTCGCGCGCGAAACCGTGCTTCAGGCGCTCTTCGGTCATCGCATTGCCGCCGTATTTGACGACGATGGTCTTGCCATGAAATTTGCGGATATAAGGCAGCGCCTCGGCCAGAATCTCGGCTTTGATTTGCGGAGAAACTACGGTAAGGTCAGCGCTGTGGTCGGTCAAGTCGGTCATGGCAGGATTGAATGATCGAACGCAGCGCAATTCGATGCGCTACGGCGCCGAATTGCCCTACGTCCTGATATTTAAAAAATGGTTTCCGCGATTTTACAAGGAAAGTCGATCTGCTTTCTGCTCATTTTCTTGTGTTTCCATCGCTGATCCGCCAGCCTTTTGCGTAAATGACAATGACAGCCTCCCTGCACAAACAACTCGAAGCGATGCGCCCTGCATTGGTGCGCTTCGCCATCCTGCAATTGCGCAATGAAATCCTGGCCGAAGACGTGGTGCAGGATGCATTGATCGCCGTCCTCGAAAAGCCCGAACGTTTTGCCGGCCAGTCATCGCTGCGCACCTACGTTACCGGCATCATGAAGCACAAGATCGTCGATGCCCTGCGCGCATCGAACCGCGAACGCCAGATCGAAACCCAGGAAGACCAGTCCGAGGACGACGTGATCGATGCCTTGTTCAAGGCCGACGGCCATACCTGCCAAATGCCGCGCCAATGGGGCGATCCTGATGCGACGCTGGAACAAAAGGATTTTTTCCGCGTCATGGAAATCTGTCTCGAAAAACTGCCCCCAAAAACCGCGCGTATTTTCATGATGCGGGAATGGCTGGAACTAGACACGGATGAAATTTGTAAGGAATTGGGTTGTTCAACGTCTAATGCATGGGTCATGCTCTATCGTGCGCGAATCCGCCTGCGCGAGTGTCTCGATTTGAATTGGTTCGGCAATCAACCGACTGCGGGGGAATAACGATGAAAAAGGATGCCATGGGAATCATGCCTACCTGCAAGGAAGTACATTGTCTGGTGTCGGAAGGACTCGACCGCGATCTGTCGCTCATCGAGCGTGCGCGCATGCGCATGCATCTTCTGGTTTGCCGCGCCTGCCAGAATTTCGACAACCAGATGCACCTGATCCGCCGCGCCATGCGTCAAATCGACGTTCCGACGGAAGACGTTGCACCGGACCGGAAGCCGAAATGAGCGTATGCCCGCGCTGCGGCGCATCATTCTCGTGCGGCATGGTGGATGACCCGGCAGCACAACCCTGCTGGTGCACGCAACTTCCCGTGTTGTCGCCAGGCGCTCTGGACGGTGCAAACGCCAATGATGACGCCGCCACATGTTTTTGCCCCGCCTGCCTGCGTGCCTTGACTGCCGGCGACGAGCGCTGACATCCTTTCCCTGTTTGTATCCTGAAAAACCTGTTGTCGTGCACGTGGAGGCGCTCGGCCCCGATGCTTATCGCATTTTGCGAATCAATGCAGGGTGGTGTCGGATACCAGGCGAGTGAACGCTCCACTACCTATCCCTAGGAAATACCATGCTTTTGTTCAATCGGATGTCGAGGGCGTCTACCGACCGCGTTCGCGCAACTTGGGTGCGGTAAGCGCGCTCCACACCATCGTAATCACTAGCACAATCACCACGACCCCGAGCGAAACCAGCACCGGAATCTTCACGAGGTCGGTCAGCAGCATTTTGCCACCTATGAACAGCAGGATCACTGCCAAGCCGTAACTCAACAAATGGAACTTGGTGGCGACTGCCGTGAGCAGGAAGAACATCGCCCGCAGGCCGAGGACCGCGAAGATGTTCGAGCTCAGCACGATGAAGGGGTCGGTGGTGATCGCGAAGATCGCCGGGATCGAATCGACTGCGAAGATCACGTCAGTGATGCCGACCATCGCCACCACCATCAGCAGCGGCGTGGCGATGTGTCGGCCGCTCTGCACGGTGAAGAAATGTTCGCCGTCGATGCGATCAGACACGGGCATCACGCGCAGCAGCATCTTCAGTACAGCGTTGTCCCCCAGAACAGGCGGCTTTCCGGAAGCATGCCACATCTTGACGCCGGTAACCATGAGGAAGGCGCCGAATAGATACAGCACCCAGTGGAACTCCGCCACCAGCCAACTGCCGATCAGGATCATCAC
This sequence comes from uncultured Oxalobacteraceae bacterium, assembly GCA_966250375.1. Lineage (GTDB taxonomy): Bacteria > Pseudomonadota > Gammaproteobacteria > Burkholderiales > Burkholderiaceae_D > CAMLDH01. The sequence continues at coordinate 4,063 of CBINHE010000163.1, forward strand.
GGTACGCAAAACGATTGCCCCAATGATCCCAATCATTAGTACTCGCTTCTGGTAAGCCGGCGGTACCGAAAAGTAGGTGAAGATCATCAGGAAGACAAAGAGGTTATCGATTGCGAGTGACTTCTCGATCAGGTAACCGGTGAGGAACTCCATTGCTCTCGCATTTGCTTGCTCGACGTCGCCTGTCGCATCACGGAATGCCCACCATAGAAGCCCGTTGAAGGCGAGGCTCAAGCACACCCAGGCAAGAGACCAATTCAATGCCGCCTTCACGGTAACGGCATGCGCACCCTGCCTCCGCAACAGCACGAAATCGACAAAAAGCGCGAGCAGCACGCTCGCTACAAAAAAGGCTACAAGCCAGTGCGGTGCGACGGTGTTCATTTGCTGACTTTAGAAAATTGAGGTGAAGCAAATGGCCTTGCGGGAGGAGCCCTGTCGGTCCTTATGCGGCCCGGGCGCGCGTTGAACACTTGGCCGTATTGACGGGGTTGCCGCCACGACGGGGGCCATATGCTATTCCCCCTTTGACGACGAAAAGTTTCGATGCGGTGCAGCCTTTCAGCGCACAATCAGCGCAGGCGTTTTGCAGTGAGCGAGTACCTTACTGGCAACAGAGCCCATCACGAGGTTCCCCAGTGCCGCGTGACCATGCGACCCCATCACGACCATGTCGTAGTTACCGCTGGTAGCGGTCTGCGCAATCACCTCTGCCGGATGGCCAACCTGATAGATTGCTTTCACCTTATAACCCTGTTTCTCGAAGAAGAGACGCACCGGCTTGAGCACCTTCTCGGCCTCCTCTTCGTAATACTCACGCACGGTTTCCCTGCCAGCCACTGAGGCAGCGTGCGGCGGCACACTCAGTAACACCGTCAGCACCGTGTACTCGTTGCCGCGGTTAAACAACTCAGGGTACGCGGCCACATAGTCCAGCATACGTTTGGTGAAGGGACTACCATCCGCAGCAATCAGGATCTTCATGTGTGGGATTCCTTGAGAAACAACGCTTCAAATGCTTGGTCATGGGATGATCGACCGTAAACAGTCATTACATCATGTTCATCAGGCTTGATCCTTTAAACATAGCTCAGCTTCTCCACATAAAAAGATGCTTTCGCATGAGGATCACTTCGTTTTTCTAGAACCATGTTCACGTCTTCAAGTCCCTCATCTTTGCTACATTCGGTTCGTTGAATCCTGGCATCGCGGGCTTGGTGCTATATGCACGTCACGGCATCTTTGTCGTATTAACTGATTGTTACGCAGAACTTCCCGTTCCGCTAAATCCACCTTCACTTCGCCTCTTTGCCCGCCCTCAATATGATTGACTCCAATCAAGTGACGCGACAATTATTCTGACATCAGAGGCGCGCTTCACCTGCGGGAATGCCCTCGCCAGAACTGCATCTGCGCTATCGTCTTCACAAATTAACTTGAGCGCAAATATAAATGGCTCGGCTGATGCCCCTCAGAGCATAGTTGCCGCCAGCGACACGCAGATGTTCTACTAGCTCTCATGGTTACAGCCATCGTCCGACTGCTGCTACTCAAGAGCGAAGTTGTATTTCATTTCTTACTTCGATATCGAGACGCCTTCATAGGGAGGTCTACGCGCATATTAATCGCTAGTGCCCGCCCCTCAGGCGACCTCATACCGCGACCGCTTATTAGAGGTCAATAAGCATTTCGAACCCGCCATATATCATCCGCTTTCCATCAAACGGCATGGATTCGGGCTTGATCATATCGGCCATCCGTGGGTCCTTCATCACCTTGTCGTTGACTTCGTCGCGGTGGGCGCGCGATTCGTACATGATCCATGAAAATACAACTGTCTCGTCGGCTTCAAGATTCACGCTTTGAGGGAACGAGGTAAGCTTGCCGGGCTTTACGTCCTCGGCAATGCACTCGCGAAATTCCAAGGCCGTAACACGCAATTCGTAGGGCGTCACTAAGGTCACGGTAGGAATGCCGGTTACCCGACACCCCCCGTACAGATCCGTACGT
>CBINHE010000164.1:0-5934 GCA_966250375.1 uncultured Oxalobacteraceae bacterium
TCATTCACTTGGCATTCTTGGCGATGCTGCTCAGAAGATCGTGAACACGCTCTTACAACCGAGCCAGTTGACGCGCCCACCAAAAATCTATCTGAATCTCAGCAGAAAAAGGCATGTCAATGTGCCGCTGACTTTTTAAATAAACCAAAAAATCATTCAAAAATTGCTAAGCAGGCACAGGCTGGGATGGATAGATACCCTGGAACCGAAAGAGCAAAAGAATTGGAAAAGGTACGTGAACTTGCAAATAAAGGGGTATTTGTTAAATGAAAAAATCTACACTTATTCAGCCAGTGCTGCACACTTCCATAGATCAACTGTTATATATTTTCTTAACAGAAAAATATATATCAAATCCCAATATTCTTGGTTTACGCAATTTCTCCATTGATGAATTAGTAAAAAATTCATTTGAAATGACGGGCGATAGTTTTTATTGTTTATACGAGAAAAGCTACAAACTTGCAGATTTAAATTCATATATAAATGTAAAAAACTATTTTCATAACAATGAATTTATTTCAAATGGCATCGATTTGACCAATGGCAGAATATGCACTGAGTTATCTAATTTTTGCAAAAGATATGGTGCATCAATGCCAATCCACTCAATAGAACTTCTTTTGGATGATTCGCTTAATTATGGTTCATTGATTGTTAATGAATTCCTCGACGTAAGGTTTGGAAAATTAAAAAAGTCCAAAAACAAGAAAAAATTTCATTTAACTGGAATTTCGACTGACTACGAACGCCCTTCCAATGGAATTGAAAGAAAAATCAATACACATGGGGCACAAATTATGAAAGAGAAATTTTCCTTTTATCATGCATTAGAAAAATTTAAAAACAACCCTGCAATTAGAGAACTTGTAACGTGTGTGATGAAAAACTTTCCTCATGCCATTTCTCACATTGAAAAGGTTTAACCGATAACGCTCCCCAAGCCCGCTGTGCGAGCACCATAAGCGCGCCTCACCTGGAATGCCGAGCACCAGTTACAGGAAGCCCTGTTACGCGCCACGGCGTGACGCAAACGACGCGCCATGCGTACGATGCGCTGGGGCTGCGCATCAGGAAGAGCGACACGTTCGGCAGTACGGACTTGGAAAGACCGTGCTAGCGTGGGGAAACAGAAGTGTAACGGAGGAGGTTTCCCTATATGATTCCGCAGAAAGTAAAAGATTATTTGGCGAAAGAGACTGGCGATGTTCTGAGGCAGGGCTTTGTTCGGCAGGGTCTTGCGCAGATGTAATATGTGAGGAAAATACGTTTTTTCAAAAACGGGAAGCATTGAATGCCGTATAAAGAGAAAGAGAAGTCAGGGGAAGCGAGAAAGCGGAAGAAGCCGGATTATCGAGTCACGAACTGGCCTGAGTACAATCTAAGCCTGAAAAAGCGGGGGATGATCAGCCTGTATGTTCCATGCGGGGATCTGAAGGCGCAGTTCATCAATGACAAGCTTTATGTCAATGGGATTTCAGGGCAAGAGCCCACGTATCGTAAGGCGTATATCGAGCTGATTTATACCTTCTACCGATTGCATGGATGGGGGATGCGGCAAATCAAAGGCTACATGGAGGACTACTGGGCTACGCGCGGCCTGGACATACCGGTGCCGAGCTTTGGGCATTTGAGCGACCGGTTTGCGAATTTAAACGTCAGCGTCCAGCAGCGCTGCCAGCGGCTGGCAAAACGCCTGGCCAACGGCGAAGCCGTGGACATTTTCATCGATAGCACCGGCATGAGTTTTGGCCGGGCCAGCCAGTGGTACGAAGTGAAATACGGAACAAAGCCGAACCGCACGCCGTGGCGCCAGATGCATCTGGCGATCGATCCAGCGATGAACGTTCATGGGATTGCCATCACTGACACCGAGGTGTCCGATAGCGAAGGGATGGAGCTCGTCATGCCCGTCCAAACGCCGATTGCCAAGGCGATTGCGGACGGCGCCTACTACAGCATCGAGCGCGTCGAAGCCTTGTTCAACGCGAGCGTGCTGCCGGTGATTCCGCCGCCGTCTCACGCTGTGGTGCATGGCAAGGACAACACCACCTGGCACGACGCCCTCGTTCAATACATCCAGGAGAAAGGCATCTATGCCTTCCATAAAAAATACGGCTATGGTCTGCGTTCCCTGGTCGAAGCGCAAATCTCCCGCATCAAGCGTTGCCTCGGCTCGACCCTGAAGACGCAAAAAATCGGGTCGCAAAAAGGCGAAGGCGTCATCATCGCCAACATCCTTAATCTCTGGAATTCCTTCGGCAGACCTGTTTCTGTAAAGAAGGCATAACTCCGTCTTCCGCCAAGCTTGACGCACCCTGCCGAACAAGGCCCATCTGCATTGCCTTCCCTAAAAAACGATGAACTCTATCAAGCATATTGTTGAAACACTCCCGCCGGTGGAAACCCTGGTGCAATTTGCGGAACTGGCACGAGAGGTCGGCGTTCCCCTCGACCTCAAGGGCTTGCCGATGCCCGTCTATTTGCACAACAAAACCATGCAAGTGCATGGCCCGCAAAACAGCCTGCGTAAATTGATCTTCGTGGCGCCGGTGCTGGTCGCGGCGGAGCAGCTGGCCGGAGAGCAGGAAACGCCAGCGCCCAAGCGATACAGGGTGGATGTGACATGACACCGATGGATCAGAATCAGTTATCTGTGGGTCGGCCCTACTTGGCCGAGCAGCTTGCCCAAAATCCCGTGCGCATGCTGGAAGCGACGCAGCTGCACATCCGTGAACGGCATCAACTGGTGCCATCCCGCCTCTCCCGGGAGACACCAATTGGCGCAGGAGCACAAGACCTGCCACAGGCAGCGGCTGGCCGCCATATCTCATCTCACGCCGAAAGACCCGGTTCATGCTGTTCCGTTTCCTGATATTCGCGATCGTCGTTGCCTGCTGGATCGCTTTCCTGTGGTTCGGCCTGCGCATCGACTGGCGCGCCTGGTCCCATCTCGCGCTACTGGCCGTGCACTTGCTGCCGCCCGTCGCCGCCTGCCTGACAGGATGGGCGGTCCACCAACTCATTCGGCGCAGGAAGCTGCGGCAAGCCAAGGAGCGCAGACAGGCGGCGCGGGCGAAACGGCAAGCCGTGCGGGAAGCGGCGCGCCAACAGCATGCGCAAGAGATGCGGAATCGCCGCTTCGGCTGCGATTGCCGGGCCGTCGCCATCCGCGACTTGGCCGTGCAGGAAGAACCGGCCTGGTCCGATGATGCTGTCCTGCTGCAGCAGACCGTGACGGCGCAAGCAAGGAGAGATGGCTTCGCCGATACGGGCATGCTGGAGGCGCTGGAGCCGGCTATCGCCGAGGCGCTGCGCCATGTGTACCAACAGTGCGGTGCTGCCGCCGCCTTCCCCCTCTATCTGCAGCCGCCCGCCGAGCTTGCCGCTGGCGAAATCATCCAGCGCGTGCGGTCCCTGCATGCGCGCCTGATCGAGGAACTGGCGCTGCCGCTCAAGCGACGAGATGGCGTGCCTGCCATCCTGTATCTGCCCTCCGGCGCCAGTGCTGCGGACAGCATGGTCGGATTGTTCGACAACACGCCCGATCTACCCGGCGCGATCGTGCTCGCCTTCGATTCCCCCTTGTGGTGGGCACAGGAAGAGGACACGCCAGACCAGAACGAACTGGAAAGGCAACAACGGCTCGGCAAGCCCGGCCATGGCGTGTTCGCGCTGCTGGTCACGCATCCCGACCTGCCGGCCATGCTGGAGCATGCTTCCCGCCATCCCGAGGAAGTCAACAGCATGACGCCCTTCTGGGAAAAGCTGCCGCAGCTGCAAGGCCATCAGGCTTTGCTAATGTTAGTGCCGGCAGCATTACGGGAAGAAATGGCGCACCTGACACCGCTGGCACGCCTTCATCGTCCCGCGCATGCCGGAGCGGATACGAAAGGAAAGCGCGGCCGGGAACTATCGGAGACGATGAGAATGCTGCTGGAGCACGTGCGCATCCACGCCGGCCTGGTCGAGGTGCCGTTTGCTCCCAATGCAGGAGGCGATGTGCCGGCACAGGGAAAAGACAAGAAAGCGGACCGTGCCGATTGCGGCTGGCTGGTGCATAACGCCGGCACAGGCGAGTACGCGAAGAGGCGCTTGCCCGCGATCGGCAGCGCCTTGCTGTATTTCGGCAGCGATTTGAATCCGGTCGAGACGGCGACGAATCTGGCGGGCACGACCGGCTATCTGGGCAGGGCAACGTCTGTGGGCATGCTGGCATTGGCCCTGGCCCGGGTGCAGGCGCTGCAAATGCCGGTGCTGTGCGTGGAGTTCCTGGAGCAGCACGGCATTACACTTGCAATGCTAATGCCCGTTGGCGAGACTGCCGGCCAGGCGCCGCAGACAGCAACTCAGCCCGCATAAGGAGGCATACCGGACGCCTCGCGCTGCCCGGCGCCTCCGTTCAGCCGCTGTTCGATGTGCCTTGGCTGGCGATCAGCGCAGCTCCGCAGGCGGTCATGTCACCCTGACGCGCCGCCGCGCTGCCATCGATGATCGTGCCGCTGTCGCCGGAGACGATCGGGTTGGGGCCATGTCCGGGGATCGGGCACACCGTCATGTCGCCGACACGGGCAGGCGGCTTGCCATCCACCATGGTGGCGGGCGCAGCGGAGACGACCGTGCCGCCATGCGTGGTCTTGTCGCCGAGACGAATGATGGGTTTGGACATGGAAATGCGTTCCTTAAAAAATGAAAGGCCTGCCGATGAAAGGCAGGCTATTATTACCGCAACAAATTGTAGCAAATTGATAATGTCGTGTATGCCTGAAGTTTCCTTTTCTTTCCTGAACAAAGCATGAAAATCCGCACCGGCAAAGACAAGGCGTGGTATGGCAGGCATTGTCAACTTGTTGGGACGTAAAGTCGGCAGTGGGGAAACCGAGCCCAAATAGGCGCGATAAGGAAACGATCAAGCGGCGATTATTGAATATTTTCTACACCGGTGACCTCATTCCAGAGTGAAAAAGCCGCAGTCCGGACGGACCGGTACTGCACTGTCGATAGGCGGTGGCGCTGACAGCGGAAGGCATTGTTGATGGGGCCGTCAAAACTGTTAGCAATAAATTGCGCTTTTGCATCAATAGGTTACGCCTCACTAACACAACTGGTTGCGGGTATTGAGCCCCAGCGTCGAATGCGATGTGGATTTGGGATTTTTGGGGAATCGGAGCCGGCAGCACGATAGAACTGGAGGTGAATTATTGGCTGCTTGCGAACGATCCAGGCGGATTTGTGATGGTGCGGGCGAGCGTCATCCTGGCGCGATGCGCCGAGCCTGAAAAATGCGCGAGTGTTGATTTATCGGAGGCAGAAATGCCGCAGATTGATCATCGTGTAGGCGAGGGTTTTGAACGCGTAGTGCAGTGCACTGATGCGTTCGAAGCGCAACAGCAGACGCTTGAACTTGTCTTCCCAGGCGAACACGCGCTCGATGGCGCGGAAACGCTCTTTAAAGATAGCGAGATCGAACAACGGCTTGCGGCCGCGTTTGGTGATTTTCCTGGCGCGCGGATTGGGGTGGATATTGGGCGTCATGCCGCGATTGAAAATGGCTTTGCGGTTTGGCCGACAATCATAGACGCCATCAAGGCTGACCACGCTGCCGCGTAGCGAGAAGCCGACTGCGCGAGCGATGCGCGCGACCTGCGGCAGCGCGTCGCGCAACAGCGGCGATTCGTTGCGGTTGCCTGGCGCCGTTACAAACGGCGCAAGCACATTGCAGTTCCGGTCGCAAAAGGCGACGACCTTGTCGCCCTTGACCTTCTTGTGGCCGCTGAAACCGAGGTTGTCGCCGCCTTTTTTCGCGGCGGTCGTCGTGCCGTCGCCGTGGATGATGCCGGTGTCGAGCAGATTGGCCGCATGCAGCGCGGCGACCGAACCGGTGAAGATCAAGTCGAAGCAGCCGTGCGCCTGCCAGTAGCGGAACATCCGGTA
>CBINHE010000165.1:0-5762 GCA_966250375.1 uncultured Oxalobacteraceae bacterium
GCAGATGTTACGGGAATAAAATTGAGTTTCATATTTGTGTATAACCCTATGGCCCTAGGCTTGATCGCCTTGGCTGGATACAGTTTTGTTGGCATGGTCATGGTTAGATTTGACGTTGCCTTGATGCGCCTTGCGAAGGAGGAAAACGCTGCGGAGCGAAAATACCAGTCCAAACTGCTGGATTTTCTCGGCAATATCTCAACCATCATGTCCTTCCGCATGCAGGACAGCTCGAGCCGCCTGGTAGACGAAAGACTAGGCAAAGTCTTCGTGCCGGCACGCAAGAGCATCACTCTGGTTGAGGTCAAGTGGTGCATCGCCGACCTGTTCAGCGTGGCGCTCACCTGGGGACTTGTTGCCGCAGCGGTATGGACGAGTAACCGCAACGGCGCAATCCTGATTGGCGGGATATTTCTTGTTCACCAGTATGCGCAGCAGGCAAGGACGGTCGTTCTTGCCGTAGCGGACAAATTCCAGACAGTGGCACGTGCCCGTACCGATCTGGCAAGCGCGAAAGCGATCTGGATCGCGACTGACCACCTCACATCCGGTTCTCCGATTCCGCAAGATTGGCAGAGCATCGACGTGAGCGGTTTGTGCTACGAGCACACCGCTGCTGATGTCATTGACCCCAATACTACTGGCTCTGGCACGGGGAGCAAAACCACCCATGCAGGGTCAGGCTTGAAGAAGGTTTCCATTACGCTTGGACGCGGAGACCGCATCGCCCTTGTCGGCCCCAGCGGCGCAGGGAAAAGCACGCTGATGCGTGTGTTGGCTGGACAGTACAGCCCGAACGAACTGCGTATAGAAGTCGACGGGAAGCACTACCCGACCACCCTGCACCTCGGCAGCATCGCCACGCTCATTCCACAGGAAGCCGATGTGTTTGATGCCTCCATCCGGGACAACATATCGCTGTCGGGCGAGCACAGCGACATCGAGATCAGCGAGGCAGTCCATGTGAGTGCCTTCGACGCCGTCATGGCCGATATGTCATTGGGAGTAGATATGCCCCTGTCGGAGTGCGGTTGCAACCTCTCGGGCGGCCAGCGCCAGCGACTTTGCCTTGCAAGAGGGCTGCTTGCCGCGCGGGGAAATTCCCTCGTTTTTCTGGATGAACCGAGCAGCGCGCTTGATCCGATCACCGAGGAAACCGTATTCGGACGGATCACCGCGGCATTGCCTGACGCCTGCATTGTGGCCTCCATTCACCGAATGAACCTCCTGCACCACTTTAACAAGGTAGTGTTAATGGCAAACGGCCAGATCCAGGATAGTGGCACGGTTGACGAGCTGTTGCGCCGGCAGCCCGCATTCCAGGAAATGATGCGGCAGCATGGCCGTGATCAAAGTACGGCTGCGACACAGTCCATGAAGCGGACCGTTATAACGGAGTAGAACCACGCGGGCCGCTAAATCGCCCCACTACTGCCGTTCGATCTTCTTGAAAGCGGACGCTAACCGCGCTACTCAGCCCAATATCAAGCGTCGACAAAATTGTACAAAAATCATGCTGATTTTTAGGAAGCTCGGATTCGTTATGTAGAATATGCCGTTTTATTTTTTCACTCAGGGAATCTAACAATGCCAACAATGAAATTTCGCTTCGGCTTTATCATTGCAATCTTCGCCGTTTTGTTAAGCGGCTGTGCAACGGTTATGCAAGAACCCGTTCAGCTCACTGCAAATACATTCGGCTCAAAAGGCGACCGAATAGGGGTTGCAATGACTTCTCTGCCGAAAGTCGATACCCATATGCCTGGCGCAAACTGTCTTCTCTGCATAGCAGCTGCCTCAATCGCCAACGCCAAGTTAACCGATCATACGAGGACGCTGCCTTATGAAGATCTGCCGAAACTTAAGAACGATATGGCAGAACTGCTTCGCAAGAATGGCGCTAATGTGATGGTGATCGCGGATAGCATTGACATCAAGGCCTTGCCGGACTACAGCACCAAGGGCCAGAACATTGCAAAGAAAGACTTTTCTTCACTGAAGAAAAAGTACGACATCGACAAGCTAGCCATCATTGACATTACCACTCTGGGCATGCGGAGAACTTATTCATCATATTTCCCTACGAGCGATCCTAAAGGCGTTCTACAGGGTACCGGCTATATCGTTAATTTGAACAATAACGCCTATGAATGGTATCTCCCCGTGGATGTCACCAAGAGCGCGGACAAAAACTGGGATGAACCGCCGAAATTTCCAGGCTTGACCAATGCGTATTTCCAGGCACTGGAAATCGGCAAAGACAGCTTCCTTAAGCCCTTCACCAATTAATCTCCCCATCGCCCGCGCGTTGCCAGTCGACGCTCGGTTCGTTATCACGAAACCATTTTCCTATGACACTGCAATCATTAAAAACCATATGTATGGCAGCAAGTGCTATCGCATCCATGATTTTTTCATTCACGGCAATGGCGTGCAGTGACATTCAACACGATCAACACAAGATTGACTTGTGTAACAAAGACGTGAGCTGGTTCCTGCGGGTACCCAAAGAGGAAAAAGTGGTGTATCAGGGCGTAGCCAATTTTGACGAGTCTGACACACGCTCCTCGTCAATGTTGTATCCGGCCCCTAATGTGGCCGGGTTTGTGGGAGCGGTGCTCGCTCATGGACTTATCATCGGATCAATGAAGAACGGTCAGAAAGATAAAATCCAGAATGCGGCCGACAAGGTATTAATTCCTTATCAGGAGGTATTGAACAACTACAAGCATAAAGAGTTGATGCAGCGCGGACTGGAAAAAATGTCGGCAGCGGATCGTAAGCGGCTCGTCGAGTTTTCAGAAAAAACCGAGGGCGGGTGGCTCATGGAAAGCGCACCGATATTCTCAATGACGCAAGATCAAAGCGCTATCGTCCTGGACAACGTGGTATCGATCTACTCATCCGCCACTCCATCGACCGCTGTATATCAGAAGGCCGTGAGGGTAATTTCCCAGCCAAAGGACGAAGCAGATCTCGTGAGTTATTGGACGGCGAATAGCGGGAGCAAACTCAAGGAAGAAAGCGCCGGACTCTTTGCCGAGTCTTTGGAAATTGTTCTGAATGACGCCGCCAATGACGCAGATAAAAGTACCAATGTTTACAAAACCATCCGGTATCTCGAAGGCCATACAGAGAAGATGGAACGTGGGCAGTTGATCAGCGAGCGCTGCGATCGTCGGATAATCAAAACGTTAAGGGGCGCGCTCATGTCCATTCCCGCGAAACAAAACACCTCGACTGCATCCAGCCCGCAATGCGGTGACACATCGATCAGCCTGAATCAGGAGTAATGTCCTTGCATAAGGTGTAACGAGAAAAGCAAAACCGCCGGTCCACATGGCCGGCGTTTTCATGTCTGCAACTATGGACAGATCAAAACACGATCGCAATGTGACTCGCGCAACATGCCAGAATGTTGATGGGATCAGCAAGGGTGCGCTACGCGCACCGATTCGGAGAACAATTGTTTGCGCAAGAGTATAACGAGGTCCGAAGGGGAAAATGGTGTGTGGAAGATAGTCCACGGATCTGTCGATAAAAAGCATGACACCTTCGCGGTCGGGTGCAGACTTCAGTTGTGAGTAGTCGCCAAGAAAGCCAGACGCTTGCCTTCCGGGATGCCGGCTGTGGCGGCACTGGCGCCCGAGGTTTCAGCAACTCCCAGGGTTTGCGCGGCACCCGAAGTTTGCGGGTAAAAATCAGGATGGCTTATTTTGGAACTGTTTGTTTTTTCATGTTACTAACAACGATTCTAGTACTGCAATTACTGACGCCGCCATAAAAACAAGAAGTGGCTTCGTCACACATCGCGAATCAGTGCTCTTCCTTCCCTGCAACTGAATTTATGCTATCCAGAACTTAACTCTCAAACTCAGTAACCGCGTATGAATCATTGAGAAATCAAAATGCGGAACCGGAAATGAGGAAAATAAAAAAGATGAACTTTGCGATGCTCCACTCTTCCGAGCGAGCGCGGCAGAGATTAAATTTGTTTCGGGATGATATGAAGACGGAAGCGGAACTGGCTGCTCAATTTTCTTCGCATGCCACCTCCCAACAAGAAAAGGATGATCATGATAAAAACGAGTACATTCCACGCACAGCTATCCAACGTCTGCGTTGATTCTGATAGACCTCTTTTGATAATTGGAACGAGGAATGCACCGCCGCGATGGGTCGGCGCCTTGGAGAACTGGTGCCGTAATGCGCCTAAGCAAGAGCAATCGAACAGAGTGGAAGCGGCAAAGCGAGTGCTGCAACAATACGCCGATCCCAAAAACAGTACGTTGGATCTATCCAGGATGGCGCTTACAGCGCTCCCGCCGGGCTTATCGCATCTCGCAAACCTTCAGGAACTGAATATCAGCCAAAACCCTGGTTTGCAGAGGCTTCCGGACGATCTGGGTAGATGCCTCACGTTGCGCAGCATCGACGCTTCATCCTGTTCGATCAGTGAATGGCCCGCATGCTTGTCCAGACTGCCTTCACTCGAGACGCTGCTGCTCGACGACAATCCCGGCCTGCGTGTTTTTTCCGACCAAATCCGGCGGTGCTTCGCGCTCGAAAACCTGAGCATGGAAGCAACGATGTCCCGCGATTTTAACCATCCTTCGATCCGCCCTCTCCTGTCTGAAGACGACGCCCGGGGACGCGCCATTGTGCGAAGCGCTCCGCCCTCTCCTCGACAACTTCATGACAACGTCCAGACAAAAAGTGCCTCGGCGTCGCTCTCCAAGTTGCTTGGATTCCGTAAGGCGCACCAGCTCGATAAGGATTTTGGCTCGCTTCAGTGGCCTCGTGACGATCCGGGCTTCCCATCTATCAAGCCTTGGGAATTCGATGCCGCCGGCGCACCATTGATGCTTGACGACCGTATTTTTGTTCCGGATGAAAAAGGCCATTTTGTGAATCTTGCCGCTTTACTGGATTTGGAAAAACTCAAGACAGGTGAAAAGCTATACATGTGGTCTGTCAGCAAGTTGGGCCGCCTCATTATTTCCGAGGAAAGAGAAATAAGTGTTAATACCCCCAATGGCGAGGAACAAAAATATATCGGACACCCCTCTCTGGTAGGTGGGGGGCAAGCCCGGATCTCGGGTGAACTGTGGTTCAAGGCCGATCCGAATAATCCATCATCAGGAAAGTTCTACATCAGCAACGAGTCGGGGCGCTTCTCCACGTTTACTGACCGCAACGAGTCGCAGTTGATAAGAGTAGCGGGACTTTTCCGAAAAGCCGGGCTTGCTGTAGAAACCGCCGTATACAAAAAATCCGGGAAGCAGCTGCGACCGGTCTCCGGTTTGCAACATCCAACCGAGATGAGGAGGCAATCCTTCCAGAGAAAAACAACAGCACCGAAGGGCTTGCGCCCGCATCGGCCGCGCTGATCACGAGTTTGCCCAGGCAAAATGAAGTCACGCTGCTGCAATACAAAGATGTCAACGATGGCCGTGCTCTTTCACCAGTTGCGGTTTCGCCAGTTCAAAAGCTTTTATCTCTCCTGTGCAGTGCGGTTTTTACGGGCTGAATTTCCCGGCTTGCCGAGGCATCACGGGGGCCTGGAACTGATGTCCTCGGTGTATCGCCCCGCTCAGCGCCTTGTTCGAAGCCCTCACGTATCCATTCAGAGTCAGCCAATCCCGCATCTGCCATGCTCCGTAACGAATTGATGCGCTTAAGCGGATTTCCCTCAACGAAGGAAGGATTCCATTGCGCATCACGATTCAATGCAGCAAGAAAATGTTGTGCCAATTGGTCGC
>CBINHE010000166.1:0-5630 GCA_966250375.1 uncultured Oxalobacteraceae bacterium
GTGACGACGCCGGTGACGATGCGTTCGTCGCCGTCGGCGGTGCGCACGGTGATCGTGGCGCCTTGGCCGATCAAGTCCTTTAATTCGATGAAGCTGTCGGCGCTGAGTGCATCGACGGTGATGCGGTAGGTGTCGTTGATCGCTTCATGGCCGATGACGCGATGAGCTAGCAGGGTGTCGGGGGCGATGTCGCTGCCGCCGGCGAGTGCAAGCTGGACGATGCGGCTGGCCTGCGTGAACGGCGATGCGTAGGCGGCGAGGACGCCGGCGGCAAGTTCGGACAGGTCGGGTAGGCTGGCCGGGATGCGGTTGTTCATGATGTGGACTCGATAAATGTCGGCGAATAGGCGTGCTGGGCTGGATGGGCGCTTTTATTTGACGAGTACCGTCAGCTTGTCTTTCTTGACCTTCAACTCCACCGTCTGCACCGGTTGCCCTTGCGCCATTCTTGCCAGCACTTCGTCGGACATCTGCGACAGGACGGTCTTGGAAATGATGGTGTCGGCATCGCGTGCGCCGCTGTCGACTTCGGTGCAGCGCGAGACGATCATGTTGATCAGGGTGTCGTTCCAGGTCAGCGTCGCGCCGTGGTTGGCGAGCATGCGTTGTTTGACCTTGTTCAGCTTCAGGCCGACGATCAGGGACATGATGTCGTCGCCGATCGGGTAGTACGGTATTACCGATAGCCGTCCCAGGAACGCGGGCTTGAACGCCTTTTGCAGGTCGGTGCGCAATAGCTGCTGCAAGTCGTCCGGTGTGGGTTGGCGGTTTTTGCCTTCGACGGTGACGCCGTGTTCCACCGCTTTCATGATGAGGTCGGTGCCGACGTTCGAGGTGAGGATGATGATGGTGTTTTTGAAGTCGACCTCGCGTCCTTCCGCGTCTTCCAGAATGCCTTTGTCGAAGACTTGGAAAAACAGTTCCAGCACGTCTGGATGCGCTTTTTCTACCTCGTCGAGCAGGACGACCGAGTAGGGCTTGCGCCGTACCGCTTCGGTCAGCACGCCGCCTTCGCCATAGCCGACGTAGCCGGGGGGCGAGCCTTTGAGGCCGGAGACGCTATGCGACTCTTGATACTCGGACATGTTGATGGTGATGAGGTTGCGCTCGCCGCCGTACAAGGTGTCGGCCAGTGCGAGCGCCGTTTCGGTTTTGCCGACGCCGGAGGGGCCGGCCAGCAGGAATACGCCTTTGGGTTTGCCCGGGTCTTCGAGGCTGGCTTTGGCGATCTGGATGCGTTGCGCAATCAATGCGAGTGCGTGGGGTTGGCCGACGACACGCTGTTCCAGCAGGCTCTTCAGATTGCGCACGGTGTCGATTTCATCGGCTACCATGCGCCCGAGCGGGATGCCGGTCCAGCCGGAGATTACTTCGGCGATGGCGGCGCCATCGACACAGTCGTATATCAATGGCTGTGTCTGGTGATCTTCGTGGAGCTTTTTCTGTTTAGCATGGAGCGTGGCGCGTAATGTGTCGGCAGGAGTGTCGCCCGCGCTGTGCTCTGGCGCGGCTTTCTTTGCGCCTTTTGCTTTTGTTTTTTCTTCGGTGGCCGGGGCAGACTCGCCCAGTTCGCTGAGTTGCTGGCGCAAGCTGCCGATGTCTTCCACCAGTGCCCGTTGCGCTTCAAATGCTGCTTGCTGGACGGCAAGGTCGCTTTGCAGTTCTTCGCGACGGACTTGCAATTCCCCCAGCCGCTTGGCGTGCGCCGGGTCTTGCTCTTTCTTGAGCGCGGCGGTTTCGCGGTCGATGTTGTCGATCAGGCGTGTGACGTCTTCAATCGCTGCCGGGACGCTGGCGCGCGATAAGGCGACGCGGGCGCAGGCGGTGTCGAGTACGCTGATGGCCTTGTCCGGCAATTGACGGCCGACGATATAGCGACTGGATATTTTGACGGCATCGACGACGGCTTCATCGAGAATGCGTACCTTGTGATGCTGTTCCATCGCATGGGCGATGCCGCGCACCATTTGAATGGCGGCATCGTCGGAGGGCTCTTCGACTTTGACCACTTGAAAGCGCCGCGCGAGGGCGGCATCTTTTTCAAAATATTTTTTGTATTCGGCCCATGTCGTGGCGGCAATCGTGCGCAATTCACCTCTGGCCAATGCAGGTTTCAATAAGTTGGCCGCGTCGTTTTGACCGGCTTGTCCGCCGGCGCCGATCATGGTGTGCGCTTCGTCGATGAACAGGATGATCGGGGTCAGGCTGCCCTTGACTTCATCAATGACCGAGCGCAGGCGGCTTTCGAATTCGCCTTTGACGCTGGCACCGGCTTGCAGCAAGCCGAGATCGAGCGTGCGCAGTGTGACGTTCTTGAGTACGTCCGGTACGTCGCCTTGCACGATGCGCAGTGCCAGGCCTTCCACTACCGCCGTTTTGCCCACGCCGGGCTCGCCGGTCAGGATCGGATTGTTTTGTCTGCGGCGCAGCAGAATGTCGATCATTTGCCGGACTTCGGTATCGCGTCCCAATACCGGATCGATCTTGCCGGCGCGCGCCTGCGCGGTGAGGTTTACCGTGTATTTGTCTAGCGCGGGCGTTTGCTTGCCCGCCGTGTTCGATGTCGCGCCATCGCTGCTTTCTTCAGTGAGTGCCGCCGATTCTTTCGCACCAGGCATGGTATCGACCACCTCTTTCGACATGCGCAAAATCTGCGGCAGATTGTCTTGCAGGTCTTCTACCGGCAGCTTGCGCAAAGCGGCACATGACCCGTTCATCAGGTGCATGATTTTTTCATCGGCGACCAGCGCCAGCAATAGAAAGCCGCTCCGTAGTTGTGTCGCGCCATAGTTCACGCTGGCGCCCAGCCACGCCGATTCCAGCCATTGCGGAATGTTGCGCGATAACACGGGGTTGCGTGTATTCCCTGTGCGAAATTGCGAAATGCCGTGCAATAAATCTTTTTCCAACCGCGCCGTATCGATGCTGTAGGCCTTCAATATCGCGACCAGATCGGAGTCGCTCTTGTCCAGCATCTCCAGCAGCACGTGCTCAATGTCGATTTCATGGTGGGTGCGAGAGAGGGCGACATTGGCTGCCGATTCCACAGCGCGACGTGTCATCGGATTCAATTTCGCAACGAGGGCTTTGAGATTGGTGTTCATGTTTTTCGATTTATTGTTGAGTGGCGCCGGCAGCATTCACACGCATGCCTAGAATTGAATTTCAACCATATGTTTGTTGGCGACAGTCGTTTGATATTTAATACGGACTGCTTTCGATTGGACGCCAAGACGAACCAATTCTGCTTTTACCGCGCTGGCGCGCGCCAGTGCTGCGGCTTTAGGATTTGCAACGTGATTGCGATCGCAAAATCCGGTGATGGTGAGCTTGGATGCTTTTTTTGCGCGCTCGCTTATTTGCGCAAGAATCCGTTTGTCGTCATCGTCGAGCTTGATACTCAATTTGTCGAACGCAATGGGGACAGGGTTCATGGTGGCGTAGTCTGAGATCCTTCCTTCCAGGACCATTTGGCCATTGCTTGCACTGGAAGCGCTGCCGCTGACGGTTCCCGCTTTGTCCGTTTTGATCTCTCTCTCCATGTTTGGCGAGGATGCTGTATCAGGATTGGTCGGATTTTGCGCACAGGCTGTTAATAGCAGTAATGAAACGACGCATATGCTGTTACTTAGTTTGTTGAATTTGTTGGCAATTGCCATGTTCGTATTTCCAATTTATGAATGCCGTATCTTGTCGCGGCATAAAAAAACAAAAAGAACGACCGCAGCGCAAGATCGCTGCGGTCTGCATCGTCAGCCCTGAGACTGACTATCTGAGAATTAAGCTACGACTTTGTTTGCAGTCAGATCCCAACCTGCGCTGACGTTACCGCCGCCAGAACCATCTGTACGTTTTTGTTGGGAGTAAGTCCACGTGATCTTGCCGAAGCTGAACGAGACTGCTTCAACCGGGAAACCGGAATCGGCCTTGGACGAACCTGTTGTGCTCACTTTGGAAACCAGGACTTGCTCCAGTTTGATTTCCATGTACTTCATTTTGTCGCCACCGGCGCGGCACATCTCGATTGTCACGTCCTTGATGTGCTTGCCTGTGCAGCATGCGTCATAAATTTTTGCACTGGCTTTGTCGAGGTTATGCACAATGTTGAACGTACCGATATTGACGCGCTCTGCAGTGGCGCCGCCGGCGGAACTCGCGGTAGCCGATGCAGGCTGGAGCATTTCGTGGTCAAAAGAAAGGATCTCGATCCAGTCTTTGTGCTTGTCGTCGGTCGATTCACCTGGAATACCATCAATTTTAATAAAGCTATCAAATGCCATTTTATTTCCCTATTTTTATTAAAAATAACCTCCCTTGGCACAAGCTTGGGGAAGGCGTTCACTACACAGTTACAACAAACAACTTCTTCAATGAGGCATTTTTCAATGCTGCATTAATCTTTACGTATAGCAGACCGATATCCTGCATTACTGCAAATCACGCTTTTGACTTTGAGAAGCGCTCCAGAAGGCAACAATGCAGAAAAGATTTGAGATAAACCAACTCAAAGGCCGTGAGATGCCATTTCAAATTCTGTGCGGAAATTCAGTGCCGCAACTTTCATGCAGATGATGTAATGCTGGCCTTCTGGCGTTTTAAGGTAGCGCACAATTGCTTGACGCACTTGCTTTTGCACCCATTTCATAGGATTTGAAAAATCCCAAGGACGGGGCACCATATGCATAGCATTTGTACATTTTTTGCTTGTGGTAATCAATTGCCCAAGTGTTTCATACATCTCATAATTGACGTTCCAGTTATGAACGATTGGACCATAGAATTTTTCCAGTACCTCGCGCAGTTCCTTAGCCTCTTCTTCGCTAATGGGCTCCAATTTTCTTCCTTATTTAACGACAATGGATGACAAGATAATTTCAAATTCAGGGCGGCTAATGTTTTTAAATAAGCCATTGAGTACAAGATTCGGTTTGTTTGGGTGGATCAAATAAAAATGATGCGTGCTGGATTTTCCATAGGCAAAGAGTTCTGCGCCCTTGTCGAATTTTGCATAGAGACGATAGTCTTCATCTGCAAGTCGCTGCCCTTCCATATAGCGACAACCAGTTTTGTTAAGCCCTTTGAAAAGTGAAAGCATAAAAAAAGCGGGCGTTACTCCTTTTTTGTGAACCGCAATAGTTTGCTCTGTTTCATAAGTGAGGACGGCAGAGATACCTTTCGGATGCCCCCCGAAAATGACACTGCCGTAAGGTAATGAACCTAGCCTGGTAAAACCGGAAGGCATGCGCAGTGTTGCGACCGGCTGCATTTCCACTTCGATTGAAGTCAGATTGGCATTGTTATCGGCACTAATCTGTTGCTGTGAAAATGCCTCAAATTGAGGGACTTTGCACGCAGCTGATGCATTGCAGAATAAATTTAACAATAACAGTGCAAAACCAATGAGTATTTTTTTCATAGCATAAATACGGTCTCGATTAGCCCCCCTCTCATTGAAAGGAGGGCCTGAGAGCGACGACTTACCGTGCATTTTTAGGCAGTTCCGCCACGAGCCGCAGGGAAATCGTCAATTCATCCAACTGGAAGTGTGGACGAAGGAACGCCGCGGCACGATATACACCCGGTTTGCCCGGCACTTCCACCACATCAACACGGGCTTCGCGCAATGGATA
>CBINHE010000167.1:0-5430 GCA_966250375.1 uncultured Oxalobacteraceae bacterium
GATCCATGATTTTGCGATTACCGATGAGAAAATCAGTATTTAACTGGCCCACATAGTTTCTGAAAAAGCACCAGGCAATCTTGCCGAGCAGATCCAGGATTTTGCGATTGCCGATGAGAGAACCAGAATTGAACTGGCCCACATAGTTGCTGAAAAAGCACCAGACAATCTTGCCGATAAGATCCAGGATTTTGCGATTGCCGATGAGAGAACCAAAATTGAACTGGCCCTCACAGTTGCTGAAAAAGCACCAGACACGCTCGCCCAGCATATCCAAAAGTTTGCGATTGCCGATGAGAGCACCAGGGTTAGATTAGCCAAAATCGTTGCTGAAAAAAATTTAAAAGTCCTTACCAATCATATCCAAAATTTTGCGATTGCCGACGAAAGCGCCAAGGTTGAACTAGCCCACAAAGTTGCTGAAAAAGACCTCGAAATGCTCGCCCAACAGATCCAAAATTTTGCGATTGCCGATGAAAGCGCCAGGGTTGAACTAGCCCACAAAGTTGCTGAAAAAAACCCCGAAATGCTCACCAGGGACATCCAGAATTTTGCGATTTCCAACGAAAGCGCCAGAGTTGAACTGGCCCACAAAATTGCTGAAAAAATCCCTGGGGTACTCGCCTGGAATATCCAAAATTTTGCGATTGCCGACGAGCGCGCCAGGATTGAACTGGCCCAAATCCTTGACAGAAAATATCTCCCCCCTTTTCTGATTAGCGAAGGTGATTACCTCGAACGGTTTGCGATTTCCCATCCATCCGCTCGGGCCAGTTTATACGCTTCGGTTTATTTAGGCCTGATAGCGAAGGGAACAATGCGGGCGACAGAGGAGAGATGGCGCAATCAATTCTTCCCTGGCGATCGCCAATCCCTGCCCTTGGCTCAAGTTGCCGCTCAAGTTGCTCCCCATCCCGTCATCGCCGGTTTATTGACCGCCGCCGAGCAACAGCCCGATCCCCATATTCGGGAAACCCTGTCCACCTGGACCCAACTGGTGGCCTTGCGGTTCGCGGCGGACCAGTTGCCGGAAACGGCCTGGCAGGCGCTGAAGGCCCCGCTGCAGGCAATCCAGAAATGGCGTGCGCCCAATACGCGTTATGCGCTAGCCCACCTGCTCGCGCAGCAGTGCCTGCCGCCTGAGGCGGGAGACGTTAACGGTTTCTTCGCCTTTGGCAAACAATTCCCCAGGCCGCATACTCACTTATACCCAACCCTGCTGTTCCCGCTTTTTCAATCGGCAACGGACGACCCCGCCTTGGAAAGGCTCGTGAAGTTGCTGCACCGGTCCGACTTTAAAGAGGCCAAACGGCAGAAAGTCATGGTTGATGCCCTCCTGGCGCTGACGCAAGCCGATCGCCTGCCTGACGACTTGAAACGCGCACTGCTGCAGGCAGCAGTGCCAAATGACAGCAGCAAGAAAGCCGTCGACTCCCTGACAGACACCGCCTCGGCCATGCAATGCCTTGTATCGTTGGCGCAGCATGAGCCAAAGCTTGGCAATAGCAGTGTTTTACAGCGTCTGAAATTCATCCGGAATCCGGGCGATTTCAACGAACAAGTGAAGGGGGTGTTCCAGGACTTGTTCCCGAACCTGCCCCATGCGGAGAATGCGGCAACCCAATTCACACTCTACCAGGAACAGGCACGACATCCGACCGGGGTGCTCAGCTATGCGGCCAAGATGCAGAACGGTCTGGCCGCACATGAAAAAGCATCGGTACTGGCGGCCATCGGCCAATTCGTCAACGCGGCTGTGTTAGCGCCGGCGCCAGAGAAGGCCTTTCTGGAGTTGCGTTACAACCCGGCCCAGTCGCCCCATTTGCGTCTGCTGGCGGACAAGGCGCCGGCCGCGTTTGCGCAATGGCGGCAGCCTTGCGTTTATCAACCCTCCGCAGCCTTCCTGGCACAGACTGCCGGCGGCACAAAACAAACCGATATCGCTGCTTACCTGAAGCAGCGGATTGTGATGGACAGGCATGCCTCCCCGGGCACCTATGCGCTCCTGGAGCAAGTGCTGGCCGGACACACGACGCTCACCTCCGCCCTGCAGGAGAGCAAACGGCCAGCGGCCAGCGCCACTGGGGTAGAAGCGGACTTGCTGCGGCTCTTGAAAGGGACTCCGGTGGAGCAAAAAGTGAAATTGATCAGGCAGTTGCTGGAATCTCTGCCGCCAGACCAGCTCCAATTGCATCAGGATTTGACGGATCTGGAAACCCTGCTGACGCCCTCTGCCCGGCAAGACCATAAACCGTTCACCGTCATCGATACGGATGCGGCGGAGGATTTGTTTTTATGCGGCACCGAAGTGCTGGGCAGTTGCCAGAACATTCAAGGTAACCCTGACTTGAATAAAGCGCTGATGGGGTACGCGCTGGACGGCAAATATCGCATGCTGGCAATCAAATCCGAGGATGGGCCCCTGATGGGAAGGCGCATGTTGCGCTTGCTGTGGGATGAGCAGAAGCAGCGACCTGTCCTCCACCTGGAGCGGCTCTATCGCAACCCGGGCATACCGGAAAAATATGAACAGGCGCTGGTGGAACTGGCGCAGCAAAAAGCCCGGCAAATGGGGTGTGTGCTGGTGTCGCATGATGAGGCACTGCCAAGCGGCGGCGACTATCGCGCGCCGCTCATCGCGCATCCCACGCCATGGCCATTCGAGTACGTCGATGCGGAAGGACTTGGCGTCCAGGCTGGCAAGGAAGGATATCAATTGTCAGAGGCAAGGGTTGTGGGCTCATGACATTAGAGTAAAGGCGCGTCAAACAACGATAGAGGCTGTCAGACCAAATGTTTCTTATTGATTCCGCCCACACCAAACTGAAGACCGTGCCTCAATGGGTGAATGACTGTATCGATGCAACCGTTTGATTTATGTCGTGCTTTCTGATGTGAGATGGAATCCGGAAGCGCTGCACTGCTCGTAGTAATCAGATATCCGCGCAGAGATCGCGAACTACCCGAACGCAAGTGTGGTCAAAATTTTACGTTTGCGCTTGGCATACATTCATGCACGCTGGCGACCAACCCATTCACTTATTGGAGGTTTCATGGAAACATACGGACAAAGTCTTGGCGGCAATGAGGGACACGCGGCGCATCGTCCCTTCTTGGCTGACATGCAGGAAATTCAACGGCGGGCGCGCCAGCATATCGAAGAAGGGGCGGTTACCTCCGGCTATAGTGCCGACCGCGAGACCGTATTGAAAGTGTTGAATGAAGTGCTGGCGACGGAAATCATATGCACGCTTCGGTACAAGCGCCATTATTTCATGGCGGCAGGTATTCAATCGGAAGCGATTGCCACTGAATTCAATGAGCATGCGATGGATGAGCAGCAGCATACGGACTGGGTGGCGCGGCGTATCGTGCAACTGGACGGCGAGCCCGATTTTTCACCGGAAGGATTACATACGCGCAGTCATGTCGCATATATGCAGGGCACTGATCTCGATGACATGATCCGGGAAAACCTGATTGCAGAGCGAGTCGCGATCGATACCTATCGCGCCTTCATCGAGTATCTGAAAGATAACGACCCTACCACGCGCCGCATCATGGAAAAAATTCTCGAAATGGAAGAAGAGCATGCGGAAGATATGGCGGGATTATTGAAAAAAAGTTGAGTCATTGCGGCACTGAATTTTTACGAGACATTTTTGCAGGAGCGGCCATGCCGGTTATCAGTATGAGGGCCTGCAGATGGCGCGGTTATATTTTTCTCCTGTAAAAACACAATTTCTTTTAAGCGACTGCTTGGTTGCCTATGTCTGTCATTAAAAAATTTCGCGACGCAAACGCCCGATCCGCCAAGCCGCCGACAGCGCCAGTGCAGGCGTCGACAGGTACGGGCAAAAAAACAAGGCATCCGCATCGGATCGTGATTGTCGGCGGCGGCGCGGGCGGCTTGGAACTGGCAACGCAATTGGGCAATACCTTTGAGGATTCACCGCATACCCAAATAATATTGGCGGACCGGCTTCCAACGCATTTATGGAAACCCTTGTTGCATGAAGTCGCCGCCGGCAGCATGGACGCAAACGCGAATCAGCTCGAATACGTGGCACAGGCACGCTGGCATCATTTTGAATTTCAGCAAGGTAAACTGATTGGCCTTGATCGCGCCCGCAAGACGATTACCTTGGCCGAAGTGGATGATGATGACGGCATGGAAATTTTTCCGCAGCGTGAGGTCGGCTACGACACGTTGGTATTGGCGATCGGCAGCATCACTAATTTTTTCGGCACGCCGGGCGCGAACCAGCATGCCCTCGCCGTCGATACAGTAAACGACGCGGAACATTTTCGGCGGCGCCTGGTCGCCGCCTGCATGCGAACGCAGAATCGGCTGGGCGAAACCGCCAGCACCGAGCGGCCGCAAGTCAATATCGTCATCATCGGCGGCGGCGCTACCGGGGTCGAGCTCTCGGCCGAATTGCGCAACACAACGCAGGTGTTGGGTGCCTACGGCTTGCACCGTCTCGATCCGCGGCGCGATATCCACATCATCATTATCGAAGCCGGCCCGCGCATTCTCGGCCCATTGCCGGCGCATATCGCGCAAGAAACGGCACGCATGCTGCAAGGACTCGGCATCGACGTACTGACTGGGGAAAAAGTAACGGAGGTGCAGGACCATACCGTGTTGACGGCGAGCGGCAAGCGCATACCGGCGGATCTGACGGTATGGGCCGCCGGCATTCAAGTGCCGGACGTGCTTGCAAAACTCGGTTTGCCAGTCAATAAAATGGGACAAGTCATTGTGACGCAAACGCTGCAAACCGATATCGATCCGGCGATTTTCGCGTTTGGCGACTGCGCCAGTTGTCCATGGCCGGAAACCGGTAAATCAGTCCCGCCGCGCGCACAAGCGGCGCATCAGCAGGCGATCCATCTGCACCGTGAATTGCAACGCTATCTTGAGGGCAAGTCAT
The DNA here is from genome assembly GCA_966250375.1 of uncultured Oxalobacteraceae bacterium. Lineage (GTDB taxonomy): Bacteria > Pseudomonadota > Gammaproteobacteria > Burkholderiales > Burkholderiaceae_D > CAMLDH01. Next base: position 4,938 of record CBINHE010000167.1, read on the forward strand.
TGCGACCGTTCCGGTACCGCGACCGCGGGTCTTTGATATCGCTCAGCAGGTTCAATACCGTCGGCAATTTGATGGGCAAGCTGGTCGGCGGCTCCCTGCTGATAGAAGGAAAGCTGGCGCGCTTGCTGTATTTTTCCTTATACCGGCAGCATCTGGTTGCGTTGCATGGGTTTGTGCGAATGATGCTTGATACCCTCGCGCAGTGGCTGCGGCGCAAGACGGTGCCGCGTGTGAAGCTGCATTAGCGCAGTGTCCAGCATATTATTTGCTAAGGAATTTATTCCGTGCACATTCCTAAGCGTCTGCGTACGCGTTCGATGGTATTGAAGCGCTCTTCAAAAATGGCAGGATCGAAGAGTGGCTTGCGGCCGCGCCTGGTTGTTTTCCTGCGGCGCGGATTGGCATTAGAGCGGTTTTCGTATCAGTGTACGGGTACCGCGGGCCGCTTCGGGGCGCATTGCAGCGTTGCTCGTCGCTTGTGTGGCTCGCCACA
>CBINHE010000168.1:0-5274 GCA_966250375.1 uncultured Oxalobacteraceae bacterium
TACTCCGAGTTCAGTGATGATGCAGTGCAGGCGTTGGCCGATGCCCTGAAGGAGAACAGCGCTCTTCAATCCCTGAATTTGGGTGCCGTTCCCCTCGACACTACCGGCATGCAGGCGTTGGCCGATGCCCTGAAGAAAAACAAAACACTTAACTCCCTGAATTTGAGGGAGGCTCTCCTCGACGCTGCCGGCGTGCAGGCGTTGGCCGATGCCCTGAAGGAGAACAGCGCTCTTCAATCTCTGAATTTGCACCACACCAAGCTCAGTGGTGATGGCGTGCAGGCGCTGGCCGAAGCCTTGAAGGAAAATAAAACACTCAAGTCCCTGGATTTGTCGCGCAACCCTCGGGGCTGCGAGCAGAAGGGACGCTGGCACTTCCCTGAGGCGCAAGCGCTGGCCGATGCTCTGAAGGAGAACTGCGGGCTTCTATCTCTGGATTTGACTGAAACCGGCCTCAGGGATGAGGGCGCACAGGCGCTGGCCGAGGCTCTGCAGAAAAACAAAACGCTCGAGGTCCTGAATTTGTCGCAAAATAAGCTCACCTCTGATGGGGGGCAGGCACTGATCTTCGCCCTGAAAGAAAACGAGACGCTCCATTCCCTTGTGTTGACGGACGCTTTTTCTTACGTTGGTGCTGACTGGCAGAGACTGGTTGACGACCTGAGCAAGGACGTCGCGGCGCGGATTCGCCTTTAGAGCCACCTCTTTAAAAGTGGCCAATTAACCCGTCCTTCTTTAAGAACCCGCGTAGTCGGAACATGTCGTCGCGCTATGATGCGGCGACATACTCTTTCTTTTCAGGCGGCTTGGGGCCACGCGAATGCTTTCGTCATGCAGCCGGGTCTCCATGCTTTGCGATGTGTAGCAGCACCTGCCGCTCTCAATTTGAGTCAAATCAATTAGTGTGAAGACGTCGGGCGCGGATACTGCTAAAGCAATAGAGAAGATCCCCCGGCTCTGCCGGTAGGGTGCGGGTTATGCCAGCCCCTTGAATATGTCTGGAACAGCGTTAATGGTGATACCCCTCGCCCGGTCGTGTCTTGCCCCGAAATATCCAGAACACTAGCGCGGTGTAGCCGAGGATGAGGGGGAGAAAAATGACCGTGCCGATCAGCATGAATAACTGCGAGGCCGGCGCGGCCGCTGCATCCCAGACGGTGAGGGAGGGCGGCACCAGGTACGGTATGTTTGAAATCACCAAGCCGATGTAGGACAGCAGGAACAACCCAATGGTCGAGATAAACGGCTGCATCGATTTGCCGTCGCGGATGCCGCGCCAGCATGACCACGCCGCCAGCAGCGTCGCCAGCGGCAAAAGCGATAACCAATAAAAATTCGGCACACTGAACCAGCGCGCCCCAATACGCTCGATCTGCAACGGTGTCCATAGGCTGACGAGCGCAATGAATCCAAGCATGCCGAGCAACAACGGCACGCTGAGTTTTCTGGCGTGCTGCTCGACCGGCCCTTCGGTTTTCATCATCAGCCAACCGGCGCCCAGCAGCGCATAAGCGACCACCAGCCCCAAGCCGCACATCACGCTAAAGGGCGTTAGCCAATCGAATACGCCGCCGGCGAATTGTCCGTTCTCGACCCGGATTTCCTGCAGCAGTCCACCCAATATCAGCCCTTGCGAAAATGCCGCGACGGTCGATCCGGCGGCAAACGACGCATCCCATTTGCGATGATGCGGCTTGGCGACACCGCGAAACTCGAAGGCCACGCCACGAAAGATCAGTGCCAGCACCATCACGATCACCGGCAAATACATTGCCGGCATGATCACCGCATATGCAAGCGGAAATGCGACCAGCAACCCGTTGCCGCCCAGCACCAACCAGGTTTCATTGCCATCCCAGAACGGCGCGATGGAATTCATCATCTGGTCGCGTTCCACCTCTTGCGAAAAGAACGGGAAAAGAATGCCGATGCCCAAGTCGAATCCATCCAGCATCACATACATTGCCACTGCAGTGCCGATCACCAATGCCCAAATGACCGGCAGCGTGTATTGCAAATTCTCGATCATGACGGTTCCTGTCCTGGTTCCGCCGCTGACAATGGCCGGTTCGGAAGTCCTTCCGGCGGAGGCGGCGCCGCACCGGCCGGCAGTCCGCGAGCGACCAGCTTGCGGATATACCAGATGCCCATTCCAAAAGTGGCGAAATAAACCAGCACGAACAGCAGCAATGAGAATCCGACTGTGCTCGCGGAGACAGGGGAGGCGGCGTCGGCGGTACGCAGGATGCCATAGACAAGCCAAGGTTGCCGTCCAACCTCGGTGACGATCCAGCCGGACAGAATCGCGATGAATCCAAGCGGCCAGCAATAGCGCACCGGTTTCAAAAACCAGTCGGCATGCGTCAACCGACCGCGCCACCACAACAGCGCACCGATCAGGCCGATTGCAATCAACAACAGGCCGATGCCGACCATCAGGCGAAAGGCGAAGAACACCGGTATCACAGGCGGGCGGTCTTGCGGTTTGAAATCAGCCAATCCGGGAAACAGGCCGTTGGCATCATGCGTGACGATCAGGCTTCCCAGCTTGGGGATCGCCAACTCGGCGCGATTGCGCTGCGCCCCGCTGTCGGGCCATGCAAACAATACCAGCGGCGCCGGTTGCGACCCATCCCAATGCGCTTCGATCGCGGCAATTTTTGTCGGTTGAAATCGCGTGGTATTCAAACCATGCAAATCACCGACCAAAAGTTGCAGCGGCCCCAGCAGCGCGACCATGCCCAGTCCCATATGCAGCATGGTGGTCGCTTCCTGCATGAAGCGCCGCGCCAGCAGATAGCGCGCACCGACCGCCAGCACGACCAATGACGTCGTGAGATACGCCGCGATCATCATGTGAGTGAAGCGATATGGAAAGCTGGGATTGAAAATGATGGCGGACCATGCAACCGGAAACGCGATGCCATTGCGCATTTCAAAGCCATCCGGCGTATGCATCCAGCTATTGGCAGCCAGAATCCAGAACCCGGACAGCGCAGTACCGATCGCAACCATGATCGCCGATAAGGTATGCAACCATGGCGGTACCCGGTTGCGGCCAAACAGCATCACGCCGAGAAAAGTGGCTTCGAGAAAAAACGCGGTCAGCACCTCATAGCCCATCAAGGGACCGATCGTATTGGCGCTCATCCTGGAGAACCGGCTCCAGTTAGTGCCGAACTGGTAGGACAACACCACCCCCGACACGACGCCCATCGCAAACGACACCGCGAAAATTTTTGTCCAGAAGGCGGACAGCGCGTGATAGTGCGGGCGACCGGTACGCATCCACAGCACTTCAAGCGTGGCGATAAAAGCCGACAGACCGATCGAAAACGCCGGAAAAATAATATGGAAGCTGATGGTGAAGGCGAACTGGAGACGGGAAAGAAGCAATGCGTCCAGGTTAGTGAATATTGGCATTGGGTTCGCAGTAAATTGAGTCGATGCGACAGCAGGTCAAGTTCGCGGGATTCCCTCACGGATAAAAAAAGAGAAGCGTGCAAGGAATGACGCATTGCATGCAATGGTTGTTCCCCGATAAGCAAGAATAGGACAGGGCTTGATGAAAAAATGTTCAATGCTTTGGAGCCTCATCCATCGTTTCATGTTGTAGATCATGGGCCTGATACCAATCCTCGCCCATAACGTGACATGAAATCGCGTCTTTTCGATACGAGAAAAAAGCCCTTGATTTTATGGAGATGGGGGACGTGGAGCGTACGCATAGCTGGCGAACCGATTTCGTGGCTTGCTGATTCGCTAAGGAACGGGTACGAAATAACTTCCCGACTTGTCTAGCCGCAGACGGGCACATTGCAGCATTGCCCCTCGTTTGTGTAGCCATCCCTTCAGCCGCGTCCAAATCGGGAAGTTATTCCGTACCCGTTCCTAAGCGAAGAAAGCGAGGAGTACCCCGCTTTCTTGCCTTTGGCTGGCAGCATCATTATTTGGCGCGCTACAGGCCTACGAAATAGGTTCTATGTCTGCAGAATGAATCTGCCGGACATTATCTTACGCATTCATACTTGATTTTTGCCTTTAAGGTAGGACCAGACTTCTTATTTACTTTCACATAACTAAAATGGAGTGTGCGAGTGTTTAATTTTTTACGTTGCTTTGCACAAGCACCTACCGCAAAGTTTACGAAGTTGCGTGACAACTGGGCAGTACTATATCCCGTGCCCGTCCAAGTAGAAGAGGCCAAAGCATTCTGCATTGGCGCCATGGCAAGTACCCCGACTGCTCCCAGCGACATGGCAATGCGTGTAATAGACTTGTTGAAAAAAGACTTTTGCATAGTGTTCTCCTTGGATGAAGTGATGCCCCATGATGAAGTGCCTTGAATGGAGGGCGGCATTTGATAATCAGGCAGTGGGAAACAGGCTCTCCTGCTTGAATGTCTTCCAGAACGCTTAAACCGTCCTGTTATTCATGAATGACATGGGGGAAGATTTAGTTCCCTGCGCACCTCCTGATTGCGTTCATAACGGACTCTATGCTGGACTTTGTCCATTCAAGCCGCGTAGCTGAGCGTGTCGGTCAAGCGTTCGAACAGCGCATGCGGAAGGTTGTTGAGCGTTCCATAATGGATGACAGTCAGAACGCTTAATAATGTTTCAATGCTTCTCGCGGTCGAGTAAATTCATACCGTGAATCAGTCGTGTCTGGTTTATTGAAGTCGCGCCGGCTGGAAAGCAAAATCAGGCCGGCGTCTTCTTCGTCACGCGTGCCAAGCGCGGAATGAACGCCAGGCGTGTCTCCTCGACTGCGACCGACAGTACCGCAGGCGTGAGTTGCGCTCAGCGCATCGTGCTCAATGCGCCATGCGATACGAGGGAAAAGCACTTGATTTCATGGGGATGCTGGGGGTAGTGGTGTTTTGCTTTGGCTCCAGTGAATTTGCTAAGCGCCAGCGTTAGAGGCTCCTTCCCCTTGAAAGGGAGGGAATACGGCGGTTGGAACACGTCAGCAAATAACGTGCCGGACACTATTGGCATTCCACCAGGAGGAAGGTGTTCCACTGGAACACCGAAAACGCCAGAGGGCCGGAGAAGGTGAAGCAGGGGTTTCGTGGCGCATGCGCCACGCCTGCGGAAAGTAAGCGGTCAACTGCCGAATCTAGTAGTCAGTCAAGCTGAATTAACGGGGATAAATCGCGTCTTTTTCCGTCTGGCTGCGTTGCTCGTCGTTGCATAGCTCGCGATGCGGCCTCCTTGCGCCTTGCCAAACGAAAAAATCCATCGATTTCTTTACCGCCAATTAAACTTGACT
>CBINHE010000169.1:0-5183 GCA_966250375.1 uncultured Oxalobacteraceae bacterium
GACATGGCAGCACCTTACAGCAAAAGGTGTTGCACTTGGTTTTTGAGAACGCCCTCTATATATTTTTTGCAATGTCTGGTTTTATGACGAGATTCATTCGCCACTTATTAATTAGATAAGGATTAATGTATGGACTGTCCTGTGTGTAGTAACGTGACACTTGTAATGTCGGAGCGTCAAGGGATTGAGATTGATTACTGCCCGAACTGCCGCGGTGTTTGGTTGGATCGAGGAGAACTGGATAAGATCATCGACAAATCTGCGGAAGTTGTCTCTCAGCCGGTTCGGCAACAAGTGGGGAGTAACCCATATCAAGGGCAGCAACGTGAGTCGCAAGGGTTTGGCCATTCTCAGCAGTCGCATGGATACTCTTCGCATGACCACTATCAGAAGAAACGCAAAGGATTTCTCGGGGAATTATTTGACTTCGATTGAAGCTTTGCAACCCTCGATAAAAAAGTCCGCCTAGCGCGGACTTTTTGTTTTTTTACATCGCCGTTTTTAAGTAAAAATGCTGCTTCAGTAGCATTTTTTTGAAACATTGCAGTGAATAAAAATAGGGAATACGCATTTGCCTTTCCATCGAAGTCAATATTTATTCTTGCTCGTTCTCAGAAACAACAAAACAATCAACGCGAACAAGGCGCTAAGAACCGCAGTGGCTTCCAGTCCCATTCCGGCCGCGACTCCCACTGCAGCGGTGAGCCAAATGCCTGCCGCAGTCGTCAATCCCTTAATTTGATTTTCATTCTGTAATTTTATGATAGTGCCAGCGCCCAGGAAACCGATGCCTGCGGTTACACCCTGCAACACTCTTGATACGTCTTCCAACGACATGCCGGCTTGTAAAGGAACCACTATAAAAATTGCCGAACCGAGCGATACCAGCATATGTGTGCGAAGTCCTGCAGAAGCGCCAGCCGATTCGCGTTCATAACCAAGAAGCGCGCCGAGAACAAGCGCAATCAGAAGCCGAACACAGACTCGGGTGACGTCCGATAGGTCACCTAGATCGGAAAATTCCTGCTGAATAGTTATCCAAATTTGTGCCCACCACACGTCACATCTCCTACACATTGTTCAAATGGCTAATATTGGCAGAAGCAGGTGGGTAATAGTAAGCATGGCAAGCGCTGCAGCAGTAAAGTTTTGACGTTTTCCCCTACCTGCTTCAGCCGGTCGACAGATGCAATCACCGTCCGGTCCAGACTGATTGCGGACCTTCGAGCCTGGCACGCCACTTGAAGTGCGCGACATCTTTGTTGGCAATTACTTACCGAGAATGATGCCTGTTGCAATTCCGGTTTTCACACTACCTTGAATGCCTTCAATTTCTTCGGTACGTCCTCGTTCTTCAGCGTCACGTACTGCGGCAGGCCATCCACGTATTTGGGATAATCTTCACCCTGAATCAGCGGCGCCAGGTAGCGTTTGCATTTCTCGGTAATGCCGAAGCCGTCCTTGCTGATGAAATTTTTCGGCATGAATTTCTCGACGTTGGCTACGTCCTTCAGATCGGCAACACCGATCTTGTATTTGTAGGGCACATCTGAAATCCGGTCGATGGTGGGCATTACCGCATTGCGTCCCTTGACCGCCAATTCCACCGCTGCCTTGCCCAGTTCGTACGCCTGTTTGACATCCGTTTTAGAGGCAATGTGGCGCGCCGAGCGTTGCAGGTAATCAGCCACCGCCCAGTGGAATTTGTACCCGAGCGCTTCCTTGACCATATTGGCGACGACCGGCGCTGCTCCGCCCAACTGCGCGTGGCCGAACGCATCTCGCGTGCCTTGCTCGGCCAGAAACCGGCCATCCGGGTAATGGCATCCTTCTGATACTACGACCGTGCAGTAGCCGAATTTCTTGACGTTGGCATCGACCTTGGCGAGGAATTTTTTTTGATCGAACTCCACTTCCGGGAACAGGATCACGACCGGAATATCGTGATCCGTCAGCAAACCACCTGCCGCGGCGATCCAGCCTGCATGGCGGCCCATGACCTCGATCACGAAGACCTTGGTGGATGTCTTGGCCATCGATTTCACATCGAACGACGCTTCCAGCGTAGACACCGCAATGTACTTGGCGACCGAGCCAAAGCCGGGACAGCAATCGGTGATGGGCAGGTCGTTGTCCACGGTCTTGGGCACGTGGATTGCCTGCACTGGATAGCCCAGTGTCGCGGACAGTTGCGACACTTTGAAACAGGTATCGGCCGAATCGCCGCCGCCGTTGTAGAAAAAGTAGCCGATGTTATGCGCCTTGAATATTTCGATCAGACGTTCATATTCGCGCTTGTTGGCCTCCAGGCTTTTCAGCTTGTAGCGGCACGAGCCGAATGCACCGGACGGCGTGAAGCGTAGCGCTGCGATGGCAGAGGCAGATTCCTTGCTGGTGTCGATCAGCTCTTCGGTCAGGGCGCCGATAATGCCGTTACGGCCGGCATAGACCTTGCCGATTTTGTCTTTGTGTTTGCGTGCCGTTTCGATCACGCCGCAGGCGGAAGCGTTGATGACGGCAGTGACGCCGCCGGACTGGGCGTAGAACGCATTCTTCTTTGGCATGGTGCGTTTATCTCTCTCAAGTGTTTGATGAATTCAACATGATCATCGTGCCCAATGCGAGGTGGTTTGAGCATTGTCATGCGCCTCGTTCAAATTACATCGTTTGCCGCTGGAACGTGCCGATCGCGCGCCGCACTGGCTATTTCGGCATGCGCGGTGTGGATACGGGGGGAACGCCTTTGATAGCATCAACCCATGCGGCGATAAAGGCGGAAGCGCTCATCGCGATCGGACGGGCGGCGACCTTCCCATAACAGCTGCCAGCGGTCGCTCGATCGCATGATGAATTTCTCATCTCCTTTTGTGCGCGCGTTATCCTGCAATAGTAAAAAATCGCAATGCGCGCCATCAAACTGGGCAAATGGAATATGGCCGAAATACGCGAACGATGCGCGCTGCGCCGGTCCGACGTTGGTATCGACACACTGCTGTACCGGCGGCAGCTTTAGCGCGATTTGCTGTGCGACGCCAGCATAGCTCTTGCCGTAATTGATCCACGGCAGCCACAGTGTCATCAGCAACAGCCAGCATAGGATTACACCACCAGACGACAATACGACTGCGCGCCACAGCACTGATGGTCGGCGCGAAATGCGCCAGTGCACCAGCACAATCCAACCGGCCGACACGCATGCGGCGACAATGACGGCGATCAAATTGAATTCGGGTTTGAACCCGGGCGCTAGCTTGAATGCGTTTCTTGCAAGTTGCGTCGGCCATCCGGTTTGCTTGGCGATCCAGCCCAGCCAGATGAAACCGGCGGAAGTCGTCAACGTCATCACCGAGAACCAATCGACCGCGTTGATGGCGCCGCGCTTCATGGTAGGCAAGCCAAACGCTGCAAGAATCGCGAGCGCAGGCAAGAGTGGCAGCAAAATGCCTTCTTCCGAATAGGTGTTGAGCAAGGCCAACAGCACGAGCGGAATGCAGAAAGCCAAAGGCAGTTCAATATGCAAGGCAGAGCGCTGTTTGCGCCATGCGTAGACTGCCCAGCCGGCGAACGGCCATGCTGGCCACGCAAACCAGATGATGTTTTTGGAGAAATACTTCAGCGCATCCCAAGATGGCAAATTGATCTGGCGGTAATTCCATCCCATCCACGCATCGAACGGTGAGCTGTTGAATGGCTGGACGAGATGGCATGCATAAAGCCAGGCGCCACAGAGCAGCAATGCGATCGGTAGTGTGACCAGCAACAATCGACACGAAACTTTTTTCTCGCGTATCACGGTCAACGCGGCCAAGCTGACCCACAATGCCAGCGGCACTATCCAGCCACGTGTCAGCGCCAGGCACCCAAGAGCAATCCCCAGCATGGTAGCGGCGCGGAAAGAATAAGATTCGAAGAAGCGGGCTGCGGTATAGAGTGAAAAAGCGATCAGTGAAACCTGCAATGCACTGGCGCTGGAGGAATGGCTGTGCAACAGCAAACCGAGACAGCCGAGATAGATCAGCAGGGTGCCGTCGGCCAGCGTACGGCCATAGTCTTTCGGCTCTGGCTGTCCGCCGAACGCGAGTTTCAGCGGCTGGGCCTCAAGGCGGCGGCCGAGCAAAAAGGTGGTGTACCAAACCGACAGTGATCCGAGCAAAAAGAAGGCGACCGTCGCAATGCGCGCGGCCATCATGTCACCCATTAGCCAGCCGAACGATTTGATGCAGATTGCGCCTAGCCAGAAGGCCAGCGGCCCATATTCCGGCATCGGCAGGCCGACGATATGTGGCCACAGCCAGTCATCCAATGTGCCGTGCGCCATGGTCCACATGATGCCGAAACCGACGGCATCCTCAGTCTTCCATAGATCGCGGCCGATCAGGCCCGGCAGAATATACAGCAGGCAGAGTGCAAATAATCCCCAGCGCGGCAGTGCATGCGTAGCGGAAGCAGGAAGGCGGACAGGCTTCATCAGGGGAGGCGGATTGGACTTGTTGTTATTGGATGGGTCGGCGATATTGTGCCGCAAAAAAATCCGATGGTGTGCGTCATTGACGGCAAAGCACAGCATTAAGAATATGAGATGAAACAAAAAAAGCAGCCGTAGCTGCCTTTTTGAAACGAAGCGGCAGAATTAACCTGCGACTTGCGTTTTGGAACCGCGAGTGCCGAACTTCTGGCGAAATTTTTCCACGCGGCCTGCGGTATCGACGATCTTGTGCTTGCCGGTGTAGAACGGGTGTGATTCTGCAGAAACCTCGATCTTCACGAGCGGATAGTCTTTACCTTCGAAATTGATGGTTTCACGGGTATGAATGGTCGAACGCGTGATGAATTTGAAATCGCAGGACAAGTCGTGGAACACGACTTCACGATATTCTGGATGAATGTTTTCTTTCATAATTGCCTCAAATAGTTTGGTAGCCAATCGGCACTTCGGCGGTCGTGCTGCTTCTTGACCCGATTGTCGATCACTTGCCGGTCGGTAAAACGAAGATTATACAATGAAATCATGGGCTTGGACCAATGTTAATGGGATTCTCGGAATTGCTGAGGCAATATTGATGCCGCTCAAACCTCTGCCCTACAGGGCTATGGACGTCACGTCTTGTCAAGCAAGGATCCATCGATTTCAGGGCAATCGCGCTTCAAAGTTCTTGTAAACTGATTTGATCTGGTGTAAACAG
>CBINHE010000170.1:0-5133 GCA_966250375.1 uncultured Oxalobacteraceae bacterium
TATCTCAGATCGACGGAAGACAGTAAAAAGCTACAGATTTATGTCTCATATGAAAGTTTTTCGTTTTCCAGATGCATGTTGACAGGGGTGGGTGCGCCCCGCGCACCAGTGCTCTTGCGACGGTATCGGTGCGCGGTGCGCGGGGCGCACCCTACAGTGCTTTGCAATCCGCTCTATTTGCTGACGCGTTCCAACCGCCGTATTCCCTCCCTTTCAAGGGGAGAGGTGGGAATGGGTTTAATGCCGTGGCTTGTAACCCATCCCCATCCCAACCAAGGGGATTGCGCTTGCAAGCGCAATCCGCTCCGCAGGCGGATCAAAGGAGTGTCGCCTTGCAAGGCGACACCGTTGCGCAGGCGTGGGGCATGCCCCACGAAACCCCTGCTACACCATGCGATCCGAATTCCCTGCTACGCCCCCTTGAAGGGGAAGGAGCCTCTAACACAGACGCATAGCAAACATCGCGCCGAACGATATTGGCTTCCCCTGTAACCAGGCTTTGGCGCCCTGTGGGTCCGTCTTCTTCAGATGCTCCATCTGCAACAACAACTTCAACCGTTTGAAAGCCCATTCGATCTGCCAGCACCCCGCATCACTGTGATGCGGGGTGCTGGCCAATACGCTGCAGTACATCCACAAAATCGGTGTACGGATCAATGCTGTGCAGGCAGCGCGTGACCAAGAGGCTTTGTACGATACCGATGTGCCTGGAGCCAAGGCATGAGGTTCATGACGCCGATGCTAGCGGCCAAAATCATCCGCATCCATTTCTCATCATTCCTCAACATCTCATCATTCCTCAACACTAAAGAACGGCAAGACGCCGGATTTCTGAGAAATCCGCGTTTTTCAGCATTGCGTGATGCAAGTAAATAACTGTACGCAATCCTCGTAAACCCGCACCAGCATTCGCTTCCCACGCTACTGACGCAGTAGTAACAGTCTTCTTTTCTCGGTGACCGCCGGTTCTTCTTTCCCCTGTGCAAGGGTCTGTCGATGCTGGAACCAACATTGATGCATGACCACACAAGGAATATAAGCGATCCGCTTTTATTGACTTTTTTCCTTTTCTTAACCACAGGAGCAAACAACATGAAAACAAATAAGACGACTACTACAATCTCCATCGGTATTGCAGCATTGCTGGTCCCATTGTCGGTGTTCGCCACAGGACCCGGCGCAAGCCTACCCTGCCCCGTACCCGGCGCAAGCGTACTCGGCGCAGGCGTACCCGGTGCAATCGGCTACGGCGGCATCAACATTCAGAGCGGCGTGAACGGCAATTTCTCCCTCGGTTCCAACGGAACGGCGATGTCGTATGCGCATAACAGCGAAGCAGCAACCGCAAAGGTCGGTGCAACCGCCAGCTTCATGCCGTCTTCCCGCACGGCGGCAGCGGGCGTCTCCGGTGAAACGACGAGCAACAGCGCCGGTCAGGCATATAACACGAGCACCGGTTCCGGAATGGGCATGGCGGCATCGTACGGATCTGCTGCAACGCTGGTTGGTGGCATGACCTCTATTCACGGCGTGACCACGGGCTTTAACGGTGGCGGCTCGGGAACGCAAACAAGCAATGTCATTCACGCGGGCACTAACCAAGGCAGCTATGTGATGGGCCAGACCGTGTCCGGTTTCGACGCGGGAGTGAGTTACGCTCGGCCAGCCACAACCAATTATCCCGTTGCCGGTATCGGCAGCAACCGGTCGGCAACAGTAAGCATCTCGGCATATAACACGGGATATGCAAGCGGTGCAAATGCCATGGGTGCCTTGGAAGGCATGAATGCAGCAGGCATTGCCAATATTGGATCGTCCGGCCAATTCTTCGGCAGGGAAGCCATGTCCGCCACTACCGGCATGGTCATCGCGCCATGATCGCCTCGTCTTCCACCAAACAGGAAAGATCATGAAAATCAAAACACTCATTTTGCTGGTAGCTGCCTCGTGCACAGGGTCGGCCTTGGCCGATGGTCTTGCGCTTCGCTCTAGTTACGGTTTGCAGCAAGCGTCAGCAGCGATGTCTGGGCCCGCTACAGCGACGACCAATTCCAACTCGACTGCAACCGCAATGACGAGCAGCCAAGGCGGCGCCGCTCAAGGCGTTGGAAGTCAGGGACAGGCGTTGTCGATCGACAGTCATGCCGTCTACGAGGCCCAGCAGCGCAACCCGGTCGCAACAGCGATCGCTCCGGCGCTAACCAGCAGCAACGATACCTGTATGGGCTCCACATCTGTGGGTGGCAGCGCGGTGTCGTTTGCGTTCAGCGTCGGCAGCTCCTGGACCGATAAGAACTGCGTGATGCTCAAGAATGCGCGCGAGATCTGGAACATGGGCTTCAAGGGGGCAGCGCTGGCTCGCCTGTGCATGGACGATCTGAACAAGGAAGCGCTCGAAGCCACCGGCATTCAATGCCCGACCCGGTCAACTGCAAAAGCGCAATCGTCGGAAACAGCCGCGGCAACAACCGCGGCGAATGACAACCGCGCCATGCAGGATCTATATGCCTATTGATAAGCAAGCGATGAGCGCGCGAGGAGATATCGTGAAAATATTCATTCCGTTTGTATTGCTTGCTGCAACGTGCAGTATCGCCGCAGCGGCAGGCGGCAATTTTCAGATCGAGCGAATGGCGAGCGGCTCGGGAACGCCGGCGGTAGGGGAGACGAACGGGACAGAAACGGCGGAATACGTCGCCGATGGCGCGTACCATGTCTCCAACTTTTTGCCCGGGTTTCCCACCGCAGCGACTATCTGGCCTAGAGAGGTGCCAGTCACATGCGAGCTGGATCGCGCAACCCAGCGCAAGATATGCAGCGGCTACCGTGTGATTCCCGCGATTGGTCGCGGCGAATATATCTTCGTCCGGCCGATGGAAGTCTCGGCGCCGCCACCGATAACGGTGTCCGCGCCGCCTGAGCCCAAGCCGGTGCCGGTGCCGGTAACGACCAAAAAGCCGCTGGGTTGAAGCATCATGATTGTCGTCAATCTCGCGCTGGCCTCGATCTGTTTTTCTGGGGCATGCCATCCGGCTCTGGTCGGAACCAACACGCCTGCCGGCACATTTTCGTTGTCGCAACAGCAAACCATGGAACCGGGATACGGAGGAGATCTCCTGGTCTATCGCGAAGACGAAAAGAATCTGTGGGCGATTCACCGCGTCTACACACTTAATCCCACAGAGCGCAGAGTAGAGCGGCTTGCTTCCGGCGGCGTTCAGCAACGACGCGCCGTGACAAAGGGTTGTATCAACATCATGCCGGACGTCTACCAGAAGCTGGTGGACTGCTGCAGCAACGACTTTCTCGTTATCAATCAAAATTAACGCGAAAGTCGCGTAGCGACTCTCTTCCCACCCCTGCCTCACATCATCGGACAGTCCATCGCGACCGCATAAACACGGGACGGGAGACACTCGCCTCGACTTATTGCAGTGTTGCTTTTGATGCGATTACCTTGCGGAAACGAAGCGCGGCATCTGGAACTAATTCTCTTCGACGGTCTGACTTGGGCTGAGAGGGCCCAGGATCTGAAGCTTGCCTTGCGCCACCTCCAAGAGATGCCGGACAAGATTAGCAATCTTTCTATCCCGGAGAAAACGGCTCTCAGAGAAATTTTTAGCGACATGCTGACTAAGGTGCGGGAAAAACAATCGGAAATCGAAGGGGTACTCAATCCTCCCTCCAGTGAAGGAGATGCGGCTTCGTTTCAATCTGAAATCCGGAAAGAGTCGCCTCTTGATCTTGAGGAAGAAGATGCGGCTTCGTTTCAATCTGAAATTCGGGCAGAGAGGCTTCCTGAGGGATTGGTGAGCGCGCGGATAACGTTGACAACGTATCCGACGTGGAAGAACAAATAGAGAAGCTATCTGACATGCTTCGACCTGTTGCTGAACGTTTGCGCGAACAGGCTCAGCGCTTGCGCGAGTTGGATTCCGCGCATGAAGAGGCGGAGAAGCTCAACGAAGAAACGCGCCTGGAAGAATTGAAGGAATCGGGTTTCGAATTTGGGACAGATACAGATAATACGATAAGGGAAATCTCGGAAATCCTGCAAACCCCGGAAGTCGAATTATTGAATCCTACTAAAGAGAGCGCAGAAATAATACACTCGAAAATCATGCAAGACCCGGACTTCAAATTACTGGATCCTGAAGAGACAAAAGAAATAATACAGAAGGCGCTATTCAGCGCCCGCTGTACTTGAAAGCACAAGAGAAATTCTCACTAAGCTTACACGCATCGACAAAGCGGAGGTATCCAGATTATGCAGGCATGACGAGACAAAGGGGGAAACGGCAAGAAGGCTTATTATCGACTCATTGGAGTTGATCGAGACAAAGGCCAAGACGTTATCCGACACCATCCACGGCATACCTCAATTGCTAGCGAGAGGTAATTTCACGACAGAAGATCGTGATCTATACGAGATAGATCACGAGCGGATAAACAGCCCCATCTTCGACGTACCTCAATTGCCAGAGAGCAGTAGTTTCACGGCAGAAGAAAGTAATCTATACGAGATAAATCCCGAGATGTTACGCGCCCTCATCTTCGACAGACCTCAAAGTAGTTCCACGGCAGAAGATCCTCTATTGCCATTACCGCGAGCTGCGAAATTATTGGTACAGGTACAGTCCCGCGTGAAGGAATTCCGGGAGGCTACGAAATTATTGGCACACGTAGAGCCCCGAGTGCAAGAGACCTCTGTGCAAGCTCCCCCTGTGCAAGAGCTTCGAGTGCGCAGTCAAAATAGGTTTCAAAAAATGTATTATTCCCTGCACGTGAAAGATCGGAAGTATCCTGGATAAACCACTTAGAGCTTGACGAAAAACTTATACAGAAGTCAGAAATTAAGGCGACGATAGCGTGATGCGCGCTCCTTCCCCTTCAAGGGGGCGTAGCAGGGAATTCGGATCGTATGGTGTAGCAGGGAATTCGTGGAGCACTGCTCCACGCCTGCGCAACGGTGTCGCCTTGCAAGGCGACACTCCTTTGATCCGCCTGCGGAGCGGATTGCGCTCGCAAGCGCAATCCTCTTGGTTGGGATGGGGATGGGTTTTACACGGCGGATTTACCCCCATCCCCACCCTAGCCCATAGGGTTATACACAAATATGAAACTCAATTTTAT
>CBINHE010000171.1:0-5030 GCA_966250375.1 uncultured Oxalobacteraceae bacterium
TGCGACGGTATCGGTGCGCGGGGCGCACCCTACAGTGATTTGCAATCCGCTCTAACTGATCCAGCCGCGTTCCTTGGCGAGCTGCAGGAACGCTCTTACGTCTGCGTCGAGATCCGTGGTTGAAAATGACGCTTCAAGGTCGCTGACGATGGCTGCGATGTCACGCTCGCCATCGCAGCGTTTTAAAATTTCCGCAGCGCTCTGATTGAGTTTCACCATACCTTCTGGGTAGAGCAAAACATAGTTGTTTTGCGCTTCCTCCCATTGCAGGCGGAACAATCTGGATAACTTCGGTTTATTGCTTGGTTCGCTCATAGGCCTGTCTGCACTTGTTTGTCAGGGATACGCTTTTTCGATCGCGTCCAGCATCGACCACAATATGTCGAGCTTGAATTGCAGGATGTCGAGCGCGCGCTCCTGCTGAGCACGCGTGTTGAAGTAGCCCAGCGTCACTTGCAATCCATGTTCGACATCGCGTTCTGCCAGCGAGATGCGGCTGCGGAAGTATTGCAATCCTTCCGCCTGGATCCACGGATAATGCTGCGGCCAGGTGGCAAGGCGATCCTTGTGAATTTTGGGTGCGAACATCTCAGTCAATGACGAACATACCGCCTCTTGCCACGGCGCGTGACGGGCAAAGTTGACATAGGCATCGACGGCAAAACGCACACCGGGAACGACATGCTTTAACGACCATAATGCGTCGCGCGAGATACCGACCGCTTCACCCAATCGTGTCCATGCTTCGATTCCGCCCGGATTGCCCTCATGGCCGTCGTGGTCGAGAAGGCGCTGCACCCATTTGCGCCGCGTCTCGCGGTCGGGACAATTAGCGATAATCGCCGCATCTTTTTGCGGAATGTTGATCTGATAGTAAAACCGATTGGCAACCCAGCCACGAATCTGCGCCTCATTCAGCTGGCCATTGTGCATCCGTACATTGAACGGATGGTGGATGTGATACCCGGCGCCTTTTGCCCGCAACCGTTCTTCAAACTCACTACGGCCCCACGTCTGGCCAGCCATTGTTTCATTGGATGTCATGGCGTTCATAAATTGATTTCCATTCCGTCGAACGCCACCTCGATACCGTGCTGCGTCAGTGTCGCGCGTTCCTTGGAATCCTCGTCTAGGATCGGATTGGTATTGTTGATATGAATCAGAATTTTGCGACGCGGACCGATGGCATCCAGCACCTCGATCATGCCGCCGTCCCCCGATTGCGGCAAATGCCCCATGGCTGCGGCTTTCTTTTTGGAGAGGCCCTGCTCGATCATTTCGTCCTCGGTCCAGAAGGTGCCGTCCACCAACAGGCAGTCTGCCATGCGCATCGCGGTCTCGATGTGCGGCTCGATCTCTCCGAGGCCAGGAGCGTAAAACACTTTTTTACCATTTGCCGTGTTCTCGATCATGAGGCCGATATTGTCGCCCGGCTGCGGCATTTCGCGATGCGGCGAGTACGGTGGCGCTTTACTGGCCAACGTCATGGGCGTGAAGCGTATGCCGTCGATCCCCGGCAGTTGTACCGCAGTTGCACTGTTGCGATCCGCTTGTAGCGGATGCCACTGAACGCTGCAGTAATGCGACAGCACCCGTGTTAATGGCAAGCCGGTTGTCAGGTCCTCCCAGACCGATGCCGTGCAATACAGCGGCAAAGGTTTTCCTTCACGCAGCATCAGGAGCCCGGTCACGTGATCGATTTGGGCATCCATGAGCATGACCGCCGCAATGCCGGTATCGCGCTTGGCGCGGCCTGGTTGCAGCACCGGTGTCGCGCGAATCTGGGCAAGAATGTCTGGAGAGGCGTTAATCAGCGCCCAATCTGTGCCATTGGACGACACTGCAATTGATGATTGCGTACGCGCTTTGGCGGTAATCGTATGTCGGCGAATGCCGTCGCAATTGCGGCAATTGCAATTCCACTGCGGAAATCCACCGCCTGCGGAAGAGCCTAGTACGATGATTTTCATTGTGTTGACTTAAAAATAAAATGCGGCAATCGCGCGGGCGATCACCGCATACCTTCAGGAATATCGAGGCATCAGCGATTGGCGATATACATCGTGATTTCGAAGCCAAAACGTAAATCTGAAAATTCCGGTTTAGTCCATTTCATCATGTTCTCCTATCCAATCAATAAGAATCTGCCACCATTTTTGTCCCTGTAATTGTGTCGGCATCAATAGATTGTCGTCACAACCAAAGATCAAGAGCAAATTTCATGCCGAAACATACCTCCGCAGTCATTTCATGAAGGATACTTTCATGCGGGCGATGCGCACCATCCGTGTTTGGCCAAACAGGGAAATCCTGCAGTACCTGCTGCGGTAGTGCTGCATGTCGGGCCCGCTAACGGTTGCCAGCCATTGATCGACTGAGTCGATCTTGCGGGTCACCGCGTTGTGTTGTTTGACTTGTCGGGTTGATATTACTCGGCGTGTTTTGGCAAGCAAACGCGAGTTAAACTGGTTTTTTCACTCCTTGCAGGCGCTGGTGCCGCAAGCATGGGTAAATTTTCCTTCTGGATGGGCGCAGACGAAAAAGGAAATGCCGTTCAAATTTTCAACACAGTTGTTGCATTATGGAACACCAATGGAGCGACCAGATGCAGATTACGCCGTCGGCGGCGCGTCCCACAGTTCGCCGTTCGGTCCATTGCGTGGCGCAGCGACGCCGAAGTGCACGTAAGCCGACGGCGTTGCAATGCGACCGCGCGGCGTGCGCTGCAAAAAACCCTGCTGAATCAGGTAAGGCTCCAGCACATCTTCAATCGTGTCGCGCTCTTCGCCGATCGCGGCAGCCAAATTGTCGAGCCCCACCGGGCCGCCATTGAATTTGAACAATACCGCTTCCAGCAATTTGCGGTCCATGAGATCGAATCCGACTGGATCGACATCCAGCATCACCAATGCGGCATCGGCCATGGCCTTTGTGATACGCCCATCCCCTTTGACTTCCGCGTAATCGCGCACACGGCGCAGCAAACGGTTCGCGATACGCGGCGTGCCGCGGCTGCGCTTGGCGATCTCAAACGCCCCATCGTCGGCGATAGGTGCATGCAGCAAGGCGGCGCTGCGCGTGACGATTCTGGCGAGTTCTTGCGGCGTATAAAATTCCAGTCGCGCAACGATGCCGAAGCGGTCGCGCAGTGGGTTGGTCAGCATACCGGCGCGCGTGGTGGCGCCGACCAGCGTAAACGGCTGCAAATCAAGCCGTACCGAGCGCGCGGCGGGTCCTTCGCCGATCATGATATCGATTTGATAGTCTTCCAACGCCGGATACAAGATTTCTTCAACCACGGGCGACAATCGATGAATCTCATCGATGAACAGCACATCGTTGGCTTCGAGATTGGTCAATAAAGCAGCGAGATCGCCTGCACGTTCCAGCACCGGGCCGGAAGTCTGGCGCAAATTGACGCCCATTTCACGCGCGATGATATGCGCCAGCGTGGTTTTACCAAGTCCCGGCGGACCAAACAGCAAGGTGTGATCAAGTGCTTCACGCCGCTGACGCGCGGCGGTGATGAAAATTTCGAGCTGGCTGTGGATCTTTTCCTGCCCCACGTATTCGTCGAGTTGCTTGGGCCGCAATGCGCGCTCGATCGCCTCTTCATTCGGTGAAACAGGCGTCGCCGCAATAATGCGTTGCTCGGTGAAACTGTCGGTTTGGATACTCATGAATTCAACTCCTCATTGGCGGCGAATCAAGGCCCGCGCAGTAATAAGTCAGGTAATTTGGTGGCCGTTTTCATAATGCATTGCCCCATGCCTGCAAGGGGCGGACAACGCGGCAGTGCGCCCGGTACGCGCCAGCAAAATTGCCTAACTTATTGCTGCGCGGATCTTACGCCTTGGACAACGCCTTCAGCGCCAGCTTGATGCCGTCCGATACGCCGGCACCGGCCGGCACCTGCTTCAACGCCAGCATCGCCTCTTTATCAGAATAGCCGAGCGCTGCCAGCGCATTCAAGATATCGGAAGTTGCATCGTTGTGCATGGCACCGCCGACAGCGCCCAGATCCGCTCCCAGTTTCCCCTTCAATTCCAGCAACAGCCGTTCCGCGGTTTTTTTGCCGATGCCCGGCACTTTGGTGAGCCGTCCCGCTTCTTGCAAGGTGATCGCCTGCGACAAATCCGGCACTGACATGCCGGAGAGGATCGACAACGCAGTACGCGCACCGACACCAGATATCTTGATGAGTTGTTTAAACACGTTACGTTCCTCGGCCGTGCCGAAGCCATACAACAACTGCGCATCTTCGCGCACTGCGAGATGCGTCAATAACACGACTTTTTCGCCCAAGCCGGGCAGATTGTAAAATGTGCTCATCGGCACATCGACTTCATAGCCGACACCATTGCAATCCACCAATAGTTGCGGTGGATTTTTCTCAAGCAAAATTCCGGAAAGACGGCCTATCATGTGGGAATGACCTTCAAAATATTTGTTTGAATCATACAGGACAACCAGACAGGACAATGCATCTACACGGCCATAAAGCACAGCATCAAAAACCCTTGCCTCGCCCACTGTATTGGAGCGTCACACTTCTTGGCGTGTTTTGGGCATTACCGTTGACGCTCATTGGAATCGTTCTTGCGCTTCCGATTCTCGCGTGGCGCGGACATGTCTACCTAGTGCGCGAATCGACACCGGCACTGTTGGTGCGCGGACCGTTCGCCGATTACTTGCTGGCAAGGCATCCGTTCGGTGCGATGTCCGCCATGGCAATCGGCCATATCGTGGTCGCAGACCGGCACACGCTGACCAAGCAAATCCTGACGCACGAATTAGCGCACGTAGGGCAAGCGGCGCGCTGGGGAATTGTGTTTCCTTTTGCCTATCTGGCCTCCAGCGCATGGGCCGCGTTGCGGGGACGTGATGCGTACTGGCACAATATTTTTGAAATTGCGGCGCGCAATGCCGAAAAGCATGAATAAGCCGAACCATTGCATTCGCATATGCGACGCCCCTTAGAACCTGTTCTCTATCCTGCCATCAAAGGAGAGAGGCAAGAGATCGGGTGA
>CBINHE010000172.1:0-4908 GCA_966250375.1 uncultured Oxalobacteraceae bacterium
AAACGTTGCTCTTCAGAACAACATCGGCAGAGAATTCATAGCGCGATTGCCCTGCGTGTATGGGCCGCAAGGAAAGATGATGGAATAATTTTTGGGTGGAAAGCTTCTTTGAGCGCAAGAGGAATAAGCGTATATTTCACGAGGATTAACCATACGACAAGAAAGTATTTCGTATCTCCTAAACTGGAAGTCACAATATATGACAACTTACCGCATTATCGAGCAGATTCTCGACTCAGCCCGTTGGGCGCCGAGCGGCGACAATACTCAGCCTTGGAGATTTGAAATTGTCGATGAGTACCATGTAGTGGTACATGGCTTTGACACACGAGATCACTGCGTATATGACCTGGACGGACACCCGAGCCAAATCGCCATAGGCACCCTGCTGGAAACCATGTCAATTGCTGCCAGCGGTCATGGTCTGCAGATGCGTTTTCAACGTCGTCTCGGTAATCCCGATGCCAAGCCGACCTTCGATATTTACTTTGCCGCCGATTCGCATATCCAAGCTGATCCGCTTATCCCGTACATACCGCATCGCAGTGTCCAGCGCCGCCCAATGCGTACCCGCCCTCTGACTATGGACGAGAAAAAACTTCTCGACGCATCGGTTGGTTCGATTTACTGCATTCTTTGGTTGGAGGGTTTCAGCGCCAAGTTACGAACAGCTAGATTAATGTTCAACAATGCCAAACTGCGCTTGACCATGCCTGAAGCCTACCAAGTACACCGCAGCATCATTCAGTGGAATGCTCGTTATAGCGAAGATCGCGTGCCCGATCAAGCGCTGGGGGCCGACCCGATGACTGTACGCATGATGCGCTTCGTGATGCAAAGCTGGGAACGCGTTGAATTTTTTAACACCTTCCTAGCTGGTACTTGGGCGCCGCGCATCCAGATGGATTTTATCCCCAGCCTCGCATGCGCAGCGCATTTTGTAATCAAGGCGCAAAAGACACCCTCCTCAATCGACGATTACATTGCCGCAGGACGCGCCTTGCAACGCTTTTGGCTGACGCTGACACAATTGGGACTAGTCATGCAACCAGAATTGACGCCGGTGATCTTTTCTTCTTACGTCAGGAAAGGAATGCAGTTTTCTAAAGCAGAAAAATCTCAGGAACTGGCACGTGAACTCGAAAAACAAATCAATCAGGTGATTGGCGCTGATGCCGATCACGCTGTTTTTATGGGAAGAGTAGGAGCAGGCTCCAATGCCAAGGCACGCTCGACACGGCTTCCGCTTCAAAAATTGATGACATCCGGAAAATGATTTTCGGACCGGCTCCAACATCAATAAACGCAAGCGAGCCGTTACAGTCCATCACCAATCCAGCAAACTGTTCGCTGTATTGAAGACCTCTGTACACGGATAAAAAAACGCCCCGGAATTTCTTCCGGGGCGTTTTCTTTCAATCGCAAGATTATTACAAGACTGAATTAGCTTACCTTACGGCGCATCATTCCGAACAAACCGAGCAAGCCAATTCCGGCCAAGGCCAATGTGGCTGGCTCAGGAACTTTAGCCAAATTGAATGGACCACCGTTATTGACGATCAGCGTTGTATCACCATTACCGAATTGATCCACATTCACGATTTGGTTTGTAAGCAAGGAACCTGTGTTAATCAATTCCAGCGTCCAATTTGGATCAATAGCTACACCAAGACTGTCCTTAAACAAGCCAGCGACGGCTGACAACATTTTCAGTGTTACATCGATTGTAGCGTTCGAACCACCACCACCAAAAAAGTTGAGATCACTACCGCCCGACGGCGCTACAACTTGAAACTCAGCGATTGAATCAGCGTTATCCGAAGCGTTAAGATTGTCATCTGTATCGAGCCAAAGTTTGACGGTGCCAGAACCCGCATCAAACTTGATCGTCCCGTCGTTTTTCAAGGTGCCAGTCAAACCTGAAAAAGTCAGGTACATCGTTTGATAAAAATCGCCGCTGCCATTTTCCCCGAGTTTAGGGATAGTCAGAAATCCAGGTCCGCCAGAGCCGGTTTCTTTGACATACTGGGTAAATTGCAAATATCCACTATCTGTGAAAGTTTGTCCCAGCGCCGTACCTCCCGCAACATTCTGAACAACTGTAGAACTACCGCTCAAATTGAGGTGATCAATATTCGAAATCAAAGCACCAGTTCCGTTCACGGCAGACAGATCTAATTGCCAATTATTCATGATAGTGCTGGCGTTTGCAGCTGTTGCTCCAACCATCAAACCAGCAGACATCAAAGCCAATAACAATTTTTTAGCATTCGTTTTCATTTTGTTCGCATTCCATTCTTTTCACATTAAACAACCAATTTTCCGTTTTTTTCGGGAACGGTAAAAACTAACCGTTTTCCTATTTGCAATATAAAGCACAAAGTATGCCATCAATTAAATTCCATTAAGAATCAATTGACTAGAAAAAATGTAAGTGAAAGTAACCAACACTTGACATATTGCATGTAAATTTTTTTGACAAAATGCAACTTTATTTACTCCTGCCCCTCCCCCAGATTTCCCATTAGCCCCATTTCCAATGAAAACAAATAGCATAAGCCATTGATTATAATGACCTTTATGGTGTTTCCCATCTAAAATAACCTGAGTGCGCGGTAAGCCCAATTAGCGGCAAGCTGGCACCGAAGAGGCGAGAGGCAAGCGAGATTTGTTTGGCACCAAGCAGTAGGCGATGATGCCGACCATCAGATTGATCAGGAAGCCGCCGCATAAATGGTGACGTGTATGCTCGACTTGGCACAGGATTTTCAATTCGTCGAAAATGCTTACACCAGAGACCCGCGCGATGCTGCTTCTTGTGCCAGTCCGTCAACAGACGTTTGCCCCACTCCAGTTCAAAGGTTTGGCAAAAGTCATCGATCAGACAAAACGCTTCCGTTAAGCTACCTAAAGTGCTTTCTGCGTTACCTCGGTTGATCGGTCTACAAACCTAATCGCACGAAGTAGTGAAGTGCTTTCCTTTGATCCCGCAGAAACCTCCTTATCCCAATGGGATGGACGCCCCCACTCGTAACGGCATCGAATGTGCCAAAGTGGAAGTATCGAACAACCACTTGAACCGAGGGAGGCGTCACCATGAAGATTACGACAATCGGCATCGATCTGGCAAAGAACGTGTTTCAGATCCACGGCGTGGATGCGTAGGGCAAGACGGTGCTCAGGAAGCAACTTAAGCGCGACCAGATGGCGGTGTTTTTTGCCACTCTGGCGCCGTGCCTGATCGACATGGAAGCGTGCGGCAGCGCCCATTACTGGGCAAGGAAGCGGCAAGGGCTCGGCCATACGGTCAAGCTGATGGCGCCGCAACTCGTCAAGCCGTACGTCAAGACGAACAAGCACGATGCGACCGACGCCGAGGCGATCTGCGAAGTGGTTACTCGTCCGAACATGCGGTTCGTGCCGATCAAGAATGTTGAGCAGCAGGCGGTGCTGGCGCTGCACCGGGTGCGGCAGGGGCTGGTGAAGACGAGAACGGCGCAAGCCAACCAGATTCGCGGCTTGTTGAGTGAATTCGGATTGATCCTGCCGCAAGGGATAGCGCACCTCTACCAGCGCGTGCCGGTGCTGCTCGACGAAGCGAAAGAAGAATTGCCGGGTGCGTTCCGGGAATTGGTGCAGCGCTTGCTGGAGCACCTCAAGGAATTGGACCGGCAGGTAGCCGAGATGGAAGTGTAGATTCGGGCATGGCACCGCGCCAACTCCCTGTCGCGCAAGCTGGAGAAGATACCCGGCATTGGACTGATCACGGCCAGCGCGCTGATGGCGTCGATTGGCGACGCGAAGAATTTCGCCGATGGCCGGCAGTTGGCGGCATGGCTGGGGCTGATACCCAAACAGCATTCGAGCGGGGCAAGACAAATCTGCTGGGGATCAGCAAGCGCGGCGACACGTATCTGCGCACGCTGCTTATCCATGGCGTGCGAGCGGGGATTCGGCATGCCGAATGCAAGTCCGATGCGCAAGGCGGGGGCTGCCTAAGCTGATTGGGCGGCGCAACAAGAACGTGGCGGCAGTGGCGCTGGCCAACAAGAATGCCCGGACCGTGTGGGCGCTGCTGGCACACGACCGGGAATTCCGATCCGATTACGCTGGCGCGTAATCCAACCGGCTCAAGAAGACGACGCAGGCAAGTAAAGCAGCACCAGGCAGTTGATTGCACCGATTTCACGAGCAATCAAGCAGTGATGGCAAACAGGCAAGACCGTGGTTGGCAAAGCCCTATGAGTTCGCGGCACCCCCAGTGCGCTATCCCGATCGAGGCGCCGACCAGCACATCAGGGGCAGTGGCCAATGGCTGCGCACAAAGCCCGAATGTACGGATGCAATCTTTACCTTTGCGTCATCATGAATTGAGGGCTTGGCAAACCGGGGGGGCGTCCATGGCGTGTTACGAATGCGACCACAGGTCAGTGGGAGCAATGCTTCATTGAAGATGAGGGTAGGCCCCTCGGAGTCGGCTTGCAGGAGCAGACTCCAAATCACCTCAAGCTGCGCGGGTTAAGAGTCCGGGTGGTGAGCGTTGAGGAAAAGGCGGAAGGAATTCCGTCAGATAAGTGCTGGCGAGACGAACGAAAGTGAACCACCGATGACGTATCGAAACCCTGAGATGATGCAAAAACCGGGAGGTATGGATGCCCCGGGATGAGGACAGACGGAGCCTGTTGACGGGCTGTCTGGCATCCGGCATGAAGGTGGCGTGACGCCTGCACAGGCTTCGATGAGGAACGTAAGAACCTGTCGTTCCGATGTTAAGGGAGAAGTCCAAGCAGGAAACACCTGCAAGGACCAGAGTACCGATGCGGAGCCGCGCGTAGTAGGGATGAAAGTTGGGCGAGAGGGTGTAAAAGATTTTGTGTAAACGGTCATTCGGTAGGAGACTACCGATCA
>CBINHE010000173.1:0-4731 GCA_966250375.1 uncultured Oxalobacteraceae bacterium
CCTTGGTAAGGCCGACCTTCCAGTCTGTATAGCTGAAGTCTGAATGGCTTTTCACCTTCTGGTGACCTGCATGCAGATTGAGCACCAGACCTTCTGCAACATTCAAATTGGCGCCGATATCCAGATAGCCGCTGTTTTTGCTGTCGGTGGAGCCGAACAGGTTGGTAACCGAGTGTGAGTATTTGATATAGGCAGGACCATAGCCGACTTGGCCGTAGATTTCGGTCGTGTTGGCATTGGCGAAACCCGGCACGTTTTTCAAATCGTTGGATGGATAAACATAAGCGAGCACACCAACATCATAGGAAACGTCCTTGACAATTTCACCGCGCTTGCCGCCGTACAGATCCCACTCGATATTGCTGTCACCGCCGGCATCCTTGATCCATTTGATGGTGGACAGCCAAGTGCCGGCATAGAAACCGGTCGGATTATGGACGTAGTCGGCACCACCTTGGAGCGCAGGTTTCAAACGTGTTTGCGAAATGCCACGATAACGATAATCGGATGTGACTGCTGCATTGAAGCTGACTTCATTGTCCGGCTTTTTGTCTTCCGCTTGCGCGAAGCTACCGGCAAAGGCAGCTGTAATGGCCGTGGCAAGAACCAGTTTTTTCATAGCATTTCCCTTTGGGTGTGTTTGAATAAAAGTAGATCGAACTTCCAAGTTTCAAGCTACATTAGCAGGACTTATGCCAGCTTATTTCCACAAAATACGTTAGCATTCTTGCCATTATTTGCAACTCTGCCCTATAAATACTAGCAATGCACCTTTAATATTGCACCATATTGAGACGCACCAAATTAATGCGCACAGCAATGGTGCTTACTGTAACTTACTGAAAGGTATCATGATGAACAAAAGCAACTTTTTTGATGACATGCAAGCCAAAATCAATCAGGCGCTTGAAAATTCACCGGCGAAGGACATTGAAAAGAATATGAAAGCGATGTTGAGCCAGGGCTTTTCCAAACTCGATCTGGTTACGCGCGAAGAATTCGACGTGCAAATGCAAGTCTTGGCGAAGACGCGCGCCAAACTGGACGCGCTGGAAGCGCGCGTTGCCGAACTGGAAGCGCAACTGAAAAAATAACCATGAGCTTAGCTGTCTTGAAGAGCCGTGCGTTGGCAGGCATGGATGCGCCCGAAGTCACAGTCGAGGTGCATTTGGCCAATGGATTGCCCTCTTTCACCATCGTCGGATTGCCCGAAACCGAGGTGAAAGAATCCAAAGACCGGGTGCGCGCCGCACTGCAAAATGCGCGCTTCGAATTCCCGGCGCGCCGCATCACGGTGAATCTGGCGCCAGCCGATCTGCCGAAGGAATCAGGCAGATTCGACCTGCCGATCGCGCTCGGCATTCTCGCCGCTTCTGGCCAGATGCCAGCCGACGACCTGGACAAATACGAATTTGCCGGCGAATTGTCGCTATCCGGCGAATTGCGCCCGATTCGCGGCGCTCTTGCGATGACGTTCGCGATGCACCGTGCCGGCGACGCTTGCGGCAAACAGCGCGGCTTCATCCTGCCGCGCGCCAATGCGGACGAAGCGGCGCTGGTCAAGGATGCAACGATTTTTCCAGCCGACTCCCTTTTGCACGTATGCGCCCACTTCGCGGCAACAGCCTCCGATGCGAGGTTGAATCGCCATGTCGCCGCCACCGGCACCGCTCGCCCCAAGTATCCTGATTTTGCCGATGTCAAAGGCCAGATCCAGGCAAAACGCGCATTGGAAGTGGCAGCCGCCGGCGGCCACAGCGTATTAATGGTAGGTCCGCCAGGCACCGGCAAGACTATGCTCGCGGCGCGCTTCCCCGGGATTTTGCCATCCATGACCGATGAAGAAGCATTGGAATCGGCCGCGGTACAGTCGCTCACTAGCGGCTTCAGCACTGGACGTTGGAAGGTACGACCATATCGCGCGCCGCATCATACTGCGTCGGGCGTGGCACTGGTCGGCGGCGGCGGCACGCCGCGGCCCGGAGAAATTTCGCTGGCCCATCGGGGCGTGCTGTTCCTTGATGAACTGCCGGAATTCGACCGACGCGTATTGGAAGTGTTGCGCGAGCCGCTTGAGTCGGGCCACATCACGATCTCGCGCGCTGCGCGGCAAGCAGATTTTCCAGCGCGCTTCCAGTTGATCGCTGCGATGAATCCCTGTCCCTGCGGCTATCTTGGCCATCCCGCGAATAAATGTCGCTGCACGCCGGACATCATCGCGCGCTACCAGGACAAGATTTCCGGCCCGCTGCTGGACCGGATCGACATGCAAATCCAGGTCGGCGCACTACCGCACGATGACTTGATCAAGCAAGCCGATGGCGAACCGTCCCATGCAATCGCCGCACGCGCCGAACACGCATTCGCGACGCAGTTAACACGTCAGGGCAAAGCCAACAATGGATTGAGCACAGTGGAAATCGACGCGCATTGCCGCCCCGACGCGCAGGGCGAGCAGCTATTGCGCAGCGCGATGGTGCGACTGAACTGGTCGGCGCGCGCCTATCATCGCGTGCTGAAAGTCGCGCGCACCATTGCCGATCTGGCTAGCAGTAATGTGATCGGGCAAGCACATGTAGCAGAGGCTATTCAGTATCGAAGAGCATTGCGGGAAAAATAGAACTGACTCTACTCCTGATCAATGCAGAATCAATACCAAAATCTTCTCGACATCGACAAGGTCAAATGGGACGTGCAATTGTGCAAGACCTTGATTCCCCTCCCACCAACATGCTGACCATGCAAAATTTTTCTCTTTATTCCCCGTTCAGGCTGGCAACCATTGTCCTTGCGTTGGCCTTGTCCGCCTGCACGCCGAAATACGACTGGCGCGAAGTACGCGGTACTAATACGCCATTCATGGTAATGATGCCGGCCAAACCTGCGACTTACACGCGTCCCGTCAATCTCGATGGCTTGCAAGTCACAATGACGATGACGGCGGCCGAAGTCGATGATGTGACATTCGCGATCGGTACCGCCGAATTGCCGGATGCCGCTAATGCACCTGCGGCACTGAATGCGATGAAAATTGCGCTGGTGAAAAATATCGGCGGCACGATAAAGAGCGAAAAATCGTCCGTGCTTGCGCAGTCACCCGGCACCGTCAGCAGCCAGATCGATATTGAAGCGACCGGTGCGCCGGGCGGCAATACCGGCGGCCAGCCGCGCCTTCTTGTTGCGCGCTTTGTCGCGATAGACAAACGAATTTATCAGGCAGTGGTGGTAGGTCGCGAAAAAACGGTTACGCGCGACGCGGTCGATACTTTCCTTACTTCATTCAAGCTGAACTGAACCGGCATGCGCGGCGCACACGGTTAAGCCAGGCATTTCCCGTTTGCGCCAAAAAATAGTGCGCACCCTCTGTATTGCGCGGCATTGAAGACACGTCCAGGAAAAGTGCTAAAACAAGTTTCAAACTGGCAGCAAAACGCAGAAGAAGAAACGTCGCACCGGTAGCGCGAACAGGGCGTGACAACCAATTCGAATACTAGCTTTTGGCATCATCGACATGCTATGGTTTGACTTACCTACATGACAGTAGTCATGTTATGCAGCTTTCGATTTTAAACGCATGGAGACGCTATGTTAGTCACATTCAAATCCAAAGCCGCCGCAGAAGTATTGATGTACGAGGAACATGCAAAGCGTATCCTCGACCTGCTCCATAAAGACGTCAAACGCGGCATCATTACCCCGCTTGAAACAGTCAATGCGATCGCCACGCTTGAGGCGGAAATTGCCGAGAGCAAACTGCATCCGATGTCGGAAGAAATGCAACGCGACGTGGTTATGCATCATGGCGAAAGCGGCGACGACAACGAGCATGAGCCGCCCGAGCTCGTCAGCTTCGCCACGCGCGCCTATCCGCTGCTGGAAATGCTGCGCGCCGCGCATCGCAGCGGCGATAACGTGATGTGGGGCATTTGAGGTTCTAATGGAATGGACGCCCTCTTTCAAAGCGGTATGAAAGTGCCAAAATAGGCGTGGTTTCCCCCTCAACGAAAGGAGCGTCCACCATGAAGATAACGACCATCGGCATTGATTCGGCAAAGAACGTTTTTCAAGTGCATGGCGTGGATGCGCATGGAAAAGTGGTATTGCGCAAAAAGCTGGCGCGATCGACGGTGCCGGAATTTTTCATCCAACTGCAGTCGTGCCTGATCGGGATGGAGGCATGCGGCAGCGCCCACTATTGGGCTCGCAAGCTGGCGGCAATGGGGCATACCGTCAAGCTGATGGCGTCGCAATTCGTCAAGCCCTGTGTGAAGACGAACAAGAATGATGCGGCCGATGCGGAAGCGATCTGCGAAGCGGCGACCCGACCCAACATGCGTTTTGTGCCGATCAAGACAGACGAGCAGCAAGCCGTGTTGTCGCTCCACCGTGTGCGACAAGGTTTCGTCAAGGCCAGAACCGCCCAGGCCAATCAGATTCGCGGCTTGCTATCAGAGTTTGGCGTGATCATTGCACAAGGCAGAGCGCACATTGCCAATGTGTCTTCCGCAGATCATGGAACAATCCGACTTGCCTGGCAGCTTCCGTGCGCTGCTGCAGCGTTTGCATGATCACTTCAAAGCGTTGGATAAACAGGTCGACGAGATGGATGCGAAGATCCAGCAATGGCATCGGGAATCGGCTGCGAGCCGAAAGCTGGCCGAGATTCCCGGAATTGGTCCCGTCACCGCCACCGCCTTGGTGGCATCGATTGGCGATGCCAGCAGTTTCAAG
>CBINHE010000174.1:0-4652 GCA_966250375.1 uncultured Oxalobacteraceae bacterium
TCCGCAAGCGCTCGATCGCCTGGAAGTCGAGATCGAGGCATTACAGCGGGAGTATTTTGTAGAACGGTCGGGCACGTTGAAGGATTTGCTGGTAAAGCATTCGTTTTCATTCCTGTCGGACGAGGTATTCGCCAAGCTGGTTAATTCATTGGCTCAGCAGTATGGCTTCGTCGAACATTTTCTCTTTCCCGATCCTGCCGGCATACTTTTTTTCGACGCAGACGGTAACTCGAAGCTGATGGTGATTGAAACCAAGGTCGGCCTGACATCCCACTTGGAGACAGCCCAAGACTATGGCGCGCCAGTGGAATTGCAGGTTGCGCTCCGGGATGAGAAAGTCGTGCCGTTTTTCTGGGAAAGCGGCGGTATGTATACGGAGAAAAGCATCAATTGGCAACAATATTGCTTGCCTGCCCAAGTCTGCGCGGGGCGGGAGAATTACTTTTGGGCGTTGTTTGATTTGCCGCAAAAATTCTTGAATGGTCCGATATATCCCTATAGGAAATTTTTGCTCGACAGGGCGCGGATTGCCAGTTTGTAGCATGCGGCGCGATTCCTCCTGGCTGCTGTTCGTTCTGACGGAGGAAATCAAGATGATTGAAGCGCCGGTGAAAGCGGTGAATTTGATATAGGATTTATATTAAATGAATCTTCAATAATCCAGCCATGCCAAAAATTGTCCTGCTCGAAAAAATCCACCGCAGCGCCGTCGCTCACCTGACGTCGCAAGGATTTACCAATATCGTGCAAATTCCGAAAGCGCTATCCGGTGCGGAATTGTCGGAGGTGTTGTCGGAGGCGGATGTGATCGGCATTCGTTCAAATACCCATCTTTCCGCACAAACGTTGAATGAGGCATCGCATCTGCGCGCGATCGGCTGTTTTTGCATCGGCACCAATCAGGTTGATTTGACTGCGGCTACCGCGTTTGGAATACCTGTGTTCAATGCGCCGTTTTCCAATACCCGCTCGGTGGCGGAGTTGGTAATTGCGCAGGCGATTTTGCTGTTGCGCCGAATTCCGGAAAAGAATGCGCGCGCGCACCGCGGACAATGGGACAAGTCGGCGCAGGGGGCCTATGAAGTGCGCAACAAAGTGCTGGGTATTGTTGGCTACGGCAACATCGGTGCGCAGGTTGGCATTCTGGCTGAAAGCGTGGGCATGCGCGTGTGTTACTACGACATTGAAAGAAAATTACCTTTGGGTAATGCCAACTCGCTTGAAAGCCTGGATGCGTTATTGGTTCAGGCCGATATCGTCACTTTGCATGTTCCGGGTGGCAGCGCTACTGAAAACCTGATTACCCAATCCCGGCTCGCTTTAATAAAGCCATCCGCCGTACTGATCAATGCTTCGCGCGGCGGCGTGGTCGATATCGCTGCACTTCACGATGCGCTGAAAGAAGGCCGCCTGGCGGGGGCGGCGCTAGATGTGTTTCCGGTCGAGCCGCGCAGCGAGAAGGAGGAATTCGTCTCGCCGTTGCGCGATCTGGACAACGTGATCCTGACACCGCATATCGGCGGCAGTACCGAGGAGGCGCAAGAGAATATCGGTCGTGAAGTCGCGGACAAGCTGGTGCGGTTCCTGAAGGCAGGAACGACCCGGTGGGCAGTGAACTTTCCGGAAATCCCTCATCTCGAAAAAACCGTGCAGAGCCGTATTCTTCACGTGCATCGCAATGAGCCTGGCGTGATTGCACGAATGAATGCAGATTTCGCCGATGCCAACTTGAATATCGTTGCCCAGCAGTTGCAGACTCAGGGCAGTATCGGATATGCAATAACCGATGTCGATGCTTCGGTTTCGGATGCGTTAATGAACAAGTTGAGTAGCGCTTCCACTACGATACGCTGTCATCTGATCTAGCTGCAAAAACGGCCACATAACCGTTCCTATGCGCCGACTTCGTGCTTGGCGCCCCAGCCCAAGAGGGGCGCGCCGCCCTTCATTCTTTACGTTGATCCGTGGATGTCCTATGCTTTAAAATAGGGTGCATACTGAAAATCGTCAACTCCCAAGTCATCCCGGACCGGTGTCGCCCAGAAAATCATGGCATGCGCCCTAACGCATGAATGATGACGATCATGAAGAATTTTGTTCCTTGGATAATATGCGGCTTGATGGCCTATGCGTTGCTCTGCGCTTATTTTTTGCTATCTGTTTTCACGGAAACCGCAATGCCGATCTTTACAGGGCGAATCGTGCCGAGATAAAGGAAAAAAACGTCCATAACACTGCAAGTTATATGGACTCAAATATTTTCCATATTTTGTAATAAAGATCCCCCTTTTTTTTCTGTCTTTTTACCCGGATTCTGCAAGAAATCCCCGACAAGGCCGGCTTGTCAGTCTCATTTCCCTTTTTCTTGCCATTCAGATACGATGCGGCCATTTTTGACCCTGATTTGGGAGGCACGATGGCATCGATCGAACGCACCGCATATCCGCGGTTCCCCAATGTACTGGCGAGTAGCGACATTCAGAAGTGCTATACGCCGCCTACCCCGGATGAAATTTCCTGGGTCGGCAAGCTGACGCGCGGTCCAGACACGCAACTGTGTGCGCTGGTACTTTTGAAGTGTTTCGAGCAGCTGCACCACCGTAGTGGAAAGCAAAGTTGACACAATCGCGATGGCAAAGATGTCAACTCAGTTTTCGCGCGTCGCCAAAAAATATTTGCTCAATGTTTTCAATCGCTTACCCAAGTCGGAAAGTAAAGATGGAGCGCCAGCACAAGCTGGCAAGAGATAGTCGATGCAAGTTCGATACAGGAAAGAAATGGCAAATCATCCTGACCCCGAGTCATGCGGAAGGCGTCGTGAGACGCAGGCCGAAGCGTTGACAGGGGAAACGGCAGGCCAGCCATTGAGCCGCGAAATAATCAGTTCGGGACGACGACGGTGTCATCTTACCCGGAAGTCCACACGAGGCATGGCGTCAATTGCAAGTCATGCCGCGCTCCTGCGCGGTCAGAGACCCTGAGCATGCCAGGAAATTTCTTGCACAGAAGCTGGGAGATCTCATCGGTACCCGTCCCAGTCGGGGCGGGGAAGGCCCACGGCCGCAATCCCGCCGTCAACGTCGATGAGAGGTCGGATACACCAGTAGTACCTGAGAAGCTGCCGAACAAGGGGATTGGTCCCGCGGAGGCAGTGGAGGAAAGCGGTGTAGCCGAGGGGAACGTCGACGGGCCCCCTGCGTCCCGGACACAGAGCCGGATCAACGTGTCGATGGGACTCGAAGGCGTACGTCAACGGGCACGCGAAGAGAAGCGAGCCCGGTTCACGTCACTACTGCATCACGTCACGCCATCGCTGCTGGTGGAGAGTTTTTATGCTCTGCGCAAGAATGCAGCAGCAGGCGTGGACGAGGTGACGTGGAGAGAATACGGAGGTCAACTTTACAGTCGGGTGCATGGTCTGCACAGGGAGATTCACACCGGTGCATACAGGGCCATGCCCTCACGGCGGGTCTACATTCCCAAGGCGGATGGCAGCAGGCGGCCGCTGGGAATTGCCGCCATCGAAGACAAGATTATGCAACAGGCCGTGGCGACGGTACTGGGAGCGATCTACGAAGAAGATTTTCTCGGATTCTCATACGGGTTTCGACCCGGACGCAGTCAGCACCAAGCGCTGGATGCACTCTGGGTTGGAATAGGAAGGCGCAAGGTAGGCTGGATTTTAGACGCAGATATTATTAGCGACTTTTACGGCTCCATCGAGCATGAATGGATGGAACGATTTCTGGCTCACCGGATTGCAGACAAGCGTGTACTGCGCTTGATCCGCAATTGGCTGAAGGCGGGTACGATCAAGGATGGAAAGCGGACTGCTGCTGAGAAAGGCTCGCCGCAAGGCGCAGTGATTTCACCATTACTCAGTAATATCTATCTGCATTATGTTCTCGATCTATGGGCACATCACTGGCGATGGCATCAAGCCGTTGGCGATGTGATTCTGGTTCGCTACGCAGACGATAGTGTGGCCGGGTTTGAGCATGAATACGAAGCGAAACAATTCCTGGCAGCGATGCAGGAACGATTTGCCAGGTTCGGGCTGAAACTTCATCCAGAGAAGACGCGGCTCATCGAGTTCGGGAAGTGGGCGGCAATTCGGCGCCAACGTCGTGGACTGGGCAAGCCAGAGACGTTCGACTTTCTGGGGTTTACCCATTGTTGCGGACAAACTCGGGCAGGCGGCTTCAAGATTGTACGTCTGACGATCAGGAAGCGCCTGCGCGCGAAATTGCAGGCGATCCGGGAAAGATTGAAGCGTCGGATACATGACCCAGTGAAGGTGACAGGGAAATGGCTTGGCGCGGTAATCAGAGGGTATCTCAATTACCATGCTGTGCCTGACAACCTGAAACGCTTGAACAGCTTCCGCAAAGAAGTGTGTCTTCTATGGCTCAAGACAATTCGACGTCGAAGCCAGCGGCACAAGATGACGTGGGCGCGGTTCAAGCATATTGTCCGGATATATTTGCCCAATATTCGTCAGCAGCACCCATATCCGGAAAAACGGTTTGGCGTCACTACCTGAGGCAAGAGCCTTGTGCAGTAATTCTGCCCGCAGGGATCTGTGCGGGGGGGGGGGGCCAGGGCAATCGCGCTTCAAAGTTCTTGTAAACTGATTTGATCTGGTGTAAACA
>CBINHE010000175.1:0-4524 GCA_966250375.1 uncultured Oxalobacteraceae bacterium
GCGCACCGATACCGTCGCAAGAGCACCGGTGCGCGGGGCGCACCCTACCTTACATTGGAGCGCAAACCGTTCTATGTAGTGTGTAGCCACATATGTGGCAGAAGGCATAGCTTTGGTTCCATGGCTCGGATTTTCAGCGTGCCGAGAGCAAAGATGCGTTCCAGGTCAGTTATGTGGCCGTGCAGGCTGTTGCCGGTTTTTATCTTGCTGAGTCCCTTACGCTTTTTGTGCGTGCCGGGCGTGACACCGAAGGTGGCGCGGACAATTTCGGCGGTGAGGATGCTGTACTCCTTGCCTTCGGCTACACAAGAAACAATCCTTGCTGCCGCGTTGCGTAAGCGGGTTGCCGCACTTGATGAGCAGCGAGCCGGAACCGCAGGCGGGATTGCAGATGCGGTCACCGGGTTGCGGGCCGATCAGTTCGGCGATGCTTTTCATTTGTCGACCGGCCCCTTATCCGCTGCCGGACGTTCCGCATCTCGCGCTTCCTCCATTGCTGCAGGCGGCGTACTTGCAGTGGTCTCCGAGGCGCCTTCCGCAAAGACAATCTTGCCGTTTTCCGTCCGTTTATCGTCCTTGAATTCGCCTTCACAATAACTTCCATTCACCCACGTATAGCGTCCATAACCTTGGCTCTTTCCCCTGACCCAGGCGCCGCTATAAACATCGCCGCCCTTGAACCGGGTAGTCCCTTGGCCATGCGGCATGCCGTCAGTCACATCGCCTGTGTAGCGATCGCCATTGGGAAAGATGATGGTGCCTTTACCGTTCGGCAAATCTCTCGCCCAGTCGCCGTTGTAACGCTGGCCGTTGCTCCAACGGAATCGACCTTTTCCTTCCTTCATACCCCGCACCAGCGTTCCTTCAAACTGCGTACCATCGGCCCAGACGATTTTTCCTGTGCCGGAAACGATGCCGGTTTCGGGGTCGACGGAAAAATCGCCGGTCAGGGTCTGACCATCCAGCGTGAGGGATTTTTTGCCGGTCGCGACAGGCGGCTCTGGCGCGGGTGTTGGCGTTGGCGTCGGCGTCGGTTCTGGCGCCACCTGCTCGGGCACTGACGGTACGCTCGGTTCCAGCGGCTTGATGCTGGCTTGGCGGTCTGCTTCTGCCGGCGCATTGCGTTCAGCCGGGACTGTCTCTGGCGCCTGCGGTTGTACAACTACGGGAGGCGGCGAGGGCACAGCCGCCGGTTCTGTCGGCTTGATGCTTGCCAGCTTGTCTTTTGCGGCCGGCGCATGAAGTCCATTCGGGTATTTGTCGAGATACGCTTCGTACGCGGGGGCCTCGTTGCTCGATGCCGCCTTTGTCCATAATTCTTCCTCCGCCGATGGCGCCGCAGTTTTCGGTGCCGTGTCCGGCGTTGCCTTGGGTTTTGCCTCTTGAGGCGGGGGTGGCGGCGATATGCCGGGCGGCGTGATCACCGCTGCCTTGGGCTGCTCGCGCATCAATAATCTGCGCTTGGCAGCGGTGGCGTAGCGTCCTTTCGGATATCGCCTGAGATAGTTTTTGTACGCGCTCGCCTTGTCCGATGCGCTGGCGCTCTGCCACAGTTCGTCCTCTAATGCAGGAGGTAGTGCAGGCGGTGTGCTTTGCGCGCGCTCAGGTTTCGGGCTGGCCGCGTCATTCGTCCGTGGCGCCGTAGAAGCCATGTTCTCGGAGGGCGGGAGCACGGGCGGCGCTTGCGCGACAGGCGGCGTCGGGGGTGTTTCTGGTGGAGCTGCCGGCTGGTCCGTTGGTGCTTGATCCGGCGCTTCGCTGGAACCGGATGAATCCGGGGCCGGCGCGCTGCCGCCAGCAACCACTGGTTGTTCGGGCGATTCGGTCCACCAGAGATTCGTTCCCCAGTACGCGCCTATCGCAATGCCGACGGATAGTAGAAGCGCAAGAACAATCCATGCCGATTTGTCCATGCGCCACGTTTTATTCCAATCGCTGTCCGGTCGTGGGGCCGATTGATTACTCGGTTTTTGGCGATCCGGTTTTGCGGCCGGCTTTACTTCTGGCATGGGGGCTGTCGGTATTCCTCGGGCGGGGGATCGGGGCGTGATTGGGCGCGGGAGCGTTCGCGGCACTGCGTCCATGATATTGAGCGCATGGCGCAGCTCGGCGATCGATTGGAAGCGCTGTTCCGGCTTTACTGCGAGCGCCTTGTCCACGACAGCGAGGAAAGCGTTGCTGTACCGTTCTTTGCCTGCTTCGCAGGCCGGCACCATATCATCGTGGATGAAGCGGGCCACCGCAGGCGGCGGCGCCTTGCCGACAATCAGGTAGTACACGACAGCCGCCAGCGCATAAATGTCGGTCCATGCTCCCTGCCGCAGTCCGGCAATATCTGCATACTGTTCAATCGGTGCAAATCCCGGTTTCAGGATCACGGTCAGGCATTGCGTCAGGTCGCCGATCACGCGGCGCGCGGCGCCGAAGTCGAGCAGCAACGGACGGCCGTCCTTGAGCAACAGTATGTTGTCGGGCGCGATATCACGATGGAAACATTGCACGCGATGGATGGTGTCAATCGCATCAAACAAATCGCCCAGCAACAGCCTGATCCACGGCTCGGTCGGCAGAATCCGCCGCTCCTTCAATGCCTGCTTGAGCGTAATGCCATCATAGAAAGGCATCACCATGTAGGCGGTGCCGTTTCCTTCCCAGAAACGATGCACTTTGACCAGAGCCGGGGAATCGAACTGCGCCAGCATTCTGGCTTCATTGACGAAACTTTTCAGGCCGGCAGTAAAAGTATCTGCATTGTGCTGGGACCTCACGGTCACCGCCATCCTTGTGGTGCGCATCGCCAGTCCCGATGGCATGTATTCCTTCAGCGCAACGTGTCGTTCCAGCGAGTGGTCGTACGCCAGATACACGATGCCGAATCCGCCTTCGCCTATCAGATCGACGATTTCGAATTCGCCCAAGCGCGTCCCTACCGGAAGAACATTCACGTTGTACTCCGAGGCACTGTCAGACGATGGACTGGACGGCATTCTCGGGCTGCGCATCACGGTTCTTTCATTGTCGTCAGTCATCATGGGAACCTGTGGAGTCTTTATGCTCGGACACACCAAATCGCAAAAAGTGTCTGATTTAAAAAGAGATCGCCGTTCCGCGCATGTTCCATTGATTTTTTCGTGCCTGATCGCCCGCATTGCAACGGTGAATGCGTGTATTGGAAATGGAAAGCGTATTCATGGCAAGAAAGTTTGTAATGAAGCGAGATGCAACGCCGGCGCATTATCAAAGAGCAGGATTCAACACCGTCTTGTCGCTACTGCCCAGATCATCAGCGCGTGCCACGACAATCGAAATATTGTCGTGCCCGCCGCGCATGAGTGCCATGTCAAGCAAGGTTTCCGATGCATGCCGGCAATTGCCGGGCACGAGCGCGTTGCGCATTTCCTCTTCGCTGACTTCATTGCTCAATCCGTCGCTGCATAGCAGGAACATATCGCCGTCGTTGACTTCCAGGGTTTCTTCTTCGAGGTCCAGCGTGTCCGCTGCGCCGATTGCGCGCGTGATCAAATTGCGCGCTGTGTGATTGATGATGGCTTCGGACACGCGATTGCCCATGGACTTGAGTTCTTCGACTTGGCTGTGATCGCGCGTGAGCCGTCTCAGGCTTGCGCCTCTGCAGAGATAAATTCGGCTGTCCCCCGCCCATAGATAAGTGCAATGGCGCTCGCACGCGAGCAGGACAACCACCGTGCTGCCGATGATCTGCACATTGCGCATCGCCGCTTCCGCGAGCAGTTGTTGGTTCACGGCTTGCAGCCGGTCGCGCGCATCGGTGACGCGCTTCACAAGTCCATCGGGTGGCGGAATATTGTGCAATGCATCGATCACCATGCGACTCGCCAAGTCGCCCCGGGCGTGTCCGCCCATCCCGTCGGCAACCACCCACAGCCCATGCTCGGGCTGATCGAGATAGGCGTCCTCGTTTATCGTTCGGACCAGCCCCACATGAGAGCGCGCGGCCGACGTCCATCGAAATTGATTTGCATGCGTCACGGTAGCCTCTGAAATCTACGCGAGGGACTTCAGATTTGTGCTGCTCTCGTCCAGAGTCACATTGATGTTCGAATTGGCTGCCGAATTGTTGACATCCACCACCTGGACCTGATTGATCATTTGATCGGCATAGTTGTTGATTTGGTAGAAGTTGACGACCGAGCCGGTGCCGGCGCTTGCAGGTGTGTAAGACCTGATCCAGCCATAAACCCATGGCGCACCCGCTCCCCTGATGGATGACATTGCTTTCCGGTCCAGGACGCGATTGGTCTGGAGGTCTTTGATCGTAAGTACGGCCATGTTATGTCTCCAAGGTCAGAGGCTCCTTCCCCTTCAAGGGGAAGGGTGAAGCAGGGGTTTCGCATCGCATGCGATGCGCCTGCGTAACGGTCTGCGCTTACCAGCGCAGACGCGCCCTGCAAGGGGGGATGGGGATGGATTTTACGCTGTGGACTACTTAACCCACCCTAACCCATAGGGTTATACACAAATATGAAACTCAATTTTATTCCCGTA
>CBINHE010000176.1:0-4498 GCA_966250375.1 uncultured Oxalobacteraceae bacterium
TGCAAAAGAAACGGTGAATTTGTAGGAGCGGGCCTTGCCCGCGATAGCTTGCATGTACCAACACTTATCGCGGGCAAGGCCCGCTCCTACAAAAAATGCCGTGTAGAAACCACAATTGATTTTGATCGGGAAGTTATTTCGTGTACGTTCCTTAGATGCTCCCTTCTCTTCAAGGGTACCCTTGAAGAGGAGGAAATACGACGATTGGCACACGTCCGCAAATAATGTGCCGGACACTATTGGCCGGGATCATGGAAAGGGTGACGCGCCCGCAACAGCGGGTTCAACCATTCAAGCGCGACGCGACCTTTTCCAGCTTGGCGATACTGAGATCGAGCAGCTTCATGCCATGCCGTCCGAAATTGATATGCGCGCGCGCATTACCGCCTCCGCCTTCGATATTGACGATCACGCCTTCGCCGAATTTTTGATGCGATACCGTCTCGCCGATGCGCCAGCCGAGCTCCTTCTTGCTGAAATTTTGTGCAATGGTATTCGCGCCGGATGCGGGCGCTTCATCCCAAGCCGATTTCTGGTTGCCGAACCAGTGGTGCTGCACCTTGGGCGGCGACAGCCACTTCAATGCATCCTCCGGCAATTCGTCGAAAAAGCGCGACTTCATGTTGTAGCGGGTCTGTCCATGCAGCATGCGCGTTTGCGAAAATGTCATGTACAAGCGCTTCTTTGCACGCGTAATCGCGACATACATCAGGCGCCGCTCCTCTTCGACACCGGCATCTTCCTTCGCGCTGTTCTCATGGGGGAACAAGCCTTCTTCCAGCCCGGTAATGAACACTGCATCGAATTCCAATCCCTTGGCCGAATGCACGGTCATCAACTGCAACGCATCCTGCCCGGCTTGCGCCTGATTGTCGCCCGCCTCCAGCGACGCATGCGACAGGAAAGCCGACAGCGGTGACATCACGGTCGCCAGCGGCGCATCCGCATCCAGCACTTCGATACCTTCCGCGTTCGTGATGGCTTGACCGGCTACCGGCTGGCTTTTGGGACCGAGTAGTGCCGGCGCATCGATGCCAAACCCCTCTTCCGACACGAACAGCGTCGCGGCGCTGACCAATTGCTCCAGATTCTCGATCCGATCCGCGCCTTCTTTTTCATTCTGGTAATGCGTAATCAAGCCGCTCGCATCGATCACGACTTGCACCATTTCCGGCAACGGCAAATTCTGCGTTTCGAAGCGCGCGCCTTCGATCAGTTTCACAAACGCGCCGAGCGACGACCCTGCCTTGCCAGTGATATACGGCACAGCGGCGTACAACGAAATCCCATACTGGCGCGCTGCATCCTGCAATTGTTCGAGCGAGCGAGCGCCGATGCCGCGCGTCGGGAAATTGACGACGCGCAAGAAAGCCGAGTCATTGTGCGG
Source organism: uncultured Oxalobacteraceae bacterium (assembly GCA_966250375.1). Lineage (GTDB taxonomy): Bacteria > Pseudomonadota > Gammaproteobacteria > Burkholderiales > Burkholderiaceae_D > CAMLDH01. The sequence goes on from CBINHE010000176.1 coordinate 1,388, forward strand.
GTTATCCATCAACTGCAAATAAGCGATCGCATGCTTGATTTCGGCGCGCTCGAAAAAGCGTTGCCCGCCATACACGCGATACGCAATGCCGGCGGAAAACAACGCATGCTCGATCACCCGCGACTGTGCATTGGAGCGGTACAACACCGCGATTTCACTGCGTAGCGCGCCTTCCGCAATCAGGCTTTTCGTTTGCTCGATAATCCATTGCGCCTCTTGCAAGTCGCTGCTGGCTTCATATACCCGCACTTGTTCGCCATGACCGGCATCGGTGCGCAGATTCTTGCCAAGTCGCTTGCTGTTATTGGCAATCAGCATATTCGCCGTGTCGAGGATGTGACCGTGCGAGCGGTAGTTCTGCTCCAGCTTGATCAGATTTTGCACATTGAATTCGCGCTCGAACGCAATCATGTTGCCAACGTTGGCGCCACGGAATGCATAAATGCTCTGGTCATCGTCACCAACCGCAAACACCGCGCCGTGCTGACCGGCCATCAGCTTCAGCCACTTGTACTGCAAATCGTTGGTGTCCTGGAATTCATCGACCAGCACATGCTTGAAACGCGCCTGGTAATGTTCGCGCAAGGGCTGATTGCGGCTGAGCAACTCATACGTGCGCAATAACAATTCCGCAAAATCGACCACGCCTTCGCGCTGGCACTGGTTATCGTAAAGCTCGTACAACGCGACGAACTTGCGGTTGTAATCGTCGTTCGCCTCCACATCTTTCGCGCGCAGTCCCTGATCTTTCGCGCTATTGATGAAATACATCAGATTGCGCGGCGGGTATTTTTCATCGTCGATGTTATTCGCTTTCAACAAGCGCTTGATCGCCGACAGTTGGTCTTGCGAATCGAGGATTTGAAACGTCTGCGGCAAACCGGCATCCTGATAGTGCGCGCGCAATAGACGGTTGCATAAACCGTGGAAGGTACCGATCCACATGCCGCGCGTATTAATGGGCAACATCGCCGACAGCCGCACCATCATTTCCTTCGCCGCTTTGTTGGTGAAGGTGACGGCGAGGATGCCGGCCGGCGACACTTGCCCGGTCTGGATCAGCCACGCGATACGTGTGGTTAACACACGGGTCTTGCCGGAGCCGGCGCCGGCAAGAATCAGCGCGGGTTGCGCGGGGAGTGTGACGGCGGCGAGTTGTTCGGGATTGAGATTGTGGAGGAGCGTCTGCATAGCGCACATTATAGGTGGACTTCCCTATGTCGCGCCTGTCCTGTTGATTTCAATCTGAGGCGACGTCAGTTTCCCTTGCCCGATGTCCCCGCTCCCTCACTCGCCAATGCACTCATCAAGCTTGAAAACGTGCTTATCATCTCGCCGTACTGTCGGCGAGATAACGGGTTCGACTGGAATCGGCATTGCACAATGTCTGCCTCATAGTCTTTCAATTCTTGCCTCAGCGAGGCGCGCTGCTCCGGCGACAAGTCCGGCGCAAGCCCTTCAAGCATGTTGAGGAGCGCCTTGACCATCTCGAATTTGCCATTCTTCAGATCGGTAGGGGGCATCGCGATGCGTCGAATGGTTATCTCCTCCGTGCGCCAAGCCACCAACCTGACGGATCAATTCGCAATTTGAAGGGGCGGTTACGCGCATCTCGCCGAGCGCATCTAAACATCCGGCGCATCGCGATGCGCTCTACCGCGCTGCTCCAGGTTGCTGCTCGCCGTGACATGCAGATAAAAAATCATCAAAGCTTTCCAAGCTTTCCAAGCTCATTTTTTGTAATTTCGGTTTCCCATTAGCATCCAGATTCCTGACATAAAAATCCAGAAAATTGTTATTGCATACCGTTTTCAATGTATCAAAATCACCTTGATAATTTCTCATCGCAAGAATGTTTTTTTCAAAGCAACTTTCAAATATGCCTTTCCGTTTCTCCGGTTTTTGATGAAAGAATTTTTGCAATAATGAATTCTGCAATAAAGAGTTGATTGATTTTCTTGTCGTCATATCGTCATGACTAACCAAATCGACGAAAGCACCAATACAGGTTTTTACCTCGTCATCTTTTTTTGTAACTAACAGCTCATTTGGAATAATAATTTTCCCGTTTTTTCTTGTTTTTGGTATCTCATTTCCATTGCCACTTTTTTCCCCGAGAGTGAGTTGGGCCAAACTGGCATTATATTTTTCCATGATTCTTTTTGCGTCATGAATTAATTCTTTTTCCTCGCTGTCATAGTTTATGAGTGTTCGCGGTTTTGAAAAAAATTTCCGATGCCCTTTGTAACTTGCCTGGTCATTTTTTACGACAATTCGATCTGAATGATATGCGCTATGGGATGCTAGATTTCGTGAAGAGGCAAGAAGGGCAATCATGTTTTCATGATTTAGGATGAGACCAAATAAAGGTTTTCCAACAGCCGTTTCTTTTGAGTAGGTTTTAACAAATGGCTCATTTCTATTTATGATGGTCGCGCATCGCCCCCGGTGGTAGTCAAGGCTTCCATCTTCATTGTATTTTGAGATAGAGGGGTCTTTGTACGCGCGAAATTGATCAATAAGATACTGCATCTTCCCGACCGTACATTTATGAATTAATACGGTTTCTGGCAAATCATCATGTTGATGGCTAGCCAAGTGTAATGCCGATTCATCAGTCTCATTTGGATCAGCGCTTATATGAAACTGATTTGACGGTATTTTTTGTAAACTGCTATCTCTTTTCGATGCGTCGTTGGGTTCCAGGTTGAAAAATGGAGAACTAACTCCATACCCTGCAAGAGGATCATGGATTGGAATTTGTGTATTTGGCTTCATGGCTTATCATGGTTTACGGTTTTCTGCTCGATAGATGGATAAGCGATTAATTCAACTCACCACCATCCTCTTCAGTAATCAAAGACACGATAACGAGGTCGTCTCAGATTAGCGAATGAGTGGCTGACAGCGGCACAAAGTTCCAATGTTTTCAATGGGAAATGATTTGTTTCCGGGCTGGTCGCCGCGTATGGTCTATGTGGCGATAAAGCACACGAAGAACGCAGAAAATTATCCATGACACACCGCCGCTCTTTAGAGCGGTTTGCGGGTTTGTGTAAGAACCTGTTCTCTATCTTTTCAGCAGTAACCGCAAGAAAGCCAGGACGATGA
>CBINHE010000177.1:0-4417 GCA_966250375.1 uncultured Oxalobacteraceae bacterium
TTATCTGTATCGAACTTTCATCGACTGTCTATTGCCAGCTTGTGCTGGCGCTCCGTAGCAAATTGTGCCCCATGACAAAGCCGATCGCTTTATCCGGGTGCTCATAATCGACCAGGATCATTTTTTGATGGTGCGAACTGAAATCGCTGATCATGATGGTTCGCCCTATATTGCGAAGGCTGCTCATGCCGCGCTGAGCAAACTGATAGTTGTAATTTTTCAGTCTGTCTCCTGTAGAGAAGTCGCGAGTGCGAAATTCCAATTTCGGGTCCTGGTACCGAAACCACTTTCTATTGAACTCCTTCGCCTCGTCATCGTCACGAATGATGCCTGCGCTATTGCCAACTTTGCCGCCGTATTCGTTAAACTCGTCGGTATTGTCAGGCTCGCCACCATTCGATTCGAGTCCACCAACGCCTGAGCCAAGCGCGGTACCGCCACCGCTGCCCAAGAGTCCATCGCCGATGGTCGTGTTTTCTTTGAAATTGGAGAGTACTTCTTTCCAAATCAAGACCCGGATTTCAACGCCATCTTTTTCTGCCTTGCGTTGCAGGAGCGCGCCCATTCGCTCTCCATCTGGACGAATCAGGCGCATGCTGGGGTCAAATCCCCAACTGATGATTTCTACCGAATGCTGCGCTGCATTGATAGCCTCATAGACCGCTTTAAATGCGCGTTCACCATTAATGAGAGGTTCAATGAAGTTGTTAGCGCGAGGCGGGTATTTGCTTTTGCTGCTAAACCAAGGCGGCGTAACGTTGACATGACGATTGTTTTCCAATGATAGATAAAACTTGTCGCTAGGTATGGTGAAGCCAGTCATAATTTTGTTGATTCCACGGAAGTTCTAATGTGCTGCCCGTTATTCTTTGGAGTCGGACGCGTTATTGTCATTGCGCGCCAACAGTGTACGGAAATGGTCGCCCTCTGCACCGTGGGACGCCTTATCCAACGCCTCATGCTGGAAGCTGCGATAGCCGAGGTTGGCGAGCTTTTGATTGTTGTAGCTTTGCGTGTCGTCCGCGAATTTTTCCAATGCGTCAATCAAAAAAGTTTGCCCTGTCGCCAGTTCGATTTTGTACTGCTGTGTTCCTTCTTTATGTTCCCACATGGCAGCGCCTTCTTGGTTCGTTGTTCCTTTGAGAAGCAATGCATCATCCGCGTAGAGCTTGTATGGTTCGCCCGGGAAATTGCTCATTTGATCCGGTAGTGCACCGAGCACAAAACGCATTCTTCGTTTATAGGGACTGGTTGTGGCGTCGGGGAATTCCGGCAATGATGGATTCATGCTTCCCGGCCCGCTTAACGCAAACCCTGCCGCCTTCTGCGACTGCTTGCCCGGGTTGTGGATTTCAATATCCTTCCCGATCCGGATATAGCCGCCGCCCGCCGCCAGCAGAATTTCTTTCGGCGCCTGGATGACGACCTTGCCGTTGACGCTGGTGATCGTGAAATCCTTTTGCGCGGTCGCGGCGATTTCGCCGTCCTGCGCTTGCACTTGCAAATTGCCCTTGGCCGCTATTAGTTTGAGGGTGTCCTTGATCTTTGCCTTGGTCCCCGATACGAACAGGCTGATCGATTCGGCGGCGTTGTGGATCCAGCGCCGGCCTGTGGTCTGGTTCGTGTCTCTGAGTGCGATCTGATCCAGGTTCGTGCCTGCGGCGATCGTGGCGCTGCCGGGGGTGGTCATTGCGATGCTGTCCGGCGCGGTGACGGCGACGATGCCTTGCCCGCCCGGCTGCTTGCCGTTGCCTGACTTGCCTTCCTTGTCGGTGTTGCTGCCACGCTCCAGGTTCTCGATCGCTTCTTTCAGGTGCGTCTGGTGGCCACGCTCGCTCGGCTTGCCCGGTGTCGCATCGTCGTCGGTCAACTGGTTGTCCTTGCCGGTCTCCGGCCGGTTCGCATGCTGGTGCGCGGCGTGCTCGCCGAGTTGCTCCGCCATGGCCAATGCGGCGTCGAGCATCTGCAGGATGTCGGTGCGGGCGAGTTGTTTGCCTCCCGCGCGTGACTGCGCTTCGGCGGTGAGGAGCAAGCCTTTTGCGGCGCGTATCGCGCCGGCGGTGTCGGTTCTGAGTTCGAACCCTTCGCCACGCGGCTCGCCCTTGCCTTCGGTCCTGGGGTGGATCAGGTAGCCTTGGTTCAACTGCGTTTTCGCATGTTCGCTGCTGAGCTTGGCGCGCAGTTCGCCCGTGGTGTCGTCGAACAGCAGTTCCGTTGTACTGGCTGCCCTTGTATTCCTTGGTCTTGGTGCCCGACAGCGCTTTGTTGCCGGGCAGTGATCCCGCGCCGCTGAACGCGGGCGGTGTCCTGAGGCCGTTATGCGTGCCGCCGACGCAGATGGGGCGGTCGATATCGTTTTCGATGTAGGCGATCAGCACCTCGGACCCGACTCTGGGGATGTGCTGCATGCCCCAGCCGACATCGGCGCTGGGGGTAGCGACGCGCACCCAGGTCGAGCTTTTGTCGTCATGCGCCGCGTTGCCTTCGGGATGGTCCTGCGGGCGCTGCCATGGGAATTGCACCTTGATGCGGCCATACGCGTCAGTGAAGATTTCTTCTCCAGCAGGACCGGTGACGATCGCAGTCTGCAAGGCGGGCGTGATGGGCTTCGCATGCTGCGTCCGGCGGTAGACGGGGACGATGGGAATGCCGCGCCGTACCGTGTGCGTTCTCCAGCCGGGGATCATGCCTGTGGCATCCGTGAAGTCATCGCGTTTCGAGCCGTCGGCGAACTCATGCGGGCGATGGTGGTGCGCCGCTACCAATACGTAGCGACGCACCGGCACGGTGGGCGTTACCGCTTCGATTGCCGATCCGGGTCGTAATACCAGATCACCACGCCGTAATTCGTTGTCTCGATCGCGGGGAAGCGTTCGCCCTGCTCGAAGTGCCGCACCTGATTCGCGCCTTGGAATGCGGGACTCCACCAGTCGCCGGTCTTGGGGACGACTTCGCCGGGCTGGGCGCGCAGCTTGCCGTCCGGCGGCGCAGACGGCACGGGCGCGGGCGGAGCGCAGTATTGCGCCTCTTCTTCGGGGATCGTGCCGTCGCGGTAGCGGGTGTCTTCCCAGATCAAGCGCCAGCGTACCGGAATGGCTTTGCTTTCGAGGCTGTCTTGATAAGGTGGCGCCATCGTGTCGGCCAGCAGGTAGTTCATGCAACCTTTTTCCAAACGACCTGTTTCCGAAGCCGCCGGATTGGTGAGGCGGGCCAGAAAGCCGCTGCTGCTGCCCGGCATTGCCCATTCCGGTTCCCAGATGCCGTCGGTGGGGACTGTCTCGCCGGATTCAACGGTTTGATCGGTCGGGGGCGGGACTTCGGGCAGGATGGATGGAAAATTGAAAGGACCGTAAATTTTTTCGTCCAATACTGTTTTGACGCCAAAGGTGGCCGAATCGTCTGGGCCGTGTCTCTCGTTAACGCCGCCCAGACCGCTACTTGCCCTGTCCACGTCCTTGTCCGCCTGAATCACCTCATCTTTATTTTTCATCCAATCAAAAACATATTCCCGGGGATCCATTAGGCGTTGCGCATAACCCAAAGCATAAGAAGCATGCCAGCCCAGATAGCCGCTTGCGCGATACCGGAACACGCTGCGCTCGCCGCGCTTGAGCAAGGGCAATCCTTTGTCGAAGCCCTTTTGTCCATCCCAAAAATCCTTCATCGCTTCTGTATTGAATTCATCGATATCACTTGGGTCGGCCAGTTTCATCGCGCGCTCCCATGCTTTTACAAATTTTGCATAAGTATCTCCCAGCGCTTTCCATGCGGTATAGGAGCTGTACTTCTTCAATAACCAGAATACTTTCCGGCGTTCGTCATCTGTCATCATGGTTGGCTTTCCTTCATAAGTGACTTCTTCGAGGCATATTCCGCTTTGCCCAATTCCTCGACCCGCGCCGCGCTCTTCGCGTCGGCGTCCAGTTCGTAGCCGTAACGTTTTGTGGTTTTACCCCACGCCGTCGAGAGCGCGGGCAATTTATTGATGGTTTCGGCCATCTCCTTCGGCCATTCGATAAACAACTGCTTTACGCCGCCCGGTAAATACTGCCCCTTCTTGGTATTGGTCTGCTCCGCCGCATGGCCTTCCCACACCCGCAGCTCAGCCCCGGCCGGGATGTCGTATTTGATGAAGAAATTGTTGATGTTGAAGTTGTCCAGCACCGCCAGCCCCTCGCGCCATTCCTGCCCATTGGCCGGCATGGTTTCCACCCACCAGGATGACGCCTTCCAGCTTTTTCCCGGTTTGAGCACCCGGTAGACCGTCTTCGGTCCCTTGATCGTTCTGGCAATCAACGGGCCGGAAAAAGCCTCGATCTCAATGCAATCCATTTTCTGCGTCTCACGATTCCGCTTGCCGTTCTTCCGCAAATCCGGCCACCCCTCCCGATGCACATAATCCTCATACTTGTTTTGC
>CBINHE010000178.1:0-4281 GCA_966250375.1 uncultured Oxalobacteraceae bacterium
CAGATGTTACGGGAATAAAATTGAGTTTCATATTTGTGTATAACCCTATGGGTTACAAGCCCCGACATTAAACCTATTCCCAGCCTAACCCTCCCCCTTGAAGGGGAGGGAATCTACAATAAATTATGAGTGACTACTTAACCATTCTGATTGCTGCGCGATATTTGCAGTCTGAACCGTTAAGCGACCTTCAGAAAACTTTTAAGCTTGTCGGCATGCGCAGGATCACGCAGCTTGTTCATCGCTTTTTCTTCGATCTTGCGGATGCTTTCCCGCGACGCATTGAACTGTTTTCCGACTTCTTCCAATGTATGGTCGCGCGACATCTCCACACCGTACCGCATGCGCAACACTTTCGCTTCACGCGGTGTCAGCGAGTCAAATATATCGCTTATGGCGGTACGCATGGAAGCCTGAATCGCGGCGTCTTCCGGTGTCAGGGTATGGCTGTCTTCGAGGATGTCGCCGAGCTGTGCGTCACCGTCTTCGCCGATTGGCATTTGCAGCGAAATCGGTTCTTTCGCGATCTTCATGATTTCGCGTATTTTCACTTCCGATAGACCCATCCTGGCCGCCAGCATCGCGGGTTGCGGATCTGCTCCGGTTTCCTGCTTGATCTGACGCGAGATGCGGTTCATCTTGTTAATCGTTTCCATCATGTGTACCGGCACGCGAATGGTGCGCCCCATATCGGAAATCGCACGTGAAATGGCTTGGCGAATCCACCATGTTGCATAGGTCGAGAACTTGAAGCCGCGGCGGTATTCAAACTTGTCCACGGCTTTCATCAAGCCGATATTGCCTTCCTGAATCAAGTCGAGAAATTGCAAACCGCGATTGACGTATTTTTTTGCAATCGAGATCACGAGGCGTAAATTCGCTTCGGTCATCTCGTGCTTGGCACGGCGCGCGCGCATCTCGCCCGCTTTCATTTTCCTGTCTATGTTGCGCAAATGCGCCAGCGGCAGCGCCACGCGGTTCTGCAGGGCGATCAAATTTTGCTGCGCTTCTTTTACCTGGAGCGCATAGCGTTCAAGATTGGCGCTCCAGGCACGCCCGGCAACGATTTCGTCATCTATCCAGTTCAGATTGGTTTCGTTGCCGGGAAATACGTCAATGAAATGTGCGCGCGGCATGCCGCAGTTGTTGACGACGATGTCGAGGATTGTTTTCTCTATTTCACGCAACTGATCCGCGTGGCTGCGCACGGAGTCGCACAGCTTTGCGGTCGCTTTCGCAGTAAATCGAATGCCTGACAATACATCGAAAATGACCGTTTGCGCATCGCGATACGCCGCAGACTGGTAGCCATCCTGTTCCCATGCCTTGCGCATTGCGTCAAACGCAGCGGAAATTACCGAAAATTTTTCCAGCGCATTTTTATTCAATTGCTGCAATTGTTGAACTGAAAGATTGGCTGCGCCGATGTCGTCGCTGCTCTCTTCTTCATCGTCCGCATCCGAGTCGGCAATGGCAGAAACAGCATGGTCGTCGGAGGCGGGCAGATCGACCAAGCCATCCACGAAGTCATTGACCTTCATCTTGTTATTCGCGATTTTTTCCGCCTCGGCGAGAATTTCGGAGATGGTTGTCGGGCATGCCGATATCGCTTCCATCATGTCTTTCAGACCGCTCTCGATGCGCTTGGCAATCTCGATCTCGCCCTCGCGGGTAAGCAATTTTGCCGAACCCATCCGGCGCATATACATACGCACCGGGTCCGTGGTGCGGCCAAAATCCGCATCGGCGGTAGACAGGGCAAGTTCCAAGGCGGCTTCATCTTCGCCTTCAGTGGCGGCGGCCGTTACGTTGTCCGACATCAATAGCATTTCGGCATCCGGCGTTTGCTCATAAACGGCCACGCCCATCTCGATCAAGCTGGCGATGATTCCTTCGATTGCTTCCGAGTCGATAATGTTTTCCGGTAAGTGATCGATGACCTCCGCTTGTGTCAGGAAACCGCGCTCCTTACCCAGCGCCATCAGCGCCTTGAGTTTTTCATGGCGGCGTTCATGCGCTTCGGCGGATGCATCGCGGCCATGCGACGAGGCATCCTTCGAACGGATTTTTGTTGTTGCTTTGCTGTCTTGTGCGCAGGCGTGTTTTATTGCGCTCAACTCCGATTGCTCAACTGCATTGAGTGCAGCGACTTCATCGCTTTCGGGTTGGAATTCGAGCGGCTTGCGTCCTCGGCGACCAGCCACCTTGGCGGTCGGCATGACATAACCGGAAGTGTCTATCGCCGCCAACGCGGCTGCTTCCGTGGTTTTTATAATCACGGAAGATGACGTGTGCGACGTGTCGGCATGGGTTGTGGTGTGGTCAATTTTCTTTGTTTTTCTGGTTGACGCACGTACTGCTTTTGCTTCGGCTTTCGTAGTCACTACTGTAAGAAGTATAAAAGTACAAATGAGTAGAAAAATCGCGAAATTTCGCGATTCGGTTGAATTAATATGAGGCGAAACCCTGAAAATTCCAGAGCAAATTCCAGAGCAGTTGAAAGTATTTCGAGTACATCGCATCGCATTCTGTTCCATCGCAAATCAGGCAATTGTTGGGAATCCAAAATTGATCTCCAAGAAAACGAGCGAGAAATCTTTGAATAGAAAATGAAACCGGATATAAAGCACGCGTATTTCCGGGGCAACCTTGTCGTGGTTGGGTTCGGCAGTATTGGGCAGGCAATGCTGCCGCTTTTATTGCGTCATTTTCGGATACGCCCGGAGCAAATCAAAATCATTTCCGCCACTGAGGACGGTGCGGAGATCGCGGCTAAATTCCGTGTTCCTTTAATGGTTCGTGTCCTGACGGAAGACAATTACCTTCCCATGCTTGAGCCTTGCCTGAGCGAAGGCGATTTCCTGCTCAACCTGTCGGTTGGTGTTTCCAGCATGGCACTTATCGAGTTGTGCTGGCGGCGCGGCGCACTGTATCTGGATACCTGTATCGAGCCGTGGGTTGGAGGCCATACCGATGCTTCGCTGCCGGTATCGCTGCGTTCCAACTACGTTCTGCGGGAAGAGATTCTGGCATTTGGACGCGCCAGGCAGCGAGGCCCAACAGCCATCGTGACGCAAGGCGCCAATCCGGGTCTTGCTTCAAGCTTCGTCAAAAAGGCGCTGCTTGATATCGCTGCCGATGTCGATGCGGAAATGAAAAGGCCTGCCTGCCATGAAGACTGGGCCGCATTGGCTTGCCAGTTGGGAATCAAGGCGATCCATATCGCCGAGCGCGATACTCAGACCACGACTCAGCGCAAGAAGCGAGATGCATTCATCAATACATGGTCTGTCGTTGGCTTTGTTGCGGAGAGCCTGCAACCGTCAGAGCTGGGATGGGGTTGCCACGAGCGCCATTGGCCGACGGACGGCGTGCGGCACGGTTTTGGCTGTGATGCCGCGATTTATCTTAATCGGCCCGGCGCAGCGACCCGCGTGCGCAGCTGGACGCCGCTCGAAGGTTCTTATCATGGTTTCCTGATCACGCACAGCGAATCCATTTCCATCGCCGATCATCTCACGCTCAAGAAAGACGGAAAAACGATCTACCGTCCAACGGTGCATTACGCTTATAACCCTTGCGATGATGCCGTCCTTTCCATTCATGAAATGGCAGGCAAGAATTGGCATCTGCAATCCGACCGGCGAATCATTCGGGATGAAATCGTGTCTGGCGTCGACGAACTGGGCGTACTGCTGATGGGACATGCCAAGGGCGTCTACTGGTACGGGTCGCGTTTATCCATTCAAGATGCGCGGCAATTGGCGCCCCACAACAATGCGACCAGCTTGCAGGTGGCCGCCGGGGTGTTGGCCGGCATGGTGTGGGCATTGCGAAATCCCCGTGCCGGCGTCGTGGAGCCGGACGACATCGACTATGAAACCGCGCTGGAAATCGCAAAGCCGTATCTGGGTGAGATGGTAGGGGTATATAGCGATTGGACTCCTCTGCATGGCAGGGGCCAACTGTTCAGCGAAGACGTGGATGCGGATGATCCATGGCAGTTCAAAAACTTTCGCGTCACGTAGCAGGAGGCCATTGGTGAATAACGTGCGCTGCCCCACATGTCGCAACTTATCCAAAAGGAGTTCCAGTCCTTTCAAGGCTGAGGTTTGCCCATAAATAATCGGCGTTATGTTCTTCTCCTTTCTCTCGCAAGCGGGCTAAGTAACCGAGCAAAATCAATTGCGATTTCTACGCTGCATTTTTTGTAGGAGCGGGCCGTTCCCGCCCGAGGTTTTAACACATTCAAGCTAAACCACGCAAGGCCCCCTCCAAAAA
>CBINHE010000179.1:0-4255 GCA_966250375.1 uncultured Oxalobacteraceae bacterium
ATGGATTGTGCTCAAACTTATCGCGGGCAAGGCCCGCTCCTACAAAATGCCGCGTAGAAACTACAATTAGAAGAGCGCCGATTGCACGGCCATTCCGACCCATATATCCCAGCCCGCTATCATACTATTGCCAAGTCCCAACGTTTGATTGTCTGATTACTGCTCAATGAAAGATTTCGATCCTCACACCCACATCGGCGCAATGCCGTCGCCCTGCATCAGCGTGTGCCGGATGCGTGGCGATACGCGCTTGTGCGAAGGCTGCTTTCGAACCATTGATGAAATCACGCAATGGAGTACGGCCCCTGAAGAATTCAAGCGTGCCGTGTGGATCGAGATCAAGCGGCGGCAGGCACAAATAGCATAGGCCATGATGGGGGCGGGCCATGACTACACTGAAGTGGTATGTCGATTTCATATTGGCAAAGCGAGTTGCGATTCGGCGACTGTTTCGCTATGTCTGACGTGCCGACGGTGGTAGTGGATAATCATTGTTTCCAAGGGCTGGATACGACCGATATACTGCGCTTCACTTGTGTGGCGACGCGTTCTTTTGGTACGGAAAAATTCAGTCTGCCCCCAACCTGCCGCAAGGCCTACTCACCGAGATCAATTAAAAAAGAAAGCGAGCACATGAAACTTGATTTTTACAAGCCCGAAAAAATAGTAACCGGCCCCGCCTACAGCATGTGGTTCAAAGCGGTCGCGACGCTGGTCTGTAGCGCGCTCGCCATCTATGGTGCGGGTATCGCGACGCGCTTTCCGCTGCTGCAATACGGTTTTGGCATCAAGGCAGTGTTGTTCTGCGCCGCAACGATGCTGGCCGTCAGCTATTACTGGTTCCTGCGCTCGACCACTACGGTCGATGACAAAGGCATCACGCAAACCTGGCTGTACAACAAGCATGTCGAATGGCGCGATGTGCGCGGCGCCAAGATGATCGGCATTCCGTACGCGGGATGGTTGTTCCCGCCGCGCCTCGTGGTACGTACCGGAAATTCTTTCACGACGTTCAACGGCGGATCACAGGCTGTGTTGATCGAGTTCGCGAAAATCTCGCTGGCGTTTCAAATGAAGCGATGAGCACCATGGCGTTTTCCAGGCACGATGCGCGTCTTCGAGTGCGTCGTACGGTTCGAACGCGCCCTTTTTGCATGACTACTAGAGTGCCAAGGTCGGCGCGCCTCATTTGTCAGGCGCTTGTCTATTAACCGGGGAGTTTCCATGTCCGCCAATCGTTTGCCAGCCGCTTTACAGAATCTTTCAATACCCGTGATCGGATCCCCGCTGTTTATCGCCAGCGGCCCGGAACTGGTCAAGGCCCAGTGCAAGGCTGGCATTGTCGGTTCTTTCCCGGCACTGAATGCGCGCCCGGCGGCGTTGCTCGACACCTGGCTAACCGATATTCAGGCCGATCTCGCGGCTTTCCGCGCAGCCAATCCCGGCGCCAAAGTCGGCCCGATTGCGGTCAACCAGATCGTGCATCAATCCAACGACCGTCTCGCGCACGACGTTGAAGTTTGCGTGAAGCACCAAATTCCGGTCATCATCTCCAGCCTGCGCGCGCCGCCAAAGGAAATGCTCAATGCGATCCACAGTTACGGCGGAATCGTGCTGCACGATGTGATCTCGATTCGCCATGCGCAAAAAGCGCTGGAAGCCGAGGTCGATGGCTTGATCCTGGTTGCGGCCGGGGCCGGCGGCCATGCCGGCGCATTGTCGCCGTTCGCGCTGGTCGGTGAAGTGCGCAAATTCTTCAAGGGCCCGATCGCACTGTCCGGTTCGATCGCCACTGGCGACGCGGTGTTGGCCGCGCAAGCGATGGGGGCGGATTTCGCGTACATCGGTTCGCGCTGGCTGGCGACCAGGGAATCGAATGTCGATGAAGCCTATCGCAATGCGATCGTCGAATCGACAGCGTCCGACATCGTGTACACCAATCTATTCACGGGCGTGCATGGCAATTACCTGAAAAAGTCGATCGCCAGCGCCGGCCTCGATCCGGATAATTTGCCGCAAGCCGACACGACTGTGATGAATTTCAGCTCCGGCAGCAAAGCCAAGCCATGGCGCGATATCTGGGGTGCCGGTCAGGGAGTAGGATTGATGGATGATGTGCCGACGGTGGCTGAAATGGTGGCGCGTTTGAAGGACGAATACGATGCTGCGAAAAAACGCTTGGTAATCTAATACTAATCCGCTCCAAGTTCATGAATTCCATTGCGCAACAACGCCATGTTTCTGCTGGGGCACATGTCGTTTTTCTTCCTTCACCAGGCGGGAATTATTGTGGATTCCACCGTTCAAAACACGGTAGGAATCATAAAGGAGCAATGGTGATGGTATCGGCGTTGAAGCAACATCAAGTGAAAACCGGTCGGCCGACCAGGAAAGATGCAACTCCTCGTCTGCCGCATGAACGCGATGAGTCGGACGACAGTCAGGAAAGCGGTGTGCGCAAGGACATGCAGCAAGCTTACGAAGACATCAAACGAGGCTTGCTGGATACGGATCTGAGAGGCGTGCGTGGCGTGGAAGAGGTGAATAAAACACCCGCGAAAAAGCCGGCCAAACGGGCGAAAAAATGACGCTTGCCATTCAGATTCCGTGCACGTTCCTAATGCCTGAATGGTCAGGCGTTGCCGGTTTGAATGGCCCAGATGTCGGGTAAATTGCGCCAGTAGCCGTACGCATCCATCCCGTAACCGACTACGAACTTGTTGGGCAGTTCCAGCCCGATGTAATCGGGCGTAACGGGTTTTTTCTTGCCGATATTCTTGTCGGCAAATACCACCAGCACCACTTCGGCCGCGCCCATTGACAGCAGCCGTTCCTTCACGTGGGCCAAGGTTTCGCCTTCGTCCAGAATGTCATCCAGCACGATCACGGTGCGGCCTCGTACGTCGGCGCGCGGTTCGACCTTCCATTCAATCTTGCCGCCGCGGTCCTTGGTGCCGTAACGCGTGATATGGATATAGTCGAATTCCAGCGGAAACGACAGCCGCGTCAGCAACTGCCCGGAGAACACAACCGCCCCTCCCATCACGCCCAATACCAGCGGGAAGGACGCGCCTTCATCGTTGTCAAAACGATCATTCAGTTTTTGCGCGACTTTATCGACCGCGTTTTGCACTGCATTCTCGTCGAAAATCAGTTCAGCATTGGCCAGCAATGCGCGTGCTTGTTCAGTATGGGATTTGGCGTCGATGTCAGACATGGTATGCGGCCTTAGAGTGCAGGATTCGCCAGACAATAGCACGAGATACCGCGCCCACGCCACCCGATGCGGACAATAATCGAATCGCATTGCGCCTCAGCGTCAATTATCCTGGGAACGAGTAGCGCGCCTATCCATACTACGTACGCAGCAATCTTTGCAGCGGGGAACCGTGGCATGCAATGTGCGGCTATCTTGCGAGCCACCTTGCGGGAAAAACAGGAACCCAGCCTATCGCCAGAAAGCTGGTGCGTTGACGATGTCGCAAGTCAAGTTGGCGCGCAATGTCGGAGATGAGATCGATCACCTTGTCCGCAGCAGATGCATCATGTCGTTTGTCGGCCGTGATGTTTTACTGCTTGTTGTTGTTCCGGGCGCTGCGCCACCACGCCAACAGATGCTTGAAGTTGCCATCAAAGCCACGCTCGAGAAGCTCCTCCGACACCATTGAACAGGTGGCAGCCGTGCCGGAATCCAGGAGGGTGGTCGATGCTAGTTGGTCACATTCAAGGTAGGCAGCCTTGAGTTCCGGTACCGATAGCGCCTTTAAGTGGGGGCGATCGGGAGGTTGCGCATTAGCGACTAATGCAGACAGAGACAACAACATCACCGACGCTTTTAACGTTGAATGCATCATCGCGTTCTACTACCGGCGCTTTTCAACATGACTATAGAAATACAGGATTAAAAAGTGCGGTGATTTGTTCGTCATCAAAGGATGGGCTTATGGAAGACCTGTTTTCATGATGGCGTGCTCCCCGGCTACGCTGAGCCGGGAAGACGCAAGGCTAGGGAGAAATTCCCATAAAAGGCACGAGAAGCGAAAAATCGAACACGCAGAGCGCAGGTGCTGCAACTCTTGACGATCGAGCGGGTGGCATGTGCGTTGGTTCTTTGAAAGAGCTTGCTTTGTTGCTCTGGTTCGCCTCGATCATTTAAAAAGCAGTTGCTTTTTTATAAGCGAACCAGCCAGTTCTAGAGCGGTTTGCGCTCCGATGTAAGGTAGGGTGCGCCCCGCCACCCCTGTCAACATGCGGA
>CBINHE010000180.1:0-4143 GCA_966250375.1 uncultured Oxalobacteraceae bacterium
AGTCGGTCGGCGCATTGGCGCGTTTTTACAAAATAGCACCGGACGAAATCCTAGTGGTACATGATGAACTCGACTTCGCGCCCGGCATCGCGAAAATCAAGAAAGGTGGTTCGTCCGGCGGCCACAATGGTTTGAAAGACATCACCGCCGCACTCGGCACGCCAGAGTACTGGCGCTTGCGTATCGGCATCGGCCATCCGCGCCTGCTCAATTCACAACAGATAGTCGCCGATTTCGTACTTCACCGGCCGCGCAAGGAAGAACAAGCGCTGATCAACGAAGCGATTGAAAAAAGTCTCGATATCATCCCTCTGCTATGCGAAGGGAAATTTGAAGCCGCGACGATGCAACTGCATACATCAAAATGAGCGCGCTGCACAAGGATTTTCTTTAACACGACTTCGGTATCCAGAGCCGGAAGCTGGCGATTGGCGAAGGCCAGCGACTGCGCGACGAGTTAGCCGGACTCATCGAAAATCTGGATTTGAGCCGGGTGCAGCCGATCTGGGCTCCAAGCTACGGTAAAATAACGGGTTATTGATGTGGCCAAGAATAGGATGCCGCATCCCCTCATCCCAGCCCTCTCCTGCCAAGGAAGAGGATGAAAACAGGGCAAGATTAGATAAATTCCTAATCGTGCCAAATCAAGAATTGAAAAACCTGCAAAGCACACACCATGAGTCTCCAATGCGGCATCGTCGGCCTGCCTAACGTCGGCAAATCCACCCTTTTCAATGCGCTAACGAAAGCCGGAATTGCTGCGGAAAACTACCCATTCTGCACCATCGAACCGAACGTCGGCATCGTTGAAGTACCCGATCCGCGTCTGAAGGCGCTAGCCGATATCGTGAAACCGGAACGCGTCCTGCCATCGACAGTGGAATTCGTCGATATCGCCGGCCTCGTCGCCGGTGCATCCAAAGGCGAAGGCCTGGGCAACCAGTTCCTGTCGCACATCCGCGAAACCGATGCGATCGTCAACGTCGTGCGCTGCTTCGAAGACGACAACGTGATCCACGTCGCAGGCAAAATCAACCCGCTCGACGACATCGAAGTGATCCAGACCGAATTGGCGCTGGCTGACATGGGCACGGTCGAGAAGGCAATCCATCGCGAGAACAAGAAAGCACGCTCGGGCGACAAGGATGCCGCCAAATTGGTCGCGCTGCTGGAGCGCATGATGCCGCACCTGAACGAAGCGAAACCTGTGCGCTCGATGGGACTGGACGCGGAAGAAATGGCATTGATCAAGCCGCTATGCCTGATTACCGCGAAACCCGCGATGTACGTCGGCAACGTATCCGATAACGGCTTCACCAACAACCCGCTGCTCGACCAACTGACCGCCTATGCGAAATCGCAGAATGCGCCAGTGGTCGCGATCTGCGCTGCGATCGAATCGGAAATCGCTGATTTGGACGAGGCCGACAAGCATGAATTCCTGGCCGACATGGGCATGGAAGAACCGGGCCTGGATCGCCTGATCCGCGCTGCTTTCAAACTGCTCGGGCTGCAAAGTTATTTCACCGCCGGCGTGAAGGAAGTGCGCGCATGGACCATCCATGTGGGCGACACCGCGCCGCAGGCGGCAGGCGTGATTCACACCGATTTCGAGCGCGGCTTCATCCGTGCACAAACCATCGCCTATGAAGACTTCATTGCGTACAAGGGCGAGCAAGGCGCGAAAGAAGCCGGCAAGATGCGCGCCGAGGGCAAGGAATATGTGGTCAAGGATGGCGATGTGTTGAACTTCCTGTTTAACGTGTAAGGCGAATCTGTTGTTCCACGGCGTTCCATAAACTATCAAAGCCTCTCGAAAGCCCCGTAAATACGGGGCTTTTTGTTGATGGCGAATTCTTGCCGCTCCTTGTCATCCCCTAAATCTGGTTCGCCAGGAGGGCTCGCGCAGCACCAATCGCAAGCAAGAAGATCATTAATCTGCATTTCCAGAAAGCCGGCACCGACCTTTTCGAATGTTGGGCCACCGCCGACAAACGTATTGTTTACAGTATTCACGTTTTACACTGCGTTATCCGAAGTGTGCTAGGCTAATGCCCCCAGTACCGTATACCACCCTGAACGGTCGCTGGAATATGCTGTTTGCTTCCTCTCCCATATCACTGGAAGAGTCTGGCAGTTGTAGCGCCGAACACGATACCTGCACTGCCACGGAATGCCAAAGGCCTACCCGCCTTTGCGTGCCGCCACAACGGCGAAACTGTTTGCCCCAGAGACCCCTGTGTTGCGTCCCTGCCCCGCTTTTACTGAAGCAGGTGGGGGAATGCCCTCATGCGACGCGCCACCGTGTTCGATCATTTGCGGAATACACCCAAACCGTGAGTTCGGAAAAGCCGCTGCGCGACCGTTGCCGGTTCGCGTTACCGAGTCGGTATGCCGTTTTCAATGAGGCTCAGGAACGGACAACCTCGACGATTAACCATTTGCAGAAAAAACTAAAATGAATACGCTGGAACAACAAGCACTCGAGTATCACTCAGCAGGACAACGCGGCAAGATCGCCATCCAGGTCACCAAATCGGTTGCCAGCCAGGCCGACCTCGCCTTGGCCTATTCGCCCGGCGTCGCCGCGCCCTGCATCGAAATCAGCAAGAATCCGGCCAAGGCCTATGAGTACACTGCCAAGGGGAACTTGGTCGGCGTGATTACCAACGGCACCGCGGTGCTCGGCCTTGGCGACATCGGTGCGCTGGCCGGCAAGCCGGTCATGGAAGGCAAGGCGGTGCTGTTCAAAAAGTTCGCCGGCATCGATTCCTTCGATATCGAGATCGACGAAACCAACCCGGAAAAACTGGTCGAGATCATCGCCGCGCTGCATCCGACGTTTGGCGGCATCAATCTGGAAGACATCAAGGCGCCGGAATGTTTCTACGTCGAGCGCCGCCTGCGTGAACGCCTGTCGATCCCGGTTTTTCATGACGATCAGCACGGCACTTCGATCGTGGTCGGCGCGGGTTTCCTGAACGCGGTACACCTTACCGGACGCGACATCTCGATGGTGAAGGTGGTCTGCTCCGGCGCCGGTGCGGCCGCGATTGCCTGTCTCGACATGCTGCTCGACCTCGGCGTCCAGCGTGAGAACGTGTACGTCTGCGACAGCCGCGGCGTGTTGACCACCGATCGTGAACTGACCGACGAAAAACGCGCATGGGCACAGAATACGACAGCCAAGACGCTGTCCGACGTCATCGGCATGGCGGATGTGTTTCTCGGCCTGTCCGGCCCCGGTCTGCTGAAGCAGGAAGACGTGCAGAAGATGGCGGCCAAGCCGATCGTCTTCGCGCTCGCCAACCCGGAACCGGAACTGCGTCCGGAACTGATACGCGAAGTCGCGCCGGACGCCATCATCGCCACCGGCCGTTCCGACTATCCGAACCAGATCAACAATGCGCTGTGTTTCCCCTACCTTTTCCGTGCTGCGCTGGATTCTTCAGCCACCACCATCAATCAGCCGATGAAACGTGCCTGCGTCATCGCGCTGGCCGAGATGGCGCGCAGCGACGAACACTTCGGCGCGGAATACATTGTGCCGACGCTGCTGGACAAGCGTTTGCTGACCGGTGTGACACCGAAGATTGCGGCTGCCGCATATGAAAGCGGCGTGGCGCGCAAGCAGCTCAATGAGAAGGAATATCGGGCGGAATTGGAAGCGTTGGCAAAAACGCTTCTGTGACGAGATCGCGGTGCGCAATGGCGCACCCTATAGAGTGAATTGTCGATTTGCAAGCATCGGCGTTTCGGTGCGTGAGACGCGCCCTGCATTCGCCAGCAATTCGCTCTAGAGAATTTACCAATGCATGCGAGGGACTGATCTCGTACCTGCGATGCTCACCGTATATTTCGTACGGCTGAGCTTCTCGTGTGCTTCAATTGCATCCGTCGTCGATCTCTCCTGCTACAAGAACAGGGGACAGCATTGTCGCCGGTTCCAGCATCACGCCAATCCCTGCACTATTTCGGCATGTCCCTGCTTG
Organism: uncultured Oxalobacteraceae bacterium; assembly: GCA_966250375.1. GTDB lineage: Bacteria > Pseudomonadota > Gammaproteobacteria > Burkholderiales > Burkholderiaceae_D > CAMLDH01. Next base: position 3,993 of record CBINHE010000180.1, read on the forward strand.
CAAGCGAGCATCGGCAGGCTAAAGCCTCGCTCATTCTGGGCATCCTTATTCGCTCGATGAGCTGGGCGGTGAATGCTGGGCGTCCGGCTCTTCCAAAATATTCTTTGCCAGGAATCACTGGCCCATCCGATTGAGCGACAACGCGCCTCTG
>CBINHE010000181.1:0-3942 GCA_966250375.1 uncultured Oxalobacteraceae bacterium
ACAGCTTTTTGCTTTCAGGCAGACAACGATTGTGTTGCGCACGAATCAACCAATCTCGATGCCGGTCACCAGGTTGTCGCCATTGCAGGTGTAGACCGTTTTGTTGCCGGCGGCGTCGGTCAGCGTGGTTTCATTGTGCCAAGCGTCATACGCCATGCGCGTGTCTTCGCTGCCGTCGTCGGCGACGGTGCGGATGCAGCGGGTCGGGAACGGCGCCCATGCCGTGTCGGTTTGCCATTCGAGGTTTTGTCCGAAGCCGTTGTAGTCGGTGTAGCGGGTCAGCAGGTGCGCGGCGTAGGCGTAGTGGCGGGTGTGATCCTCGGCGTCGACCTGCTCGACCAGGTCGAGTCCGGCTTGCGCGCGCATGAGCGTGCCGTCTTCGCCGGTCGCGGGAGCGTAACGGTAGCGCGCGTGGGTGTGGCGGGTGCCGTCGGACAGCAACTGGTCGATGCGGCCGATGGCGCGCGATAGCTGCGCGTGGTAGGCGCCGGGCTGGCGCTCGGGGTCGTCGCCGGCAATGTGGGCGATGCCGGCTTGCTGGTTGGCGTCGTGCAGCGCGGCGAGGCCGGAGACGATGCGTTTGGCGGCCGGACTGTCGGCGACGAAGCTGCCGGTGTCGGCCGGCCGGCATTCGAGCCAGAGCTGGTGGCCGTCGGTCACGATGAGCAAGGCGTCTTGCGCCAGCAGCGCGGCGGCGGGGTGGTGCCGGAACCGGGCGCGGGCTTCCGGCAGCGGCAGTATCCAGAGCGCGGCGCCGGCCTGGGTGCGCTTGCTGCGCAATGCATAGCGCATGGCGACGTTGCCCTGCGCATCCTGCGCCGGGTCGCCGTGGCGGCGAAAGACGTCGCTGTCGCCGTTGCGGTAGGCGATGACGAACGAGGTGGCGCTGTCGCGCAGCACGGTGAAGGCCTCGAACGCGTGCTCGTGGGTCTGGCCGATGGCGAGCGTCGGCAGCGCGATGTTGCGGCCGGTGGAGTCATGGTAGACCAGCCCCTGGGCCGTTTGCGTGATCGCGGTGGTGTACGGACTGGTCCAGCGCGCGCCGAGCAGGCTGTGGTCGTAGGGGGCGTGCGACGAGCGGTAGCAGCGCGTCCATGCGACCGGCAGCAGGCCGGGGGCGGCGAAGTCGGTGTGCGGCAGGATCTCTTCGCCGGTGGCGAGGTTGATCGGGTGGGGGGTTTTGCAGCTCTTGCACTCCGGCGCCGCGGTGGGACTTTGCCGGCCGTTGACGCGCGCCTTGGTGGTGATGGCGCGGTTCTGGTCGATGGTGTGCGTGTTGACCTGGTCGGGCGCGGCGGGGCGGATTCTTGCGCGCGCCTCGGTTTCCGATGTGCGCCGGGTCTTGGCCACTTCGGTTTTGGGGACGTGGATGTCGGCGCGTTTGTGCTGTTTGGTGAACGCGAGGAGCAAGGGGGCGAGTCCGGCGAACTGGCTGCCGCCGTGGAGGATTTCCTTGATGCGGGTGGCGCCGGTCTTGTTGACGTCGTTGAGCAGGTCCTTGATTTCTTCGGCCGGGTCCTTGCGGCGCGTGATGAATGTGTAGGCGGCGCTGAGCGCCCTGGCCTGCGGCATGCGGGCGACCGCGTCCACGGTGGTGATGGTGCCGCCGATGATCTTGCCGAAACCGGCGTTGATGTCGGCCTCCCATTGCTTCATGTGCGTGTTGGCGATGTCTTCGAGGAGGAGGGTGGCGCCGCCGGCCATGAAGCCGGCGGTCTGGGCCTTCATGTGCGAGAAGACGAACTTGGGGTCGAGCGCCATCTTGATGGCGCTCTTCAAGCCCATCGAGGCTTGCTTGAGGGGCGGCATTGGCAGGATGCCGATCACGTCCAGGCTGGTTTCGATCCACGGGGGGATGGTTTGGTAGCCCCATTGGCGCGTGCCGGTGCTGTAGGTGGCGAGCGTTCTGATGTCGGCGATGACGTCGAAGGCGGAGAAGACCGAGCCGGTGACCGGCAGGCTGGCGAGCAGGTTTTTGAGGGTGGCGGGCTGGATGTCGACGCCGATCAAGTCCTTGAGCCAGCGCGACAGGACCAGGAACGCGTCGCCGGTGATGGTGTCGGCCATCGCGGGGTCGTCCAGGCGGATGTTGTCGGTGAGGATGACGCGGTGCTGGAGCGTAGGGATCGGGGGCTGGGCGGGCGTGGCGGCGGCGGTCATATTATTGTGGTGTTCGGCACGGCGAAGGGTGCCGTGTCAATGCTTTGGTCCATTGTTTGTGATGGCGCATGCGGCGCAATGCGCTTTGTTATTGGCGCCCTGCCGGGTGCGTCTTGCCGCGTTGAATAATCGAAATTCAACGTTTGAGTTCATCTGCCAATTTGGGCAAATAAATGTAGTTGTCAAATGGATCGTTGGTGCGAAACAGGATCGGAAGTATGTAGGCAGCCATCATCATCGCCGTTATGGAAAAAACGAATTTCTTCCAGGTCGTTGTTTGATCGAACCATAGGCATAAATGATCAAGCAGGCTGGGGTGCGATGAGATGGAAGCTGTCCACGCCATGACGCCAAATAACGCAATACCGATACAGCAGCGCCTTAATATCGCAATATCCTGAAGCCGTTGAAACTTTGTGTCGCAGTACTCAAGTAGAAGCTTGTTTTGATGAAAAATGGCGTATTGCCTGGCGGTCGGAAGATAGACGTAACCCTTTTCCTGGGAGGGATGCTTCGGTGCATTTTGGAGAAGTCTGGGTAGCCGAAATTGACATTCGAAGATTACCCAATCCAAAAACGGCATGATCATCAAAGACAGTCCAACAAACCAGAAAAAGGAGAATATCGCTATGCAAACTGTCAACCGAAGCAACCATTGCTCACCGGCCCAATTTTGAGCCGATGCGGGGTCCGAAAGTAATTCGCTGAAAGATAGTCCAACGTTTTGTAGCGCATACCAATCAAGATAAACAATGCAAAAAATGGCAAAGATCCACGGGGCAGGTGTTTTTACTTTTTGAATGAGTTCAAGAAAATCGGTTAGTGATTTCATGACAGCGTTAGAGAATGAATGAACAGAATTAGCTGTAGCGCATTTTTCACGACTTCCCATAACTGCGACGCGAGTGAGGGATCTGTAAACGTAATGCGGTCATTGTTGCGAACTCATTTTCCCTTCATCTCGTCCAGCAAATTAGCGGCATCCTTATCACCATTTTGAAGGGCTTTCTGCGCCCAATATGTCGCTTGTTTTAAGTCATTTTTCTCCATATAACGTACTGCGAGATTGTATTGAGCCACTGTGTGTCCATTTTTCGCGGCAACTTCGAGCCATTGTTCTTCTTGAGTCTCGCCATAGTTTGATAACGAGAAATATTGATAAAGAGCGAACGCCGCATCCTTGTCGCCACGATTCGCTTTTTCGATAAGTTTTTTCCTTTGTTCATCAGTCAGCCCGTAAATGGAGCCTGATGAAACTGGTTCATTTTCAGAAGATGTCTCACTAATTGGCATGGCATGCCCTTTCCATGAAAATAAAGTAACACCAAAACAAAAAACCAACGAAAAAAATACCTTCCATAACAACAAGCGCTTCGCCTTCATGATTATTTGCTCGGTTTAAAATAGTTTGCGTTGAAATAATTGTAGCTACCAATCAAATTTCCAGCATTTTCTTGATACGAATTAGAAATGTGTTACATGCTTCGTCTTCGCTATCAAAAACCTCTTCTTTTGTACGCAGTCCACGCTCACTATAAAAAATGCTCCACTTTCCATAATTTTCTTCGAGACTTAATGTTTCATTTTTACTTTCCCCATTTAAAGAGTAACTATCAGAATCAACGCCCAGATCGATAAGTTTTTGCTCAAGTTCATATTTCTTCATTGACTAGACCTTTTTTAGATGCCCTGATTCTCGCAAATCGGCGACCGAACTCGGCAGCTCATCAGGGCAATCGCGCTATGAATTCTCTGCCGATGTTGTTCTGAAGAGCAACGTTT
>CBINHE010000182.1:0-3843 GCA_966250375.1 uncultured Oxalobacteraceae bacterium
AGTATCGGATCCGCCACCATTGCTCAGTACCTCATCGGGCCGAATCTGACTACCCGACTGCTGTTTTTAGGTTGAACGCGAGGCGAGCGCTCCCCCCTCTTGATTTTCAATATTAGTTTCGTCAGAAGAAGTGTCGGCGCGTTTTCTATGCCGCGTGCTGGCGCGGGAGCGCGCGATTCGAAGCGCGCATCTTCCGTTGCGCGCTCCTGCTCCTGCTTCCACAAGAGGGCGCCGATGCGGTGGATATTTCGTGCCACCACGGCCAAGGCGACGTAGCGCTTGAATTCGAAGCTGCAGGCGTTCAATTCCGGGAACCGCTTTTTCGCTTGCATCACCATCGGCACCGTCACCTGATCATCGGTTTGCTGTTCCATCATTTGATCTGCGAAACGTCGACTTCACCTATTTGCATTTGCCGATCCTGTACTACGCGCATCGTGGCCGTCCCTTGTCAAAAATTTCCGGTTCAGCCCCCGCAACGGGCTCATGCCTTCATCGGCTTACTGTTTTTCGATGCATGCGAAGAATATTTCTCGCAGTCGGATCGACCGCAAACCGCAACGAAGATTTCCCGAAAAATCCGGGCCATGCCCCGGAAATCCACATCGCATCCACCAATCAACACGCTTTCCAGGAAATCTTCGTTTCTGTCTTTCCGATCATCGTCATAGGGGGATAGCGAGTTTTCGGTCAAGCACTACTTACTACTAATAATTTTTGCCGGCACACCGACGGCCTTCGCCCCAGATACGAGGTGAGAGATGACAACGCCACCGGCGCCAACTGTCACTTTCTCTCCGATCTCGATCTCCGGGATGACTTTGCAGCCGACCCCAAGAAAACTGTGCTTGCCGACAATAACATTTCCCGCCAGCGCACATTGAGGTGCAATGTGAACTGCCTTTCCAATTCGGCAATCGTGGTCAATCGTTGCACCGGTATTAATGATGACGAGGTCTTCAATCACAGCCTCTGCATTAATGACCACACCAGCCATCACGGCCACACCGGCTCCCAGTTTGGCGGTTGGGGAAATGATGGCGTGGGGGCTGATGGCGTTAACCAATTGGTAGCCTTGCTCGATAGCGGCAGTGCTCAAGCGATCTCTGAGCCCATTCGATCCGATAGCTGCAAAGAGTCTGGAATATCCTTCTGTACGCAAATGCGCCAGGTTTTCATCGCCTTTTAAAACGGGCACGCCTAGACACTGATCAGGGCTGTCTGTTTCGCCAACGCAATAAGCCACCTTTTCGCCCATTGCATGAAGTAATTCAATGCAAACTTTTGCATGACCTCCTGCCCCAATAACAATAACTTCAGACCTCATGCCTTCAATCTGCTCCACGCTTGGGAGTTATTACGCGAAAAGAAAAGGTTTACGGAATCAACTTGCTCCAATTGCTCAATGGACCACGCTTCGAGAGACCCAGAGGAGGCGTTAATCGCTTGATAATTCAATCCGAGCTTGGTAAATGTCTTAAGCCATTGCTTTGGCGTATGGCCCCTACGGCGAAGATGCGAGGGCCCAAATTCAACAATGAGCGCAATATCCGGATTACTCATAATCAATGATGCACCGCTTTCAATAACTTCAAGTTCCGCTCCCTCTGCATCGATCTTTAGGAGATTAATTCTTTGATCGGGAGGGATGATTTCATCCATCCTGACAAGAGGCACCTCTACTGGCTTTTTAGAGAGATCTTCGGGTGTTTCCAGATTGAACAAGGAGTGATGTCCGCTTGTGGCTCCAAGGTAAAGGTTTTGACGGCCAGAAACATTAGACACGGCAGCCTGATGAATTTCAGTAATACCCGAAAATCCATTCATCCATACCGTTTTTTCGAGCATCCGTTTGGTAGGTTCAAAAGGCTCGAACGCAATAATTTTTCCTTGCCCTTGCATCGCTCTTGCTGCAGCCAAGATGTGCATGCCGATGTTGGCTCCGACATCCACATAAACATCGCCTGGCTTCAGGAATTTTTGGATTAAAAGGCGCGTGCCAAGCTCCAATTCTCCAGCCTCGACTAAAGAGGCGAGTAACGCGTGGTCAGTTGCGGCACAAAGAACGAAGCCTACTTCGGTTCTAACGAGGATCTCTCCAGAATCGCAATTAATGGCAACCCTTCGGGCAGTCGCATAACTGTATTGCTCAATTCGATCGAGGCGAGGCATAAGAGCGTCATTTCGGATCTGCAGCTCTTGCCTCAACATCCAAAGCGAATCCGCTATCTCTTGCCGCAATGACTCCCTGACTGCCTGCAACTCTTGAGCAGTGTCCGTTGTCGATGCCTTTTGGATCACCTGTCGCGACACGTCAAGCGAGTGTTCCACCTCTTGCCGCAATGACTCCTTGACTGCCTGCAGCTCTTGAACAGTGGTTGTTGTAGTTGCCTTTTGGATCTCCTGGCGCGACACGTCAAGCGAGTGCTCCACCTCTTGCCGCAATGACCTCCTGACTGCCTGCAGCTCTTGAGCAGTGGTTGCAGATGTTCTTTGGATCTCCAGCAGAACGTCTTGACGTAGCCCTTCTATCAAATAACGCCGCAGTCTGAATGCAATGGGACGGAATACTGGTTTGGCAAGACGAAATCCAAATTGACCAATGGACCGAAGCGCTTCCTGCATCCCAACCCGCGAGAACAAGGAAGCGGAGTCAGGAAAATTTATCTCTTCTTGCCGACCAAGAATGGATGCTTTTGTTCGTGAGGCCGAATACCTGAGCCGTTTCGCTGCGGCCAAAAAAGCGGTATTAATATCAGTTCCTTCACGATGAATTTTATTCATAACAGATCACGCTCCAAAATACGCGGTAGCCACTGACTGTGAATCCCCATCCATACGGATTTTTCCGTGTTCGAGCCAAATGGCGCGATTGCAAGTATGCAAAATCAAATCGCGTGAGTGACTTGCAATCACGAGTATATTTGTTGATTGCACTAGTTCAGTCATTCTCACTTCGGCTTTATGTTTAAAGCCTTCGTCGCCGACCGAGAGCCATTCATCCATCAGGAGAATTTCTGGACGAACGATGGTAGATACAGCGAATGCCAAGCGCAGATGCATCCCTGTGGAGTATGTCCGCAACGGCATATCAACAAAATCACCCAGCTCGGAAAATTCGATGATATCGTCGATCTGGGCTGTAATCTCGGATCGCGTCATTCCTAGCAGACCAGCGCGAAGGTAGATATTTTCTCTCCCAGTGGCCTCCGGGTCGATCCCCAGAGAAATGTCGATAAGCGATCCAATCTCACCATTGATGCGGGCCGATCCCGAAGACGGCTCGTAAACGCCGCTAAGCAACCGAAGAAGCGTACTCTTCCCAGCGCCGTTATGGCCTAAGAGACCGACACGGTCCCCATCTTTAAGCGTAAAACTCAACTCCTCAAGGGCGCGTACGACCACACGCCCTTGTTGATCCGCGCCCAGTTGACCACCAGTGGCAACCTGGATCAGCCTTTTTTTTAATGACCTGCCATTTGCGTTATAGATAGGGAAATCAACGCAAACGTTCTTGAATTCGATAGAAGCCATGATTTTTTCTTAGGATATGGTAAGGAATAATTTCCCTATTTGGGGGTGCTTGACGGGAGGCGATGCAAGGAGGGAGTGCTCTCTTGCAAGGGAGCACCGTTACGCGGGCATGCGACATGTCGCATGAATTCCCCGCTCCATCGCTCCGAGCGCCGTGTGGCGGGCCACACAAGGTGCAGCAGGGATTTCGGATCGCATGCGATCCGCCTGCGAAACAGTACCCGCTTGCAAGCGGGTACGCGCCCTGCAAGGGAGGGGCAACGCAGCAGCGCGCCCGTCAAGCGCGCCAAAATCGGGAAATTATTTCTT
>CBINHE010000183.1:0-3742 GCA_966250375.1 uncultured Oxalobacteraceae bacterium
CTCCCTCCTTGCACTGCATCCCGCCGAACACGTCCAAATCGGGAAGTTATTCCGTGCACGATCCTAAGTGAGACGGATAACGACGCCATGTTCACTTTGCCGAACAGCGTCTCACCACAATTTCCGCAACTTTCTTATGCTCGATATCGCGTATCCCTTGTCGCTGATTTGTTGAATGGCATCGTTGCACGCGAGTCCGGTCGCCTCTTCATCGTTTCTCTCCAGATCGAAATCGCGCTGCGCGGTTTCCCAATCGGTATTGGTTGCTTCGTTGGGAATCGGTTTTCCTTGCGGAACCGCTAGATACGAATATTGACCGCCGATTTCCGGCCTGCGATACAAATCCACTCTCATTCTTGCCTCCGTATCAAATACACACCCTTCGTTGTTCGTTGACTGCGGCTTTTCTGAAAAGTTGCCGCATTTATCTCTTCAAGCAATGGCCATCGCACCCGCTTTTTGCCATTCCTTTGCCGCATCGATAACGAAAGCGCAGAAAGTCTTTACCTATTAAAAACATGCGCAAAATAATCTTTCCAAGTTGCATAAACGAGTATTGAGTCGGGGCAAACCGGTATTTAGAATGGGCAACGTTGTCCTATCAAAACACCATGGCCAGCCTCGCTGACATGCATGTCGTGCCGCCCGCGCACGCGCAGTTTCGAATTCGTCGACCAGCGCTTTTTCGATAGGCAACCCGCTTCCCAGGAAGCGCGTCTGCGGTCCGTCATGCGGCCCGATTTTTTGCAATTCGAAGGGTGCCAGAGGCATGTCAAAATTTTTTCCATCGAAACGAGATGTAACAAAACGCTGGGCGCTCAGACTTGCGCTCGGGATTGCGGTGATTGCCGGGAATATGTCGAGCAGTGTCTGCGCAGCACAATCGGTCACACTGAATGCAGCGTTGAACGAACAAGTGGTGATGGTACCGGTCATCTCCGGTGCGGACAGCGTGCAACTCGAAACCACGATATACAAACCACCGGGCGCAGGCCCGTTTCCGTTGCTGATCATGAATCACGGCAAGGCATTGGGCAATCCACGACAGCAAGGACGCGATCGCGCCGTGGTCATCAGTCGCGAATTCGTCAAGCATGGTTATGCGGTGGTGATCCCGATGCGCAAAGGCTTTTCGAACTCCGGCGGGGATTATGTGGAAAAAGAATGCGACATGGCTGGCAACGGCCAAATACAGGCGGATGATTTGCAGGCCACGCTGAACTACATCATCACGCAAAGCTGGGCTGACAAGAGCCGGATTCTGGTGGGCGGGCAATCGTACGGCGGACTGGCGACGATGGCATTCGGCACGCGCGGATTCCCTGGCGTGAAAGGGCTGCTCAATTTTGCCGGCGGCTTGCGTCTGCACGGTGGCAGCTGTCCATGGCAAGCGTCGCTGGTGAATGCATTTGCCGGATTCGGCAAGCACACGATGGTGCCCAGCTTGTGGTTTTATGGTGCAAACGACCGCCACTTCGATCCGGAACTCGCGGCAAAAATGCACCAAGCCTATGTCAGTGCGGGCGGCAACGCCAAGCTGATCGCATTCGGGCCGTTCAAGTCCGATGCGCACGGCATGAGCAGCAGTTGGGACGGCGTCAAAATATGGTGGCCGGAAACCGAAAAATTTCTCAGGAAAATAGGCATGCCCGCCGACGAGACGGTCGTTTTAGCGGATGAGATACCGCAGCAAAAAACCGGCTTCGCCGCGCTCGACAATATCGATGCGGTACCGTATCTGAAAGCGACGGGCCGCGAAGGGTATCGCGCATTTCTCGCCAAATCGTTTCCGCGGGCATTCGCCGTTTCGCCCAGCGGCGCCTGGAGCTGGGCCGCGAATGGCGACGACCCTCGGACGCGGGTGCTCGCCAATTGCGAAAAAAACAGCAAGGAGCGGTGTAAATTGTATGCAGTCGACGATTATGTCGTGTGGCCGGACGTGCAACAGGCGGCAGTTCCCCTGATCCCTGCGGCAGGTAGCGCAACAGGAAAGTAAGGAGCCGTTGCAGCATGCTGCACGAAATCCCTGCTGCACCATGCTGTCCGAATTCCCTGCTTCGCCCCTAACCCTCCCCTTGAAAGGGAGGGAATACGACGGTTGGAACACGTCAGCAAATAATGTGCCGGACATTATTGCTCCTGCAGGAGAAGGGAGTCGAGTGCACCCGGTACGGCCAGAAAAATCACCTAACTTATTGCTGCGCGCGTCCTAAAGTAAAGACAATCGCCGCGCAATCGCCTATCATGTCGGCCCGTTCTGAACGCACGAGGTTTTCATGGCAAATGCATGCGGCATCGATTTTGGCACGTCCAATTCCACCGTCGGCTGGAGCCGGCCGGGGCAATCAACGCTGTTGCAACTGGAGGACGGCAAGGTCACGCTGCCATCGGTTGTTTTCTTCAACGCCGAAGAAGACGCGGTGTATTTCGGACGCGCGGCGCTCGCTAATTATCTGGCCGGCCATGAAGGCCGATTGATGCGTTCGTTGAAGAGCCTGCTCGGCACCAGCCTGATGGATGGTCAAACCGAGGTGGATGGGCGGGCACTGCCGTTTCGCACACTGCTCGCCCAATTCATGGGAGAACTCAAACGACGCGCGGAACAGGCGGCCGGCCGCCCCTTTACCAGTGCGGTACTGGGGCGGCCGGTGCATTTCATCGACGACAACGCAGCGGCCGACCGGCTGGCCGAAACCACGCTGGGCGATATTGCGCGTGCGGTCGGCTTCACCGATATCGCATTCCAGTACGAACCGATTGCCGCCGCGTTCGATTATGAATCGCAGATTGCGCGTGAAGAACTGGTGCTGATTGCCGATATCGGCGGCGGCACCTCGGATTTTTCGCTGGTCCGGCTATCGCCGCAACGCGCCGCCAAAAATGACCGGCGCGACGACATTCTCGCCAGCGCCGGTGTGCATATCGGCGGCACCGATTTCGACAAATATCTGAGCCTGTCTTGCGTGATGCCGCTGTTGGGTTTGGGCAGCCGCCTGAACAGCAATGCCGAAGTGCCGTCGAGTTATTACTTCAACCTTGCGACCTGGCACACCATCAACCTCGCGTACACGCAAAAAACCTGGTTGCAATTGAAAGAGATCTATCGCGATGCGCGCGAACGCGACAAGCTGGACCGCTTGCTGAACTTGATCGAGGAGCGCGCAGGCCACTGGCTGGCGATCAAGGTCGAGGAAGGCAAGATCGCGCTATCCGATGCCGCGACAACCGAGTTGAATCTCGACCGCCTCACGCCACGCCATACCTTGCCGCTCAAGCGCACGGAATTCGACGGCGCGATTGCGCATTTGATTGGCCGCGTTGAAAGCACGGTAGACAATTTGTTGCGCGACGCGGGGGTGGCTGCCGATGCAGTGGATACAGTGTTTTTTACCGGCGGCTCAAGCGGCGTGCACCTGCTGCGCGAAAAAATCGCGGCGCTGGTGCCGGCGGCGCGGCGGGTTGAAGGCGATCTGTTCGGCAGCATCGGTGCCGGGTTGGCGCTCGATGCGGTGCGGAAGTTCGGATAAATCGAACCGGGTGGGCGCGGCCTCATCGTGCCCGCGGGATCAATGCAGCGTGGGCAAAAAACTGCCCGTCCTACAGGGCTGCAACTCGCCGTCAATACACAGAAGTCAGTAACTTAGGCGACGGAGAGCCTACGTATTCCCTCCCTTTCAAGGGGAGGGCTAGGGTCATAGGGTTACACACAATTTAGAAACATTTTACAAAAGGGACTTGTAAA
>CBINHE010000184.1:0-3622 GCA_966250375.1 uncultured Oxalobacteraceae bacterium
TTTCTATCTTCGTTCTTATCTGGTATCTGAGATCAAAGCTCTTTCCTGATTTTGGCTTTGTTTCTCCAAAGCAGATCAAGGGCGAGTATGTTTTTTCAGGTTAACCATGGTCAGCTTTAACTTGTTATTCAATGCTGACGCACGAGTGCGCCGGATAACACGACTTTAGATCGAAATGCGGAAGATACGCATTTGAGACAGGTACACGAGTTCAAATAGAAATTACACAAAATGATCACACTATATTCGTTTGGCCCTGCCTTTGGGCTTCCTGACCCCAGCCCCTTTGTGACAAAAGGCGAGATGCTTTTGAAGTTGGCCGGCCTACCGTACCGAAAAGATCCAACTGGATTTCGTGGAGCGCCAAAAGGAAAACTTCCCTACATTGAAGATGAGGGGCAAGTTGTGCCTGATTCGACATTCATTCGGTGGCATATCGAAAAGAAGTATGGAATCGACTTTGATGGCAACCTGTCGCCGGACGAGCGCGGTGTCGCTTGGGCGATAGAAAAAATGCTTGAAGACAATCTGTATTGGGCATCGATGCAATGGCGCTGGCTTGATGACGCAAACTTCGTTCGCGGAGTGGCCATTTTCTTTAAAAAAATTCCTTGGCCGGTACGTCCGGTTATTGAGTCACTAGTGCGACGCAAAGTCAGGAAAAATCTACATGCACATGGCATGGGACGCCACACGCTAAATGAGCAGCTTCTAATTGCATCAAAGACCATCCAATCGCTTGCAGCGGTTCTAGGCGACAAACCCTATCTTATGGGTGATAAGCCATGTGGAGCAGATGCCACTGTTTTCGCCTTTATGGCCAGCGTATTGTGCGCGCATTTTGAAACCCCGTTACGTGCTGCAGCCGAAACTCATCCTAACCTGGTCCGATACGTCGATACGATGTATCGCAACTATTTTCCGAAGCATGAGCAGCAGAAGGCGGGATAAAAAGGTCTAACTTGGAATTCAATGCGGACGCTTGGCGCCGATCAATTTGGCATTAAACAGCAGCCAATTACTTGGACTTGACGGAGTGAGGATGCAAGATTTGACCAGTTTGCCGAAGGACGTACTAATGAATGTACCGACCGACCTACCGGTCCCTCAGGACGATGGCGCATGTAATCATTTGATCGGACTGTCCATTCCTGCTGTCGAATTGCAGTCGACTTCAGGCCAGTTGGTTAACCTCGCAAACCAAACCGGATGGGTAGTGATCTATTGCTACCCAATGACAGGTCGCCCAGGCCGATCTATTCCTGATGGTTGGGCGGCCATTCCGGGAGCGGCCGGCTGCACCCCTCAATCCTGTTCATTCCGCGACAGCTATGATGAGATGAAATCGGTCGGTGCGGGAGTGTACGGAATGAGCGTCCAAACCGCAGAAGACCAACTCGAAGCGGCTCAACGTCTCCAATTGCCATATGAGCTACTCAGCGATAATGCGTTTTCATTTGCCCACACCTTGGGCTTGCCGGTTTTTGAAGCGGGTGGAATGCGTTTGCTGAGGCGTGTAACCCTGATCATCAGGAATGGAAGAGTTGTGAAATATTTTTATCCAGTTTTTCCACCAGATAAAAACGCAAGTGAAGTGCTCGCGTGGTTACGAGCCCATGCCGTTTGACATTGCAGTGAAGAGGGACGCTACGTGCCCGCTCATTTCCAACGTTACCTGCCGGACCCGGCCACAACCTGCCACTCGTCAATCACATGAATATGCTATTGATCCAGCAATGCCTTCGTGGGAACATGGCCGAGCATTATTCGCACCTGTCGGGTAGATGACTGACTTTCTTGAACTCGGTCGCGGACATGCCGAAAGGATGACCGGCACGGCCGTGCCCCATGCATCCCAGTACATCAGGTTTTCGAGTAATTTCAAAACAAGAAAAAGAGGCACTCTTGGATCGTTACGTCTACGAGGGATTGGTTGGAAGGCTGGAAGGGCAGGCGGAACGTAATCCTGCGCTTTTTCGCACCAAGGTCCTGCTCATCAGCAGCGCCGCGTATATCGTGCTTTTTGCCGCACTGGCTGCTATCGCCGCATTCGTGTATTTCGGCTTCAAATGGGCGCGCAGCGAACACCGCGTCAGCATGTTCACCATCACGGTTTTCGCAATCACGATGATTCCGGTCTTCTTCGCTGTCCTGCGCATGTTCTTCATGCGCCTTTCCCGGCCGGAGGGAAGACCTATTACATGTGAAGATGCGCCCAGGCTTTTTGAGGCGCTCGGCAGGATGCGCCGGAAACTCAACGGCCCGCCGATCCACCACGTGCTGATCGACGATCGGTTCAACGCGGCGGTGTCGCAACTGCCGCGCTGGGGCTTCTTCGGCGGTCACACCAACTATCTCATGCTTGGCCTGCCCTACATGCTCGGTGTGCCGAGGAATGAGATGCTGGCCACCGTCGCCCACGAGTATGGCCACATTTGCGGAAACCACGGCAAGCTCGGCACATGGGTCTATCGCCAACGGCGCACCTTCGGCGCCTTGTACAAGCAGGTTGCCGACGACCGTGACACCAGCTGGGCGCACGCCCTCTTTGCCAGTGCACTCGACCGTTTCATGCCTTACTACAACGCCTACACCTTTGTACTGTCGCGACAGAACGAATACGAAGCCGACCGTACGGCGACCCAACTCGTCGGCGCAGAAACAAACGCCTGCGGCCTCATTCGCGATGCGTTACTCGGCCGCTGGTTTCACGAGTCGTTCTGGCCGGTGATCTTCCGGCAGATCGACGTCGCCCCGCGCCCCACTATCCTGCCCTACGTATCAATGCGAACGGCATTCGGTGCAAGTTATCCGGAGTGGGCCACCCACAAGCGCCTGGCCGACGCCTGGCGCGAAAAGTCCGGGCTGCTCGACACGCATCCTGCACTGCGGGACCGGGTTGAAGCAACCAGCCAATCCTTGACGCTGCCGGAGCCAACCGGAACCACTGCGGCCGAAGCCCTGCTCGGTGCAGGCACCACAAAGCGCCTGATCCAGGAATTTGATCAAGCGTGGTGGGCCAAGGAAAGCAAGGAATGGGAAAGACGCTACCGATATGCGATCCGGTCGAAACAGCGTCTGCAGGAATTGTCTGCTCAACAGATGGAAGTGCTTGCGCTGCACGACCTTCAGGAACTCGCGTTGTTGAAAGCGGAGTTCGATTCACCATCGTCCGCAAAACCCGTACTGGAATACCTTCTGCAGCAGCCAGGCGGACCGTTTCCGAAAGCTGCTTATGTCTACGGTCGCATCCTTCTCGATGAGAACAATGAGCGGGGATTGGCGTATTTGACAATAGCTGCCGAAAACGACCGCAGCCTGATTGAGAAGGCGGCGAATGCCGGGTATTTTTTTCTGCATGACAAACGTGGGGAAGCGGTGGCGCAGGAATGGTGGAACAAGTTGGCACCTCAGGGGCAAGATGCGGCTTGATTACATCAGGCGCGGCGCCCGCACCTCGACTGCAGACAGAGTCAAGGGTGCAGCCTGGTCGAGCTTCGCCTGCTCTCGCGCATGCCAAACGGTGTAGGAGGGTAGGGGAGGGGAGGCATCATGAGGCTTCTTCCTAGAGGGTGTAAAAGATTTTGTGTAAACGGTCATTCGGTAGGAGACTACCGATCAT
>CBINHE010000185.1:0-3502 GCA_966250375.1 uncultured Oxalobacteraceae bacterium
GCTGCCGGCGCTGCCGCGCATGGTGTGGGCACTGTGGCAAAGCGAAACGCACCGTGCGGCCAAATTGCACCTGCATTTCGAGGTCGTCCGCGGCATCCCGGTCGACGCCAGCGTCACCACAGGCCGGGAGTCGGAAATCGGCCAACTGCGTGCGCATCTCGCCGCAGGGCGGCTGTATGTACTCGATCGCGGCTACGCGGCCTATGGCCTGATGGGCCGATATCCTGGCTGCACGGGCGTCGTTCATTGTGCCCGTCAAGGAAAATATGGCGTTCACGGTGCAACAGGAAAGGTGCATATCTGGCGAAGCACGCGCTGCTGGCGTGGTGCGAGACATCGTTATCTCTCGCGTGGGCACCAGCCATCACAAACGCGACATTCATCAACCCTTGCGATTGGTCGAAGTGGCAACGAACGGCTCGCGCCTGCTGTTGCTGACTGATCGGCTGGATCTTCCGGCAGAACTGATCGCGCTGGGTTATCGCTATCGCTGGACGGTAGAACTGTTCTTTCGCTGGCTCAAATGCATCCTGGGCTGCTGCCATTGGCTTGGCGAGTCGCTTAACGCGCTGACCATTCAAATCTATGCCGGCTTGGTCGCCAGTTTGCTACTGACGGTGTGGAGTAACCAAAAACCTGACAAACGTACCTTCGAAATGGTATGCCATTACTTTTCCGGGTGGGCGACTGCGGAAGAATTGCAGCGTCATTTCGATCAGTCCATCAAACAGAAATCAGGACCATGAAAATAGCAAAGAATGTGCCGGACACTATTGGGGGGGAAATCCTACAGGCTGCTAGAGCTTTTCATCAGGTGGTGCTTGCGGGTCGTTTGCAAATGCACTGGACAAGGCTTGATAGGCGGCAGCAGCTTTTCCGGTTAGGACGTCCACCATCGCTTCACAGCCAAGCACGATTGAATCGCTCGCGATACCGCGCAAAGCTTGGCAATCGGCTTTTTCCTGCGGATAGCGGGCCTGCACAATATGGATGATGGCTCGCAGCACACGCGTCAGATCTCCTAGCGCGCCCGAGAAATCATGCCGAAACTGACGCAGACTCGCGCGTAGCGCCTGAACATTAATCGGAGGCTCAGGTGAATTCCACCACGGCACAAGCGCAACTTGCGCTTATCCCAGATAGCGCGGGTCTCCTCTTCAGCAACCAATCCATAATAGCGCCGCGCCAAACGCACCGCGACGTCGGCATTGCGCGGATTGCGTTGCAATTCCACGCGCAATTGGAAACTTTTTGCTCTTTTTGCGGAAAGGATGTCAACCTCTCACGTCCTGCGCCGTTATTGGCACTGATTCATGCGAATCGTCGTTTATTTAACATGCTAATTTGAAAGACTAAAAAATGAAAAAATTGATCGCCGCCTTGGTTGCTAGTCTCTTCGCTGTTTCCTCTTTTGCTGCCGATGCAGCGCCTGCTTCCGCACCTGCTGCGTCGACAGAAGCTTCCGCTCCAAAAGCTAAGAAAGCTAAGAAAGCTAAGAAAGCCAAGAAAGCTAAAGCATCCGCTGTTGCTTCTAAATAATTAGTAGTTTCGCTATGATGAAAGGCAGGTTCGTCCTGCCTTTTTATTTTATTGCCCCCTTCGGTTGAATTACTCTCATCCATCCTGTTTTGCTCCACATAAATCGTTTCACCTACCACAACCAACAGCCATCAATGATGTATTATTTGCAACACAACAAAGCATCATGCAAAATATTTGTGTTTTTCACAAAAAGCTTGTCAACCTACAAGCACCTCTACCGTTATTTGCACTGATTCACTTGAATCGCCGTTTTACAACTAAATAATTCGAAGGACTACATAAATGAAAAACCTGATCGCTGCTCTGATTGCTGGTCTGTTTACTGTGTCCGCTTTTGCTGCTAGCCATACCGCAGCCGCTTCTGCCAACGCCTCTGCTTCGCCATCTGCTGATGCCCCGGCACCAAAAGCTAAAAAAGCTAAAAAAACATCTGCTTCGGTTGATGCTCCTGCTGCCGTCGCCAAGTAATCAGCAGTTTCGCCGCAAGATAAAAAGGTAGGCTCGGTCTGCCTTTTTTATTTGCGCGTTTGCTGCCAGTCTGCCCCTCTCTACCGTATGCCCCCCCATGAATACCTCGATTTCCTTTTTTCGTAATGTTGCCGCGATCGCTTTCGCCCTTACGGCGACGGCTGCCTCCGCACAACAGGGACCGAAATTTCCGATGATTACCCTGACCGCCGGCATACACGTGATCAAGGCAGAAATCGCAGCCACCGATGCAGAACGTCAACAAGGCCTTATGCTTCGCGAAAAAATGGCGCCGAATGAGGGTATGCTATTTGTGCTCCCGGCACCGGCCGAGGTATGTATGTGGATGAAAAACACGCTTCTGCCGCTATCAGTCGCCTTTATCGACGGCAACGGCAAGATTATCAATATCGAAGACATGAAGCCGCAGACAACCGATTCGCATTGCGGCAAGAAACTGGTGCGTTATGCATTGGAGATGAACCAAGGTTGGTTCAGGCAAAAGAACATCAAGCCGGGCAATGCAATTGAAGGCTTGCCGCGCGGGCAATAAAAGCCATCAAAATCCCGATATCGACATCCTATAGTACCGCCTCTAGAAAATTCAATTAATACCAATCCCCACCCATAACGCAACAAATGAATCGATGGATTTTTTCGGCTGGCGAGGGGCGCAGCAGAGGTTTCGAATGGCATGGTGGAGCAGGGAATTCGTGGAGCACTGCTCCACGCCTGCGTAACGACATCCTCTTGCAAAGAGGATGGGGCCGCCGAGGTATGCGCCCTGCAAGGGCGAGGAGGCGCCATAGCGAGCTATGGGCAACGACGAACAACACATTCGCTGCCAACGATTGACAATGCGCTCTCTACCAGACGGAAAAAGATGCGATTTCATATCACGTTATGGGGGGAGGGGGAATTGGTATAAGACCAGCTCGCACAAGAATTTCCTCCGACCACAAACAACAAAAACCGCATGACAGGCGTCACGCGGTTTTTTACTACTAATCGACCTATTCCGCAAACTTGTTGCGGAATAAATGCACTTTTCTAGGCCAGTGCTTTCAGTGCAGCTGCCAAGCGACTCTTGTGGCGCGCAGCTTTGTTCTTGTGGATGATTTTCTTGTCAGCGATACAATCAATCGTGGACACAGAAGATAGGAACACTTGCGACGCTGCAGCCTTGTCACCCGCTTCAATCGCTTTACGGACAGCTTTGATTGCTGTGCGCAAAGCCGAACGCTGGCTCGAATTGTGAGCGTTTTGCTTGACTGCTTGACGAGCGCGTTTGCGGGCTTGTGCGGTATTTGCCATGAATGATATTTCCTAAAACTTGATCGAATGCGCTCACCGAGACGCAATGTGTAATACAAAATTCTGCGAAGCATAAGAGTATAACCGTTTTCCCCAAAATGAGCAATCAGCACATCACGCGAGGTCAGGGCAATCGCATGAAGCCTCAGCTCGGCAGCCCAAGTAACTTGCTCAGGTA
>CBINHE010000186.1:0-3501 GCA_966250375.1 uncultured Oxalobacteraceae bacterium
TTCTAAATTGTGTGTAACCCTATGACCCTAACCCTCCCCTTGAAGGGGAGGGAATTCCTTTGTTTGTCAAAAGACTTTTGATCACTTGCTTAGAAACGATACGCTACCGTCACCATCGCCGAACGCCCCTTGACCGGCGTGGCGCGGCCGGCCGATGCTGTCTCGAAATACTTTTTGTCTGTCAGATTTTGCAAACTGAGACGAATATCGTAGTCCTTCTGCAAATACGCCAGCGTGGCATCGAATCGCGTATAACCGTCGATCATCGCCGATTCGTAGTTGTTCAGGTAACGCTTGGATGAATAAAGCGCACCACCGCCCACTTCCCACGCGGGCGTCACGCGATATGTCGTCCACAATGTTGCTGTATGGCGCGGCGTATTCAAATAGGTTTTGCCTTCGGCGGGGATGTCGACATCGACACCGCTTCCGGTTTCCCGCGAACTCCGGACTTTACCGTCGAGGAAGGTATAACCGCCGAATATCTGCCAAGCCGTCGTGATGCGTCCCGCAACACCGAGTTCAACGCCATTCACACGAACCTTGCCGCCCAGTACTTGCACGCCACCCAGCCCGTCACGCATGCGCGCATTGGTTTTATCGATACGGAACAGCGCGCCGTTCACGGTCAAATTGCCATTCATCAGGTCCAGCTTCGCGCCGACTTCATAGGAATTGTTTTTCTCCGGATCCAGCGCGGCCGTGTTCGAAGATTGCGTCACCGTTTCCGCCGACGGATTGAACGACGTACCGTAAGACGCATAATACGACTGCGTATCGCTCGGCTGATACAACACACCGGCACGCGGGCTCAGCATGGTATCGGTCTTCGGCGCGATTACCTGCGTGGTGTCGGCAGTAAATCCGCTCGGCAGCGGGAATTTCTGCAAATCGGTATTGACCTTGAAGCGATCCCAGCGCACGCCGCCGACCAGCTTCCATTGCTTGTTCAAATCGATCTGATCGTTGATGTAGGCCGCCAGCGTATCGGCGGTAGTCTCAACCGCGCGGCTCAAGGCACGCGCGCCTTGGCGGGTGCCGTTGACCGGATTGCCGAGATTGACTTCCTGATCGGTGGTCGACGTGTTCCACGCATAGCGGTCTTCATGGTACTCGTCGCGGCCGATTTCAAAACCGGTCGTCACCGTATGCAATACGTCGCCGGCCTTGATCTTGGCAATCAGCTCGGTTTGATTGAACAAGGATTTGTCATTCAAATTGCGATCGCGGTCTTCACGCGGCGCCAGCAGGTTGTCGAGCGGATCGTTGAACGAAGCCGGGTTGGCCGCCGATGCGCTGACTTCGCCGATGCGCCGGATCAAGTTGCTGCTCAGCGGCGACGGCTGCGCTTCGGTAGTGTAGTGACTGAATGAGGTTTGATTGCGTAATGTCAGGTTCGGACTGAATTTGTGCTGCACGGTACCGTTGACCATGTCGACCGACTGATTGAAATGATCGTCGGTATAACCGTAAAACCTGTTGGCCGGCGCATCGATCGGTTTGCGTACAGTACC
This sequence comes from uncultured Oxalobacteraceae bacterium, assembly GCA_966250375.1. Classification (GTDB taxonomy): domain Bacteria; phylum Pseudomonadota; class Gammaproteobacteria; order Burkholderiales; family Burkholderiaceae_D; genus CAMLDH01. The sequence continues at coordinate 1,515 of CBINHE010000186.1, forward strand.
GAAGCCGTTGGTGGTGATTACAGGAAAGCCGTAATCGGGCAGATCGCGGTTACGCTGTACCAGTGCCGACAGCGTCACCTCGGTCAGCGTGCCTATGCCGAAACGCATGGACGGTGCGACGCCCCAATCCTTATCATGCACGACATCGCGCGTGGACTGCACATCCTGACCGAACGCGGCAATACGGAACGCGGATGTTTCGGACAGCGGACGATTCAGATCGAGCGTGCTGCGATAGAAATCATTGGTACCGACGCTCACGGTGGCTTCGCTGTGAGCCTTCAGGCCCGGCTTCTTGCTGACCTGGTTGATCACGCCGCCAGTGGAGCCGCGTCCGAACAGCATCGATGACGGGCCCTTGAGCACCTCCACCGCATCGAGTGCGAAGGTATCGCGCGTGTACTGACCGCGGTCGCGGAAACCGTCGAGATAGATATCGGTGCGTGCCGAAAAACCGCGCAGATTGATGTTGTCGCCGATGGCACCGCCCTCGCCGGCCGAAATGGTAATGCCCGGCACATTGCGCAGCGCCTGGGTCAGCGACGTCGCGCTTTGCGCATCGAGCACCGCGCGGTTAATAACCGTAACCGACTGCGGAATGTCGCGCACAAGTGTCGCGCCTTTGCCGCCGATGGTAGCCGTGGCCGGCGCGTAATCGGCACCGACCGCTTGATCGATTACCTTCACCTCAGGCAGAGTGGCATCGGTGCGGTTGGTTTGGGCAAGTGCGGTCTGCGGTAACACGGCAGGAACAGCGAAAGCGGCCAGCAGCGCGGCTGCCAACGGGGTAAGGCGTCGGTTCATGATTTCTCTCGTACTCAGTAAGACCCGGCGAATCGGGCGAAAAAGTTTTGGCTGGCTGATCGAATGAAATAAGCGACTGGCTGGCGGGCAAGGTCAAAGTATAAATAAGAATCATTCTCATTGCAAGGAGCAACGAGAGCAGATCAAATACAGTCGCGCCGGCTGCGAAAGTGACCGGTTGAGAGTCTTCCCTGGGGTTTGGAATGCGGGGCAGCCGAGGTGTTGGCGGTTTTCGGGGAAGAAAATACCCCCTTGCGCCGCGCCGGCGGGATGCAGTGCAAGGAGGGAGTGCTCCCTTGCAAGGGAGCACCATTACGCGGGCGTGGTAAAGGAGTATTGCCTTGCAAGGCAATACCGTTGCGCAGGCGTGGAGCAGTGCTCCACGAATTCCCTGCTTCACCATGTCGCATGAATTCCTCGCTCCACCGCCCAGAGCGACGTGTGGCGAGCCACACTAGCGAGGGAAAACGCAGTAATGCGCCCGCCAGCGCGGTGCAAGGAGGTATTTCTTTTCAGGAAATCGCCTTAGCGGCACGCCCGGGTCGCACCCACGGGCGGGTGCGACAAATGAGGATCAATCGATACTGGCGGCGACGCCCATGTTCAGCAAGCGCAACTTGTCTTTGACATCTGCCCATTGCTCGGCATCGGCAAGCGCGTCCTTCTTGTACAGAATCGGCTCCCACGCTTCGGCCAATTTGGCATTGAGTTCAATGAAATTGCGTTGACCCTCCGGTATGTTCGCCTCTTCAAAGATGGCGTCCACCGGGCACTCGATCACGCAGAGCGCGCAATCGATACAGTCATCGGGCGCAATCACCAGAAAATTCGGGCCTTCGCGAAAGGCGTCAGCCGGACACACCTCAACACAATCGGTGTGTTTACATTGGATACAGCTTTCAGTTACAACAAAAGTCATGTCTTTTCTCTCCTCCTTCGGATCGGTCTTTGCCTGATGATGCGCGCGCCGCGAGTAGCGTTATGGGCTATCTGCGAAGTAACAGCATAAGTTCAACGAGCCAAAAGCAATGTGAGAAAGATCATGCTTTCGTAAGAGAAATCTGAATCTGATGCTGGAATCACAATAGTGTGCAGCACATCATTTGCTAAGCATCTGTGTTAACTAGCCATGCAAAAGAAACGGTGAATTTGTAGGAGCGGGCCTTGCCCGCGATAGCTTGCA
>CBINHE010000187.1:0-3102 GCA_966250375.1 uncultured Oxalobacteraceae bacterium
TCCGCATGTTGACAGGGGTGGCGGGGCGCACCCTACCTTACATCGGAGCGCAAACTCTTCTAAGGAAGCGCAGATTTAATCGATTTTCCCGAATCGCCACCTTTATAAATCAACGAGTTGCGAGTGTATTTTGGCGAAAAAACGATTAAATCCGCGTTTCCCTAACGCTTACGACCCAGGGGAATATCCGCTCCTTGCAGCGTTGGCTTCCCCACTATCCGCCCGAATGCAAATGGCAAGCCAAGGGGTAGGCTTGCTCGCAGCGGATATCAACGCGCGTCCCGCAATCCAAGCGCGCTTTCTGGAATAAACCACTGAGGAAAATAGAACATGCTCGACAATACTGCGACAACACGCGGCGCTGCTGCTTATACACCGATAGTTCTGAAGTTATACGACTGGTGGGTGCTCGGTGTGTCTAACCGCTTTGCGTGGCAATGCCCTACCAAATCGACATTGCTTCCTTTTTTTACGCAGCATGTTGGACCGCGCCATTTGGACGTTGGCGTTGGTACCGGGTTTTATCTGGCAAATACACAATTTGCCCCTGCAACGCAGCTCACGTTAATTGATCTGAATCAAAACAGCCTAAATGCAGCGGCGTTGCGAAGTCGCAGAGAAGTGAAATGCATTCGTCATAACATTATGCAACCGCTGCCTCTGCCGAAAAGTGCCGTTTTCGATTCCATCTCGATGTTCTACCTATTGCACTGTCTGCCAGGTACATTTGCCGAAAAAGAAACAGCCATCGTTCATTTGAAGGAGCGCTTAGCCCAATCAGGCACGTTGTATGGCGCAACAATTCTCGGCGATGGAGCTGGTCATAATTGGTTCGGCCAAAAATTAATGACGGTATATAACCGAAAAGGAATCTTCGGTAACAAGGCAGATTCGCTAGACATGCTGAATACTATGTTGAAACGTCATTTTGGAAACGTTGAGATCGGGGTGGTGGGAAAAGTCGCACTTTTCATTGCGCGAGAACCAAACCGAACAGTTAACAATGAAGGAAAATCAGCAAAACCATGAGAGCCACTTTGACAATGAGTGAGGGTTGATTTTCAAAAGTGTTTGTCAAAAATCCGCTGCGAGCCAAATGGTGTCGCAAGAGCGGACTGGATTGACAAACATTGTCGGCGGAAGTGACAACCATAATTCCGAAACGCTCAGTGATAAGCCTCTCTCCGGTTTCATGCTTTTTTGTACGCTTTGTCGCAAGCGCATCACGATTGCCAATGCTGCTGTAAAGCAGCATGTCCGAAGGTTCCATAGCAAGGTCACCAAGGAGGTTTTCAATGGTTGTCAACGTCAACTCAAAAATTGTTCCACTCGAATCGTATAAAACCCAAAAAGGGCAAAGCTCGGTCTCTGGTTTGTCGTCGGGCGCTTTCATGGCGGTGCAACTGCATCTGGCCCACTCGGCAAGTTTCTCGGGTGCCGGCATCATTGCAGGAGGGCCATTTCGTTGCGCCGAGTCGTACCGTGGGGCTGCGGCGCTGGCGGAAGACGCCTATATCGAGAATTCCCTGTACATCTGCATGAACCCACTGGTGCCGCAAACCACGCCGGATGCGCAACGGCTGGCCGATCTGGCCAATGAAACAGCCAAGGCCAGCCAGATCGATGCCATTTCCAATCTTGCCGGTGACCGGGTCTACATCTTTACCGGCAGCGAAGATAAAGTGGTCTATTCGGACGTGGTAGCCCGAACTCGGCTGTTTTATGAACTGCTGGGTGTCGAACCAGCCGACATTGTCTACGACGATAGTGTGCCGGCAGGCCATTCCATCATCACCGACAACCTCGAAGACTCGCCCTTGCCCACCAATCAGCCGCCCTATATCAACAATGGCGGTTTCATGCAGTCCCATGACATTTTGCGCCATATCTATGGTGATCTGAAACCTGCTGCCGAACGACTCAGCGGGCGTTTGCTGCGTTTCGACCAGACCGAATTTTTCGGCAACGAAGCGCGGGCCAGCATGAGCGAATTCGGCTATGCCTATGTGCCCCGTGCCGTCGAAGAAGGCGCGCCAGCACGGGTACATATTGCTCTGCACGGCTGCAAGCAGGGCTACAACTACGTGGATTATGTGAATGGCCGAGCCGATATCGCCAACCAGCCGCCCTATGGCAATCGCTATATCACGACGACCGGCTACAACCACATCGCGGACAGTAATGACATCATCGTGCTCTATCCCCAGGCGCAGGGCACAGACAATGACTCAGCACAAAACCCGGATGGTTGCTGGGATTGGTGGGGTTACACCTGTCAGGACCCTCGGCAGCCGGATTACTACTCGCGCGACGCCATCCAGATCAAAGCTATCCACGCCATGCTCAATCGGCTCGGCGGCTAAGCAACCCTAACCAACTTTCAGGAATCGAGATCATCATGAGCAGACTTCCCCTCACCCTACGCCAGCCAGACTCGGTCACACCAAGCGTTGCCGCTTTGCCGGAGATTGCCGCCCAAGCCGCCCCGGCTACCTTTGGGCATGCATTGACGGCATACACCCTGATGAATAATCACACCGCCCGCATACTCAAGAATGAAGTGTTTACCGCCGGTTTAGCGACTCGTCTCACGGATCCCCAAGTTTGGGGTGAATCGCTGCAATTACAGAGCGCAGTGGTGCAGCGCCTGCAACAGCAGAATCAGGACTGGCTCAAAGGCTGCGCCGTTCTGATGCAGGACTATGCCCAAATCAAACACGCCAACACCATGACGAAGCTAGTTGAGAAGCAATGTAACCTCGTGCTGCAGTGGAGCCAATTGCTTAGCAACCAAGCTACCAATCTAATAGGGTTGATGGAAAACATTGAGGTAGATTACGGATATTGGGCCAGCCAGAAATTGCATGCATGATGATTAAAACAGTTTTCCTCGGCAAAGAAATCGCGATTGCCGAGGGAGACGAGCTTGCGGCAAAGCCAGGAAGGCGTCAGTGCCTGTACCCGCAGCGCTGGTAATGCAGGTCATCACGGTCTTTCCAATGGCAATAAACATTGGCAAATGGAGCGTCTTGATCACATAAAAAACCAAGTAGTCATGCAAAAGAAACGGTGAATTTGTAGGAGCGGGCCTTGCCCGCGATA
>CBINHE010000188.1:0-2986 GCA_966250375.1 uncultured Oxalobacteraceae bacterium
TGTGATTTTATTTTGGCTCATGGTTGCGAGGCCTCTTGATTTAGGAGATTTGATAGATATCTGCGTACTATCAATAAACGGCGTAATATCGATATAAATATGGAATACTGCTTACTTCGGCGCATTGCGCAACCAGTTGAAAGTATTAGAATAGACGCATGGCAACTAAGCATGAGAACGGTACCGTCGTTGTTCGGCAAGAGCAAAAGCTTAAGCCGCCGCCCATGTACCAAGTGATACTTTTAAATGATGACTACACACCGATGGAATTCGTCGTGGCTGTTATTCAGGAATATTTCAATAAAGACCGCGAGACTGCGACGCAGATCATGCTCAAGGTTCATCGTGACGGCAAAGGTATGTGCGGCGTATATCCAAAGGATATTGCGTCCACTAAAGTTGAACTCGTTTTAACCCACGCTAGGAAAGCGGGGCACCCGCTGCAATGCGTGATGGAGGAAGTATGATTGCGCAGGAATTGGAAGTCAGTTTACATATGGCCTTTGTCGAGGCTCGACAGGCGCGCCATGAATTCATCACTGTCGAACATTTATTGCTCGCGCTGCTCGACAATCCGTCGGCAGCGGAGGTGTTGCGTGCATGCGCCGTCAATATTGAGGATTTGCGCAAGACACTGACCAACTTCATTGGCGACAACACGCCCACTGTGCCAGGCACGAGCGAAGTCGACACGCAACCGACGCTCGGTTTCCAACGTGTAATCCAGCGTGCGATCATGCATGTACAGTCTGCGTCTAATGGCAAGAAGGAAGTGACCGGAGCCAATGTATTGGTCGCGATCTTTGGTGAGAAGGATTCGCACGCGGTCTACTATTTGCACCAGCAAGGGGTGACGCGTCTCGATGTCGTCAATTTCATCTCGCATGGTGTGCGCAAGGATCAACAAGCCGATGCGCAAAAATCGCCGGAAGGCGCGGAAGATGTGCAGGCCGAAGGTCAGCAGAAAGAAAGTCCGCTTGATCAATTTACGCAAAATCTGAACAAGCTCGCTGCCGAGGGCAAGATCGATCCATTGATTGGTCGCGAAGCCGAAGTCGAGCGCGTCATTCAGACCTTGTGCCGACGTCGTAAAAATAACCCGCTGCTGGTGGGGGAAGCTGGCGTCGGCAAGACAGCGATTGCCGAAGGACTGGCTTGGCGCGTGACACAGAGCGACGTACCCGAGATACTGCAAAACGCAGTGGTCTATTCGCTCGACATGGGTGCGCTGTTAGCGGGGACGAAATATCGCGGCGACTTCGAGCAGCGTCTGAAAGCGGTATTAAAACAGTTGAAGGACAACCCGAACGGTATCCTGTTCATTGACGAGATTCATACGATCATCGGGGCTGGCTCTGCTTCTGGCGGTACGCTGGATGCATCCAATCTGTTGAAGCCGGCGCTGGCGAGCGGTCAGTTGAAGTGCATTGGTGCGACCACGTTTACCGAATTCCGCGGCGTATTCGAGAAGGACCATGCGCTGTCACGTCGCTTCCAGAAGGTTGATGTGAACGAGCCGACCGTTGAACAGACAGTGCAAATTCTGCGAGGATTAAAGTCGCGTTTTGAAGAGCACCATGGCGTCAAATATTCAGCTTCCGCGTTGTCTTCGGCGGCGGAGCTCGCAGCGCGCTTTATCAATGACCGCCATCTGCCGGACAAGGCTATCGATGTGATCGACGAGGCTGGCGCAGCGCAACGTATCCTGCCGAAGTCGAAGCAGAAGAAGACGATCGGAAAATCAGAAATCGAAGACATCATTTCGAAAATTGCACGCATTCCGCCGCAATCGGTTAATCAAGATGATCGCACCAAGCTGCAGACGATTGATCGCGACTTGAAGAATGTCGTATTTGGTCAGGATCCGGCGATCGAAGCGCTCGCATCCGCCATCAAGATGGCGCGTGCTGGCTTGGGCAAGACTGATAAGCCGATCGGCTCCTTCCTGTTTTCCGGCCCGACCGGCGTCGGCAAAACAGAAGTGGCGAAACAACTTGCTTTTATTCTTGGCATCGAATTGATTCGCTTCGATATGTCGGAATACATGGAGCGCCATGCGGTCAGCCGTTTGATTGGCGCGCCTCCGGGCTATGTCGGCTTCGATCAGGGCGGCTTGTTGACCGAGGCGATTACCAAGAAGCCGCATGCGGTGCTGCTGCTGGACGAGATCGAAAAAGCACATCCGGATATCTTCAATATCCTGTTGCAGGTGATGGACCATGGGACGCTGACCGATAACAACGGCCGCAAGGCGGATTTCCGCAATGTGATCATCGTGATGACCACCAATGCAGGCGCCGAGAGTCTGCAGAAGCGTTCGATCGGTTTCACTGACAAGAAAGAAGCAGGCGATGAAATGGCGGATATCAAGCGTATGTTTACGCCGGAATTCCGCAATCGCCTAGATTCCATCATCAGCTTCCGCGCGCTGGATGAGGAGGTCATCTTGCGGGTGGTTGACAAGTTCCTGATGCAGCTTGAAGAACAACTGCACGAGAAAAAAGTGGATGCGGTGTTTACCGAAAGCTTGCGCAAGTTCCTTGCGAAGAAAGGCTTCGATCCGTTGATGGGTGCAAGACCGATGTCGCGTCTGATTCAGGACATGATACGCAAAGCACTGGCTGACGAACTGCTGTTCGGTAAGCTGGTGGCGGGCGGTCGGGTGACGGTGGATATGGATGAGAAAGACCAGATCAAGCTGGATTTTATGGAAGGCGATGCGACACCTCCGCCAGTACCGCCAGAGACAGTCGAAGTGGAGTAATTTCATCTCGCGTTAAAAAACCCGAGCCCATGGAAATGGCTCGGGTTTTTTATTGTCCCCTCCGCCCGCGTTGTTGTCCCGGATTCACGATCTCGGCATGTATTGCGTTGATGCCATTGACGATCTCGTCCGAAATCTTGACTGAGTAGGCATCGATGTTTTCCTTTAACCTAGAAACGGCGATTGCCGCTCCGATATTCTTGTAATCTCTTGATTCCGAAG
>CBINHE010000189.1:0-2903 GCA_966250375.1 uncultured Oxalobacteraceae bacterium
ACAAGTTTGCAACATGTTTTCGCATGCGGGTGTTTGGGGTAAATTTTCTCAAAAAATTCCCCATCATTCCCGCGAAGGTGGGAATCCATAGGCTGGCACATCGAACAAAAGCCATATGGATTTCCGCCTTCGCGGGAACGACGGGGAAAAAATTTCCAGGATTTTCCTTGCTGCTGAAAAAAGAATTCGGACTGATCGAGAACTCGTACTACGAAGCGAGTACGGCGCGGCCGCCCACATCGCCGGCGCTGGCGGGGCGTGACAGCGCGGACGTGTGCGTGGTCGGCGGCGGTTATACCGGATTGTCGGCCGCGCTTGAACTGGCGGCGCGTGGCTATTCGGTTGCGCTGCTGGAAGCGCAGAGAATAGGGTGGGGCGCGTCCGGCAGAAATGGTGGTCAGGCACTTGTCGGCTTCGCTGACGAAGCGGCGATTGAAGCCCAATTGCCCGCCGCGGATGCGCGCTGCGCCTGGGACATTTCGGTCGAAAGTGTGCAATTGCTGCGAGAGCGGATCGCCAAGCATGCGATCGAATGCGATTACAGTCCCGGTTGTCTCAGCCTGGCCGTCACCGCCAGAAAAGCACGGGCGCTGAATGCACGGGCCAGATACGTGGCGCGCGCATACGACTATCCGATGCAAGCTATTGAACCGGAGGAGGTAGGTCACTGGATCGCCAGCGAACGGTTTCATTCGGGGGTATTCGACCCCGCATCCGGCCACCTGCATCCTTTGAAATACTGCCTCGGCCTGGCCGCTGCGGCGTACGCTGCCGGCGTCCGGATATTCGAAAATTCCCCGGTAATCCATCTCGAACGCGGCGACAAGCCCGTGGTGAAGACGACCAAAGGAGAGGTCGATTGTCGTTTCGTGGTATTGGCCGGCAATGTTTACCTTGGCGAATACGGTCGTACCGTGGCGCCGGAGGTGATGTCGCGCATTATGCCGGTCGGCACTTACATCATCGCTACCGAACCGATGGCCGAAGCGCGCGCCGATGCACTGATTCGGCATCGGGCGGCGGTGTCCGATACCAATTTCGTACTCGATTATTTCCGTCTGACCGCCGATCATCGCTTGCTGTTCGGCGGAGGCGATGCCTACAGCGCCGTGACGCCGCGCAACCTTGCGGACCGTATGCAGCGACAGATGCTGGCCGTGTTTCCGCAGCTGGCGGATTTGTCGGTGCAGTATGCGTGGGGCGGGTTTGTCGATATCACGATGAACCATGCGCCGGATTTTGGGCGCCTGGGCAAGAATATTTATTATTTGCAGGGTTTTTCCGGCCACGGTTTGGCACTGACAGGCATGGCGGGCAAGTTGGTGGCTGAGGCGATCGCCGGACAGGCAGAACGCTTCGATTTGCTGTCGCGCATCAAACACCATCGATTTCCCGGCGGCGCATTGATGCGTACGCCGGCGCTTGTACTGGGGACGCTGTATTACCGGCTAAGGGATTTGCTTTAAGGCTGGTTTGCGGCAGCCCTTAATGCCTAGGCCGATGATTTCCCCTCTTTGAGTACCGTGCGCTATTTGCTTTGATCAATGGAACAGCAAGCGTTCAAGAGGAAGTTGGGCCATCAAGCGCTCGCTCGCCCACGATGCCCCGGAATGCAACCGGTTCTCGCATCTTTAATCGGTGGCATTCCGGCACTCCCGGCGAACGAGGCTTTCGCAAGGGGCCCGATAACGTTCGCCAGAAAATAAATCCTTAATTTTGGAACCATAAAGGGGATGGAATACATCCATGCCGTGGAGAAGATAAATTTTCTGCATATCTTGAATGGATACCCCGGTGAAGCGGCCCCCATGCACAGCGAATCGGCGTAACGGCGGCAGGCAGCGATGAATTTGAGGAACTCCATGCCGTTTGCCGCCACTCATGATTTCGTTCCTTGCCGGAAGAGACGCGATGGCGTGTTCATCCATGCATTGCCGGCAAGGCAAAGACATGAGGACATTGCGTGAGACCATTAACGACTTCCACTCCATTACCGACTTCCACTGCTGCGCGCTTTGCCGCGGCATCGTCTTCCCGGGGATCCTTGGCGCAGCCGCCCGCCTTGCCGGCGCACATTGAAGCGTCGGCCGCCATTGCCAGGCATGCCGGCTGCAAACCGTTCCTGTCCGGCGCCTGGCTATCGGCTGCGGCAGCAAGACTGGGCGAGGACGACAAGCGCTTGTTCGGCAGCCTGCTGGCGCATTTCAGGTCTGGCAACGCAGCGCTGCCGGATTTGAACGCGCCAGTCGAACTGGCCGACGACGAATCAGACAAGGTGCACCTGGCGTTCGCCTGCGATGGGCAGCGAGATTGCAAAGCCGTATGCCTGCTCGATAAGCAAGGCGAAGTACTGCGGATCGGGATTCACGCCCCGAACCGGACAGGCGAGCTGGTACTGACGAAGCCGGGGCCGGAGACGATGGCTGCCGCGCCGCAGCGCGCCGCGGCTTCGGGCGAGCGTGCCCGGAAGCATCAACTCCAGAAGGAATGCAATCGCCTGCGCCTGGGGGATGAGGGTTTCAGCGACAAGCAAATCGCGAAAATTGGTGGCCGCGGGGATGTTCATGGGGGTGGTGCGAAAGCGCTGAAGGCGGTCATCGGCAAATGGGATAAGCTGCAAGAGTTGGGCTTGACCAAGGACCAGATCGTCAAAATCGCGAGCAACGATGGCGGTGCGAAAGCGCTGGAGGCGCTCATCGACAAATGGGCCAAGCTGCATGACCAGTTGGGCTTGACCAAGAACCAGATCGTCAAAATCGCGGGCAACATTGGTGGTGCGCAAGCGCTGGAGGCGGTTATTGACAAATGGGACAAGTTGCATGACCAGTTGGGCTTGACCAAGGAACAGATCGTTAAAATCGCCGGCAACAATGGCGGTGCGCAAGCGCTGAAGGCGGTCATCG
>CBINHE010000190.1:0-2857 GCA_966250375.1 uncultured Oxalobacteraceae bacterium
CGCCAAAACGTCAAACTGATCCCGACCGGATCCGGGTAATCGCCGGATTTAGGATAAAGGAGAGTGTCAATGCTGATCCTTGGTGCGTTCTTCTTCCAGTAATCTCAGCACGCGCCGCTGCAACTTCCCGGTGGCGGTCATCGGCAGTTCATCGACAAACTCGATTTCCTTCGGATATTGATATGGCGCCAGCTGGCCGCGCACATGGGTTTGCAGTTCTGCGATGAGTTTGTCGTCGCCGGCGCGGCTGCGCTTGATGCCGGACGCCAGCACGATGAAGGCCTTGACGATATTGCCACGTTCGGCATCCGGCTTCGGCACCACTGCCGCATTGGCCACAGCGCGGTGTTTGACCAGGCAGTTTTCGATTTCAGATGGGCCGATGCGGTAGCCAGCAGCTTTAAACATGTCATCTGCGCGTCCCTGATGCCACAGATAACCGTCGTCATCCATCAACGCCAAGTCGCCGGTCCGGCACCAGTCGCCGCTGTATTTACTGTGGGTCGCTTCCGCATTTTTCCAGTATTCCAGAAAAAAAATCGGATCGGGGAAGCCGTGGATGTCGTTGCGGTTGAGTGCGACTTCACCGACCTCGCCGGCTTTGACGGCTTGGCCTCGACCATCGATGACGGCGACCCGATGGCCGGGGTAGGGGCGGCCCATGCTACCAGGCTTGGCCGGCCATTGTTCCGCACTGTTGCCGACGATGTAGTTCATCTCGGTCTGGCCGAACATTTCATTGATTGTGACGTCGAGCGCGGTTTGGCTCCAATTGAATACGGCATCGCCCACCGCTTCGCCGGCGCTCATGATGGCGCGCAGTTTCAGCTTGTATTTTTCACGTGGCGCCGGGACGGCTTTCATCATCATCTTGAGCGCAGTGGGAAACAGGAAGGTATTGGTCACGCCGTATTTTTCCAGCAAATAAAACGCGGTGTCGGACGAGAACCGGCCGCGGTAGCCGACGATCGGTTTGCCGAAATAAAGCGTCGGCAGCAGCGCATCCATCAAGCCGCCAGTCCATGTCCAATCGGCCGGTGACCAGAAGACATCGCTCTCTTTGGGAAACCAGTTTTGCGACGCGACGAAGCCTGTCAGGTTGCCGATGATTGCGGAGTGCGCAATCAGCGCGCCCTTAGGCGCGCCGGTCGTGCCGCTGGTGTAGAGCAGGATGGCCGGATCGGTCGCCTGCGTTTTGACCGATTGAAAACTGCCGCTTGCCTTGGCGATTTCGGCATACCAGTCCAAGGTAACCAATCCATTGCAATCGACTGCGATCACATACTCCAGTGATGGGCAGCGTGTGCGGACCGCATTCAGATTGGCCATGCCGGCCTGGTCGACAATGGCTACGACCGTCTCACTGTTCTGCAGCCGGTACTCGAGCGCATCCGGCCCGAACAGAACCGACATCGGTACCGCAACCGCCCCGATTTGAAAGCATGCCATCAGCGCAATTGCCATCTCAGGCCGCTGCGGCAAGATGATCGCAACGCGCTCGCCGCGTCGTACGCCATGGCTGCGCAGTACGTTCGACATGCGATTTGTTTGGGCTTGTAGCGCTGTGTAGGTCAAGGTGGAGGTATGGCCTGCCTCATCTTCATAATGCATGGCGATGCGCGATTTGTTGTTGGCCCAGCGGGCGCAACAAACGTTGGCAATATTGAACGTTGCTGGCACATGCCAGCGGTAGTGATGGTAAAGCGTCGCGTAGTTGTCGATGTCGGTATTGCCAATAGCAGATGTCATGCACTCTCCGGGGTAATTATGGAGCTGCGATTCGATTTTCCAATAAATCTGCAGACTGGCGAGCCTGTGCAGGATCACAGGCGTAGATAGCGATTGCCAGTCAATTTTATTACTGCATCAGGATGCATACATGAAATCTTCCCGTTCAGAATTTATCACGGTCCGTAATCTTCAGTATCATATTCGTCATTGGGGCAGCGAAACCGGGCATATGCTGCACATGATCAGCCGGAGGGATTGGCGCAGTTGATTGAGTAATTTCTGGCTTGAAAATCGCACCCTACAGCTCTGCGATGCGCTGAAAATGGCCATTTTCCTCGCCGCCGTAACGCTCCGATAGATTGTTGGCGCGGATTTGCCGGTGCAACAATGTGGTCAGATCCACTCGCGCATGAATTATTGCTCAAGCAGGGCCTTTAATTTTTCCAAATCTTTTTCTACCAAGTCGGCATCTTCAGCGAAGCTTGGATCCGACATATCAGGTCGACGGTAGAGCGTAAACACCAATTCGCTGCCGCTGTCATTTGGAAAGACCCGCAGAGGGTTATAGGCGGTAACACCGGATGGCAAAGTAACGTCGTGATCCAAAACGCCGAAGGTGTTTTTTTCGGCAAATGCGACTTTTACTCTTCCCATCGATGATTCGGCGATCCACTCCTCATTGATTTTTTGAATTGAGCCACTGAGCCCGGCCGCCCATTGGGGCAGGTTTTCAGGATTTGAAACAAATTCATAAACCTGAGCTGTAGGGCAGTTGATCGAGACACTGATATGTTTGGCCTTGAATGTCATTGTGAATCTCCTTGTGGAAAGGAATGCCGGCGATGTTCACAGGCAGTGACGTTCCATGTTAAACGATGCGGAGCTTATTAAGCTGACGGGTGAGGAGATCGCCAGTCATTTTTTCCTGCAGTGTGGAGACCAAGATCAGACCGATTCGCATCAGAAAGAACGGCTGGCGAAAACGATCAGCCCAGTGTTTCGGAGGAGGGCGATTTAACCGATTCAGGCTGGAAAAATCTTCTTTATCGATACGGCTACAGAGCGGGGGGAGGCAGGGCAATCGCGCTATGAATTCTCTGCCGATGTTGTTCTGAAGAGCAACGTT
>CBINHE010000191.1:0-2797 GCA_966250375.1 uncultured Oxalobacteraceae bacterium
GGCCGGTGTTTTGCTGTGGCTTCGGTGAGCCGCAGCAAAACGTCAACAGAGCCTAATATAGTTTTACGGGCGTTTATGCAGCTTGCGGCCACAGGGCATCCGCGAATTGTCCAAGTATTTGATCGAGTTTGCCGCCGAGCATCGCGTTGAGTTTTTTGCAGCACCATCGGCGCTGAAACGCTGATTGACGAATTGATGGGTCGATTACCACTTCATGCATGAACTGCTTTGCCAGACGGTCCAGCCAGCGGCGTTGCACTTGCGAGCAATTGGTGAGGCTGTAAATGCGTTGCCTGGCGTTGGCGACACGTTACTCGAACGGCAACAAGGCTTCGCCCAACGCGGCTTGTCGAATATGGCCGATGATACTGGCGCAACTTGAAATAAAAGCGGCCTACCGAAAACACTGCCGAGCAAGCGATGCTGGGAGATTTCCCCAAGACGTTCTATGATGCGATCCTGGGCAGTGGGGATGCGCATAACAACCAAAAGATGCAGTTGTTATCCGATCCAAAAAGAGCTGTGGAACATATGAAGATTGTCTTTAATGTATTGACGTCAGCGCATTGAGCCAGTGCCCGGCAGCCATTGAAGGAATAACAATGCAAGTACTGATCATTGAAGACAACCCCGACATCATCGCTAACCTGTTCGGCTTTCTCGAACCGCTCGGCTACACGCTCGATATAGCCCGCAACGGCGTCGCAGGGCTGACCAATGCCGCGGCCGGATCACATGACGTCATTGTCCTCGACCTGTCGCTGCCGGGAATGGATGGCGTTGAGGTATGCCGCCGGCTGCGTGACGAGCACCGGATTGCCACACCAATTCTCATGCTCACCGCACGCGATACGGAGCGGGACAAGCTTGTCGGGTTCGGCGTCGGCGCGGATGACTACCTCGTCAAACCCTATTCGCTGCTGGAACTCGATGCCCGGCTCAAGGCACTGTTACGGCGCTCGCGTAACGAGCAGGTGCAGCGCGTACTGACGTTCGACGAATTGCGTCTCGATACCGGAACCAGAGAGGCGACGCGTGCCGGCAAGCCGCTTGCACTGACACCGACCGCCTACAAAATCCTCGTCGCGCTGATGCGTCTCGCGCCAAAGCTGCTCGCGCGCGAAGTGTTGGAGCGCGAGGTATGGGGCGACGATCCACCCGAGAGCGACGCACTGCGAACGCATATTCATGCGCTGCGCCAGGCGCTCGACAAGCCTTTTGATCGTCCGATGCTTGTTACCCGGCCTGGCACGGGCTATCGACTGGCGGCTGCCGATGAAGGCTGACCGCTCGCTGAAACAGCGCATTACGCGCGCTTTCGTACTTCTGGCAGTCATCCTGTCCGGCTTTTTTTGCCTGGTGTCATACATTGCTGTGGAGGTGATTGAATCGCAGGTGGTCGATGCAAGGCTGGAAAAAATTGCAGATACGCTGATCGGACATCACCTGAAGCACGAGAAATTTGATCCGCCACCGGAGGTCATGTTCTTTGCCAACGACGCCATTCCGCAGGTACTGCGCGACAAGGAATCCGGGCGTCACGAAGTGCTGCTGGATCAGCGCGCAGTCGAGGCATTGGTGCGTATCGAGAGCGGAAACCGCTATGCCGTCGTGCAGGAATTGACAGAATTCGAACACACCGAGTTCATTATTTTTTCGTCACTCGGCGTGGGTTTTGTGTCCAGCCTGCTGCTGGCGGTGGTCCTTGGACTCGCAACGGCGCGGCATATTATTACGCCGTTCACGGCGCTGGCCGACGCGGTTGGCGCAAACGCCAATCCGTCGAACCTGCCGTCGCTCGACGCCAGCGACGAAATCGGTGTTCTCGCCAGAGCGTTCGCTCGACGTACCGATGATCTGCAAAATTTTCTCGTGCGCGAGCGATTGTTTACCGGCGACGTCAGTCATGAGCTGCGCACGCCGCTCACCATCATGCTTGGCGCCGCCGAACTGCTCAAGTCGCAGCTTGCTGACCGGCCGGTGCAACTGGCCGTCGCAGAACGCCTGCGCCGCGTCGCAGCTGAAACCGCCGAACGTGTCAGTGCGCTATTGTGGCTGTCACGCGCGCCGGAACAGCTCGATGCATCCTGCATCGCACTCAATCCATTGATCCGGTCGGAGCTGGAGCGCTGCCAGCCGCTGCTGCAAGGCAAGCCGGTTACATGCCGGTTCGAGGAAGTCGGTAATGTCCGCGTCGAAGCCCGCCCTGAACTGGTGGGCATCGCGATCGGCAATCTCTTGCGCAACGCATGCCAGCACACCGACCAAGGCGAAGTACTCGTGCGACTCGAAAGTAGCCATTTAACCATCGTGGACACAGGACCAGGAATACCGGAGTCAGTACGCGAGCGCTTGTTCGAGCGTTTTGTGCGAGGTGGCAAAGATTCGACGGAGGGAACCGGGCTCGGCCTGTCGATTGTGAAGCGCGTGGTGGAGCATCTCGGCTGGGAGGTGCGACTGGAGCGCCCCGAAGCGGGCGGCAGCCGCTTCATTTTGACGTTTCCACCGGTGGTCCTGCCAGCCAGCGTCTGAAGTGGAGGTTCCGTTGGCATCGTCTCCGCCACGGAGTATGAAAGTTATATTGACGTCGCCTTACACAGAAGCCAGTAACTTGGGCGACGGAGAGCCTACGTGTTCCCTCCCTTTCAAGGGGAGGGCTAGGGGCGAAGCAGGGAATTCGGACAGCATGCTGTCCGCCTGCGTAGCGGCACAGGCTTGCAAGCCTGTGTGCGCCCTGCAAGGGGGGATGGGTTAAGTCCGCAGCGTAAAACCCATCCCCATCCCAACCAAGAGGATT
>CBINHE010000192.1:0-2577 GCA_966250375.1 uncultured Oxalobacteraceae bacterium
CCCTCGCGCCTACTTCCTCTCAGCAAGCCGGCCTTGGCTTCATGCGATTGCCCTGTAGAAATAGTGGACAAGTCTTGACGTCTTTTCTTTTATTCAATCAACATTGTCCAATATATTCAAATGTCCAATAAAAATGGACGACCAACAAAAATGGACAAAATGCCTGCTGCCGAGAAAGAAACGCTGCGTACCGCCATCAAGGCGGCGCAGTGCCACGGCTTGGCAATCGAGCTGATCAAAGAAGCTCTCCAAACAACGCATCTACAAGCCGATGCAATAGCGCGTGTTCGCCACGGCGAACAAGAAACGCTTTATCTGGTGGAGTGCAAACGCAACCTGCGCCCCGCCACCCTGGGCGTCACCCTGCACCAAATGGACCGTCTCGGCCAGCCGGCGATGCTGATCACCGATTACGTTGCGCCCGACCTGGCCGACGCGTTAAAGGAACGCGGCATCCCTTTTCTGGATGCGGCAGGCAATGCCTATATCAAGCAGGCAAACCTGCTGATCTGGATAAAAGGGCAAAAGCCTGCCGCCAAAGCGACCGTCATCCCCGCTGGACGCGCTTTCCAGCCGACCGGCCTGCAAGTGATCTTTACCCTGTTGTGCAACCCGCAGGCGATCAACCTGCCTTATCGCGAACTGGCAAAAATGGCGGGCGTGGCGCACGGCACCGTCGGCTGGGTGATTCCGGACCTGCAGCAGCTCGGCTTTGTGCGCGACCTGCAAGGCAAGCGCGGCACCCGGCGCTTGTTCGAGCATGAACGCCTGCTGAATCAGTGGGCGGATGCCTATGCCCGCGTATTGCGGCCGCGCACCTTGATCGGCCGCTACTACGTCGCAGGCTTCGAGGGATGGAAAAATTGGCCGATTGCGGAATACGGCGCCCTTTGGGGAGGTGAACCTGCCGCCGCGATGCTGACCGAATATCTGCGCCCCGGTGAACTGACGCTCTACGCGGAAAAGATGCCTGGCCTGCTGGCAGCGCGGCAAAAGTTCATGAAGGAAGCCGGACCTCGACATACGGCCGCCGTGGATGTGCGCAAGCGCTTTTGGAATTTTCCCGGCGACCCGGAACATAGCAACATGGTCCCGCCATTGCTGGTCTACGCCGACCTCTTGGCAACGGGCGATGCACGCTGTATTGAAACCGCAAAGATGATTTATGACGTCCATGTCGCTCGACTTTTCACACAAGATTGATCTTGTTCCACTCGCTACCGTCGTGCAGGCTTTGCAGGGTGTCGCACAACCCTTGGAATTGATTATTTTTTGATTGGCGCCGCAGCACGCGACTTGATGCTGCAGCATGTGCACAATATCGCGCCGTCCCGCTTGACCGAGGACGTGGACTTTGCGGTAAGCGTTCCGGACTGGCCAAGCTTTGAATCGCTACGCACTGCGTTGCTTGGCTCAGACCAGTTCTCTGGAAGACCCGGTCCGGCAATTCACAAGCTGCGCCACAAGGCAACCGGACTACCTTTGGATATCGTGCCATTCGGAGGCATTGAAAATACGGACCGCACGATCAGCTGGCCGCCGGACCATCACACCGTATTCGATTGTTTTGGCGCGAGGGAAGCATTCGAGGCCAGCATCCCGGTGCAACTACCAAATAATGTGACACTGCGCGTTGCATCCATTCCTGCCCTGGCGCTGCTAAAGATCACCGCTTGGGAAGACCGCAAGCATTCCCATCCCGGGCGCGATGCGGGCGACTTGTTGCTCTCTGTTCGTAATTACATGGATTGCGACAACTATGATCGCGCGGCACAAGACCACAGCGATTTATTCACCACGGACGATTATGACCATGAAGCAACCGGTGCACGATTGCTTGGGCGCGATATTGCAAACTTACTGGATAAACAATCCATTGAACCCGTCTTGTCGATACTGCTACCGCAAGCCGATACCGGCGGTCCTTTGCACCTCGCACAGCAATCTGGCCTTGACCTTGAACATGCTCGCAGGCTCATCGAAGCACTCTGCGATGGCCTGACTGACAATCTCTAGAGCGGATTGCAAATCACTGTAGGGGTGTAGCAGGGAATTCGGATCGTCTGCGATCCGCCTGCGAAACAGTAGTGGCTTGCAAGCCACTACGCGCCCTGCAAGGGCGCCCGGCGCACCGATACCGTCGCAAGAGCACTGGTGCGCGGGGCGCACCCTACCTTACTGTTTCGAATTTCAAGTTATATCCGCAACTATCAAATCCACTTAACAAGCATGGTTGCTATGGGAATAAACACCAAAATCCAAACGGCTATCGCAATGGTTCGGTGAACTCTCCTTCTGGCGACGCCAAGAGACTCCGATGCGCTCCACGCCCATACAGAAGCAGGAAGTGAAACAAGGTACATAACAAGATATACAGCTATTGGCAGCACAACCATGCTGAAGTCGTTCAGCTCAGATATATGGCCGAATGCGATAGCTAATGACGCTGCAAACAGAAGCGGTCCTGACAGCGCAACGAGGCTAGCGATGATTGCTTCAGTGTCCCGGCTCATTTGTCGATATAACGACTAAGTTGACTGGCGCGAAGCGTCAGTGTCCAACGACGAGTTGGGCGTC
>CBINHE010000193.1:0-2545 GCA_966250375.1 uncultured Oxalobacteraceae bacterium
ATGGCGGTTTTTACTGCCGGCAGGGGATCGATCTGGCGGTACGAAACTGCGGACGGATGCTGCAGGCGGATCGGTCGCCGTTGGAGGAATTGCTATGAGCCGAGCGCGCACACCAAAATCCGTGCTGATTACCGGCGCCACCGGTGCCATTGGCGAGGCGCTTGCCGAGGCTTACGCCGAACCCGGGATAACCCTGGTGCTACATGGAAGAAACGTAGCGAAGCTGGCGCAAGTCGCTGCGCATTGCAGTTCAAAAGGCGCAAAGGTGCTGACCCAGAACCTGGATTTGCGAGATACCTCCGCGCTGTTTGCCTGGGTGGGGGCCGCATGCGTGGCGCACGCGGTGGATCTGGTGATTGCCAATGCCGGCATGAATACCGATATCGGACCCGACGGCAAGGGTGAGGACTGGGCCACAGTCGAGGCTTTGCTGGACATTAATGTGAAGGCTGCGATGGCAACGGTGAATGCCGCCTTGCCCGCGATGCGTGAGCGCGGCAGCGGACAATTGGTGCTGATGAGTTCGCTGGCGGCCTATTATGGCTTGCCGGTGACGCCCAGCTATTGCGCCAGCAAGGCAGCAGTAAAAACATACGGCGAGGCATTACGAGGATGGTTGGCGCCCGAGGGCATCCATGTCAACGTGGTCATGCCCGGTTATGTGGAGTCGCAAATGTGTCGCGACATGCCGGGCCCCAAGCCTTTTTTGTGGCCGGCAGACAAGGCTGCACGGGCCATCAAACGCGGCCTCGCAAGCAATCAGCCGCGCATCAGTTTTCCATTTCCGCTAAATGTGAGTAGCTGGTTGATGTCCGTCATACGCCCGGCGGAATCGGAACGCATAGTACGACTGTTCGGATACCGTGGCTGAGTTGTTCTGGGGGGCGGTCGCGCTGCCTGTCGTCACAGGGGCAAGCTTGTCGTTTCTGATTGAGCAGTGGTTGCAACCACGACCGAGGCCGTTCTGGAAGCGCCCATTGACTGCGTTTGCGATCCATGTCGCTCTTTGGCTGCTGCTGTTTGCCTTGGAGCTTGCCGTGTTCCGGCGCCCCTGGTTTGCGGCCGCTAACGTGCTGGCTCTCCTGCTTCTGGTGGTGCTGGTCAGTGACGCCAAGTTTCACTCCTTGGGCGAGCCCTTCATTTTTCAGGATTTCGACTATTTTACTGATGCCTTGAAACACCCTCGGTTGTACATCCCGTTTCTCGGATGGTGGCGGGCTTTGGTGGCAATGGCGGCAATTGGCTTGGCACTGTATGCGGGCATGAAGGCGGAGCCTTCCCTGTCGGTACGGGTGTCGATGGCCGACTTCTTCCAAGGGTTGGCCAGCTTGGTGATTTTTGGCGGGGCGCTGTTGTGGCTGGGGACGAGGAAGAAACTGCCGGTGACGTTTGCGCCGGAAAGGGATTTGCAACAACTGGGATTGATGGCCAGTCTATGGCGATACGGCGAGGAAGAGCACGAACGCGCTTATGTTCCTTCTGCCTATGACGGTATGGTCCCGACCGGAGCCGTTCACGGGACATTGCCCAACCTCGTGGTTGTTCAAAGCGAGTCGTTTTTCGATGCGCGGCGATTGTTTGCTGGCGTCCGGCCGGAGGTGTTGCAAGAATTCGATGCGATCAAGGCTTCTGCTGTTTGCCATGGGCAGGTCGAGGTGCCTGCCTGGGGAGCCAATACAGTGCGTACCGAGTTTGCATTTCTTTCCGGGTTGGGGGCTGCGTTGCTCGGCGTGCATCGCTTCAACCCCTATCGCAAGTTGGCGCGGCAGAGTGTGCCGACGCTGGCCAGCTTTCTGAAAGGGTTGGGCTACCGGACGGTATGCGTGCACCCATATCTGGCGAGTTTCTACGCGCGCGACGAGGTGTTTCCGCTGCTCGGGTTTGACGAGTTGATCGACATTCGCAGCTTTCCCGGTATCGAAAAGACGGGGCCGTATGTTGGCGATGTTGCCTTGGCCAAGAAGGTTTGCGCGTTGCTGGAGGCGACGTCCACTCGGCCAATCTTTGTGTTCGTCATCACCATGGAAAATCATGGGCCGCTGCATTTGGAAAATGTGCAGGAGGGTGACGTGGAGCGTCTGTATGCGAGCGCGCCGCCAGATGGATGTGATGATTTGACGATTTATTTGCGGCATTTGAGCAATGCAGATCGCATGGCCGGGATGCTGCGCGATCAGTTGGACGCATTGCCGGGCGCCGGTTGGCTGTGCTGGTTCGGTGATCATGTGCCCATCATGCCCAAGGTGTATGGTGAGATGAGTGTGCCGGATGGGAAAACAGATTACTTTATTTGGGAAAAAGACGGCAGTTCTGGCAAGGGGACTCGGCTGGCGCTGAAAGTCGAGGATCTGGGTTGCCTGCTGTTGCAGAAAATGGGCATTGGTCAGTGGGTGGATTGAGCGTGTTCAAGAGGGGGGCACAGGGAGGCAAAGTTTACGGAGTGGATCACGCTTTTGCGCGCATGTAGAGCGGATTTTTCTCCGGATATAAGCATGGGTATCTACACATCTTTGCAATGCCATGAAGGCTCCCTCTCCCGCAGGCG
>CBINHE010000194.1:0-2532 GCA_966250375.1 uncultured Oxalobacteraceae bacterium
CGTAGTCATTGCCTGACGGCTTTTGCCTGTCAAAGCGAAAGAGTACCTTACTTTTGATGCCGTGCGGCAACATTAAGAAAGAAACAAAGAAGAGTTGGCTTAAAAGCCCCCGCCCTTTAAAAGTCATCAATTGACACGCCTTCTTTCAGGACTCGTGCGGTAGCGACGTGGCGACGCGCAACCGCCCCAGAAACATAGCCCTTTTTCTTGGGCTTTTTGAGGCCGCGCGGATGCTTTCGCATAGTCATGGCATCGACATGGGCCGCGATCTTGCGCAAGATACGCCCGAGTTACAGTGCAGTGAGCGCATCGTAAGCCTGCCAAGCCTGGGCGACTACGGCGGTCATCATGCCGGTGTATTGCGCCTTGACTTCGGTCGCCAGGTAGTACGACGACAGTTCGATATCGGCCGCTTGCAGTATTGCCAGCACGTTATCGGCCATGACTGCCACGCCGAACGCCAACAGCGCCGCGCGTGGGTGGGTGGCCTAACGAGCTTACTTCGCTATAGAGCACCGATTCGAGCCGTTGTAACAGGTTTTCCATGTGCCAGCGGCGGCGATATACACGGGCGATCTTGCGCGCCGTGAACTGCGACTTGGACAGATTCGTCAACAGCACGATGACGCTTTCCCCATCTTCCGTTGGCTCGTCCAGGTCCAGTTCAATGCGCCTGAGCATCAACGGCTGCCCCGTTTCATCCTCAATCGACACTTTTTGCTCATGGACCATGCCGGTTTCGATCCGGCCTGCCCGGCAGGGCTTACCCAACGTCCGTGGATTGGGGCTGGCGCCATATTCGCGCACGATAAATCCCGCGCCGCGAAAGCCGCGCAATGGCTTCAGGCGCTTCTGGCTCGCCGGCAAATGATTGCCGTCCACGATGCGCAACCGATAACCTCGTGCCGTCGGTGATTGTCCTTGTCTTATCGGCGACAACACCGGCGCCAATTGCCGGGCGCTGCCTTGCACCAGTGCGCGCACCAAAGCCGGTTCGGTCCGCTTGATCTTGTCGTAGACTGCTTGCACTGACACGGGAAGATCCTTGCAAGCCTTGGCTGCCGCATGCAGCGAAGGGCGCATCCCCATTGCCACCACCGACATCAATTCCACCGTCGTCGAAAACAACAGTTCCCGCGTGTACTGCTATTCACGCTCTTGCTCAAACAACGCATCGATCCATCCCGGTTCCAATGCCCGTTGCAATGCCAACCTCGCCATTACTGTCGCCGGGCTTTGCTTAACGAAACGTTGTACCACCGCATCCATTACCATGGCCTCACCTCCTGTTGCTGTTAGGGCACCTTTAAAGGGGTGCCTCTTAATGCGCGCATGGAGAGAGAGCTTTTAGTCATCATCAAAATGATTATTCCCGCCGCACCCGCGCCACTGCTTCTGATAGATCGCCGTCACTTGTTCGCCGGCGAGCGTCAAATCACTGGACGACTCGTAGCCTGATTGATTTTGACAATTCATCTTTGCGTGAAAATAACGATGGAATTCGAGCGCTAATGGGCGACCTTCTGACACAAGCTTTCGAGGGCGGTCTGTTGAAACGTGACGATATCGCCAATCTGCAAATTGAAGCGCGTGCGCTGGTATACGGATTGGCCCGGATGTATATCGATGGACGGTTCCCAAGTTAGACACTTGAGACGGACAATCCCGAAGAGGCTGCTCTCTCCATTCTTGATGGATATCTGCGTTCGTTGAGGCGGTAGTCTCGTCTTTTTTACCGCTATACAATCCGTGAGGGATGCGTTCGCACTGAAGCGATAGCCAGCAGGAGCGACAAAAATCAAGATCCGCCTCTGGAGAGCCTGCACAATATATTCACGCTTATCACTGCCAGAGGATTGCGATGAGAACGCCAATCGGTTTTCGACACGTCTTGTCCCGTTTCTCGGCAAGTTTCTCGGCAATCCTTGTCTTTGTCATTGCGTTCGGCGGGGCACAGCCGGCCATTGCTGCCAAGGCATACCAATACTATGTCGTCGGCAATGCGACGGATGTCGTGCTTCCCCATCCGGCCAAGCCTTCACTAGTGCTGATGGGCGGCGGGCCGGATGTGGATGACGCTTTTCAATGGATGATCAAGAAGTCCGGCGGAGGCAATTTTGTGGTGCTGCGGGCTAGCGGCGCCGATGCCTACAATTCCTATATTCATGCGATGGGCGGCGTAGCGTCGGTCGAGACAATTGTTATCCCCAGCCGGGATGCGGCCAATGCCTCTTTCGTTATCGCTCGCATTAAAGGGGCGGAAGCGCTATTTATCGCCGGCGGCGACCAGAGCGACTATATCAACAACTGGCAAAATACACCGGTACAGGCAGCCATCCAGGAATTGGCAAGCAAGAACATTCCCATTGGCGGCACCAGCGCCGGTTTGACAATCATGGGGCAATACGTCTTTACCGCATTGAATGGCACCATCAGCTCGCCCGACGCGCTCTCCAATCCTTTCGACAAGGCGATTACCCTAGGAGTCTGTCGGACTCAGGATTTTCGATTTAAATGACAGCACGTCGGCAA
>CBINHE010000195.1:0-2527 GCA_966250375.1 uncultured Oxalobacteraceae bacterium
GTCGACCGATACTGTTCATTAACCCAGTGTTGCACTTGGTATTTGAAACCGCCCACTTTTCCAAATCGCTGTCTGATCAAGAGTAGCGCTCCGCGACATGCTTGCGTCGTGGCGAACGTGGTATTTGGCAACGGGAGTGTGTCAGGATCGTGTTTTATGAAAATGCATCGAATTGCGGAGAAACAAAAAACGTATGAGCACGCCATCAAGTAATCCCATGTTGCCAATCCGGATGCTGAACGACAGATTCAAGCTCGATGCATTTCGGCCGGGACAGGAAGCCGTTATCGATGCCTTGCTCGCTGGACGCTCCGCGCTCGCGATTTTCCCCACCGGCGGCGGCAAGAGCCTGTGCTATCAATTGCCGGCCTTGCTGCTGGATGGTCTGACCTTGGTGGTGTCGCCGCTGATTGCTTTGATGAAGGATCAAGTGGATGCCCTTGTACGGTTGAAGATTCCGGCTGCGCGGCTGGATTCCTCTCTGTCCGCCGAAGAGGTGAAGCGTATTTACCAGTCGATGGAAAGCGGTGACGTCAAGCTGTTGTATGTCTCCCCGGAGCGCCTTAAAAACGAGCGCTTCGTGCAGCGCCTCAAACGCATCCGCATCGGCCTGATGGCGATCGATGAGGCGCACTGCATTTCGGAGTGGGGACACAACTTCCGGCCCGATTACCTGAAGCTGGCAGACCTGGCCAGAACGCTACGCGTGGAACGGGTTCTGGCGCTGACGGCGACCGCCACGCCTTCCGTCGCCGCCGATATTTGCAGGCAATTCGAGATCGAACAACATGATCATGTTCAAACCAGTTTTCGCCGTCCCAACCTGCATATCCGGGTGACCCCCTGTACGCACAAGGAACGCTTGCCGCTGCTATTGCAACGCATCGAGAGCCAGCCCCAAAGCGCATCCACCATCGTCTATGTCACGCTGCAAGAGACCGCCGAGCGGGTAGCGGAAGCCTTGAGCGCCAGTGGCCATCGTGCCGCCTTTTATCACGCGGGCATGGGCGACGAACAGCGCGTCGCGGTGCAGGACGCCTTCATGTCCGGCGCAATCGACATCGTGGCGGCCACCATCGCGTTTGGAATGGGGATCGATAAAACCGACATCCGTGCCGTCTATCATTTCAATCTGCCGAAATCGATCGAAAACTACGTGCAGGAAATCGGCCGCGCCGGACGCGATGGCAATGTCTCGCATTGCGAACTGCTGGCCTGCGCCGATGATCGCATGACGCTCACCAACTTCGTCTATGGCGACACCCCGTCGAGAGAAAGCCTGCGCGCATTTCTCGATGTGCTATTGCACAATGAAGACGTCTTCGACGTATCCACTTACGATTTGTCGCATCGCTTCGACATTCGCCCGCTGGTGATCAATACGGCGCTGACTTACCTCGAACTGGACGGCATCATCGCGGCCACTACGCCGTTTTATTCCGAATACAAAGTCGGCTTTATCGAATCGGCCGACGCCATATACGCGCGCTTCGACGGCGAACGCGGGCAGTTCCTCCAGCAGGTTTTCCGCGTCGGAAAACAAGGCAGCAAATGGCTGACTCTGGATTGCGCGCAAGTAGAGCAAGCTACCGGCCAAGCGCGAGACCGGATGACGCGGGCCTTGGGTTATCTGGAAGAACAGGGATTGATCGAGCTGCAGGCCAGCGGCCTGCGTCAGGGCTACCAGAAACGCGTGCAGCCCGATATCGATGCGGTGCTCGACAAACTGGTGATGTTGTTTGAAACGCGCGAGCGGCGCGATATCGAGCGCATCGATCAGGTGATTCACTATGTCAATAGTCGTCAATGTTTCGCCGGTCAACTGCTCGACTATTTCGGCGAGCGTGACGAGCAGTCTTGCGGCGTGTGCGGGCGTTGTGTCGATCCGGCCCAGACGCTGCGGCCGATCGAGGCGCGCGTCGGCGAACTTCGCGATGTTGACGTGGCCGAGGTGCGGGCAGTCGTGGCCGAGGATCATCCGGCACTGCGTCAAGCGCGGCAGATCGCGCGTTTTCTATGCGGCCTGCCCAGTCCGGCGACGTCGCGCGGGAAAATGAAACAGCATGATTCATTTGGGGCGCTGGCGGGCTTGCCGTTCAATGTTGTTCTGGATGCGGTGACGCGGTTGCTGCGGGAATAGCGCGGATTTTTCCTGAATGCAGAGGTGCCCCAAGTCTCTTTGGGGCGCATTGCGTTGCTGCTCCTCGTTGTGTAATTCATAACTCGTCACACGTCGCTCCTCGTGGTGATGCAGGGAATTCGCGGCGCACTGCGCCGTGCCTGCCATAACGGCATTCCCTTGCAAGGGAATGCTCCTTCCTGACACTGCAATCCCAAAGAAACCCGTCCCACCTCTTGCTTTCGAGGGAAATCCGCTCTTGGCCAGAGGGTATTGGCAATGCCACGCAACATGCGAGGCTCTTTTAAGCCGGCTCCTCTTTGTTTCCTTTCTTTATGTTGTCGCCCGGCATTAAAAGTAAGGTACTCTTTCGCTTTGACAGGCAAAAGCCGTCAGGCAATGACTACG
>CBINHE010000196.1:0-2414 GCA_966250375.1 uncultured Oxalobacteraceae bacterium
CCGCCGCCTTTTGCGACTGCTTGCCCGGATTGTGGATTTCGATATCCTTCCCGATGCGGATATAGCCGCCGCCCGCCGCCAGCAAGATTTCTTTCGGCGCCTGGATGACGACCTTGCCGTTGACGCTGGTGATCGTGAAATCCTTTTGCGCGGTCGCGGCGATTTCGCCGTCCTGCGCTTGCACTTGCAAATTGCCCTTGGCCGCTATTAGTTTGAGGGTGTCCTTGATCTTTGCCTTGGTCCCCGATACGAACAGGCTGATCGATTCGGTGGCGTTGTGGATCCAGCGCCGGCCTGTGGTCTGGTTCGTGTCTCTGAGTGCGACTTGATCCTGGTTCGCGCCTGTCGCCATCGTCATGCTGCCGGGGGCAGTCATCGCGATGCCGTCCGGCGCGGTGATGGCGACGATGCCTTGCCCACCCGGCTGTTTGCCGTTGCCGCTTTTGCCTTCCTTGTCGGTGTTCGTGCCGCGCTCCAGGTTTTCGACGGCTTCTTTCAGATGTGTCTGGTGCCCGCTGACCGCTGTCTAGCCCGGTACCGCATCGTCATCGATCATGCGGGCGATGGTGGTGCGCCGCTACCAATACGTAGCGACGCACCGGCACGGTGGGCGTTACCGCTTCGATTGCCGATCCGGGTCGTAATACCAGATCACCACGCCGTAATTCGTTGTCTCGATCGCGGGGAAGCGTTCGCCCTGCTCGAAGTGCCGCACCTGATTCGCGCCTTGGAATGCGGGACTCCACCAGTCGCCGGTCTTGGGGACGACTTCGCCGGGCTGGGCGCGCAGCTTGCCGTCCGGCGGCGCAGACGGCACGGGCGCGGGCGGAGCGCAGTATTGCGCCTCTTCTTCGGGGATCGTGCCGTCGCGGTAGCGGGTGTCTTCCCAGATCAAGCGCCAGCGTACCGGAATGGCTTTGCTTTCGAGGCTGTCTTGATAAGGTGGCGCCATCGTGTCGGCCAGCAGGTAGTTCATGCAACCTTTTTCCAAACGACCTGTTTCCGAAGCCGCCGGATTGGTGAGGCGGGCCAGAAAGCCGCTGCTGCTGCCCGGCATTGCCCATTCCGGTTCCCAGATGCCGTCGATGGGGACTGTCTCGCCGGATTCAACGGTTTGATGGGTTGAGGGCGGAACTTCGGGTAAATCGGATGGGAAGGAACAGCGATGCCAGTCTTCATCAAGCGCATCTTTCTCACGATATGTCGCGGGCGTTTCCTTGTTTTCATGCTCTGTAACAGTATAGACATTCCATCTTTCCTCAATTTCTTTTTCCGCTGCAATCGCATTTTCCTTTTCGGCCTTCATCCAATCATGCACGTATTCAACCGGGTCCATAAGTCTTCTGGCGTAGTGAATGGCGTTGTAACTCCGCCAATTTGCAACGTGCCGAAATATTCTTCGCTCACCTCGTCTCAATTTAGGCAAACCTTTTTCAAACTCAATTTGCGCGTTCCAAAAACTTTTCAACGCTTCGGTCTCGAACTCGGTAACCTCATTTTGGTCTTCCAGCTTGATGGCGCGTTCCCATGCTCTTATAAAGTTGGCATAGGCATCCCCCAACGCTTTCCATGCGGTATAGGAACTGTATTTTTTCAATAGCCAGAATACTTTCCGGCGTTCGTCATCTGTCATCATGATTGATCTTCCTTCACAAGTGGCCTCTTCGAGGCATATTCCGCTTTGCCCAATTCCTCGACCCGCGCGACGTTCTTCGCATCGGTTGCGGATTCGTAACCATAACGCTTGGTCGTCTTTCCCCACGTCGTCGAGAACGCGGACAGTTTGCCGATGGCGTCGGCCATTTCCTTCGGCCATTCGATAAACAACTGGTTCGAGCCGCCCAGTAAATATTGCCCGGTCTCGATGTTGACCTGCTCCGCCGCATGCCCCTCCCACACCCGCAATTCGGCCTCGGCGGGGATGTCGTATTTGATGAAAAAATTGTTGATGTTGAAGTTGTCCAGCACCGCCAGCCCCTCGCGCCACTCCTGCCCGTTTGCCGGCATGTTTTCCATCCACCACGGGGAAGCCTTCCCGTTACGCGTGGGCTTGAGCACCCGATAGACCGTCTTCGGCCCCTTGACCGTTCTGGCGATTAGCGGACCGGAAAATGCCTCAATGCTCTCGGCATGCCATTTCCCTTCTTTGTCACGATAGGCACGCTTCCGCAAATCCGGCCACCCCTCCACATGCTTGTAATCCTCGTACTTATTCTGCGGCCACCCTTTTCCTTTGGGTTTGACATGAGGCGAGCCCTCCTCCACCAAACGCGCTTCGGCTTCACGCGTGACATTCCGCGTCCCAATCTGCACCGTATGCCATTCGCCCGAGTACAGCAGGGTCTGAATGCGCTTGAGTCTCGCGTTCAAGTCCCGGACCGCCTGCGGGATCATGTGCGCACCTAGCCGCTGGA
>CBINHE010000197.1:0-2284 GCA_966250375.1 uncultured Oxalobacteraceae bacterium
TTACAAGTCCCTTTTGTAAAATGTTTCTAAATTGTGTGTAACCCTATGGCCTAGAGTCGGCCCGAGCACCGGCCCGACCATGATGCCCACGCCCCAGATCGCCATCGCGTGGCCGCGCTGCTCGGGCGGGTAGGCATCGCTCATGATGGCTTGCGACAGCGGCACCAGCGCCGCGCCGAAAGCGCCTTGCAGCATTCGGAACAGGACGATTTCGCCAATGTTCGTCGAGATGCCGCACAGCGCCGAGGCGACCATGAAGCCGCCGATGCTGACCAGTAAATAGTGTTTGCGGCCGAGCCTGTCCGAAAAATAGCCGGTCAGCGGCATGAAGATCGCCGACGCCACCAGGTAACTGGTCAGCACCCAGCTGATCTGGTCGGAACTCGCGCCGAGCTCTCCCTGCATGTGCGGCAGCGCGACGTTGACGATCGTCGTGTCGAGCACCTGCATCAACGTCGACGACATGACCGCCAGCGTGATCAGCAGCCTGGTCTTGTCAGCCGCCTGTGCCATGGGCTTTCGATGTTCCTGCGCATGCAACCGCGACCAGGATGCTGCACGGCGCTTGTTCCAGCAGGGTAGCGTCTTCCGAGTCGCTCCACCAGCGTGCCAATCGGCTGCGTTGGCGGTGGCCCACCACAATCAGGTCAACGTCCAGCTTGCGGGCGCATTGCACGATGTGCTCGATCGGATTGCCGAAGACGAGGTGCCC
This sequence comes from uncultured Oxalobacteraceae bacterium, assembly GCA_966250375.1. GTDB lineage: Bacteria > Pseudomonadota > Gammaproteobacteria > Burkholderiales > Burkholderiaceae_D > CAMLDH01. The sequence goes on from CBINHE010000197.1 coordinate 713, forward strand.
CTGCGCGCTCAAGCCTCTGGTCTGAAGCCATTCGACGCCTTCCCGGAGAATGCGCATGGCGGCCTGCTGCTGGTTGTCGAAGAATGTTTCGCTGAAACTTTCAGGAACATTCGCGCCGGACATGTTCCGTATGATCGCCAGCAGATGTGTATCGGCGTGCATGCACAAGGCAGTCTCCGCGCCTTCATTCAAGGCGTTGCGGCCTTCTTCCGAGCCATCGTAGCAAAGCAGGATTTTGCGATACATGAGACTCCCTCTAAGATTCGGCAACTCGCACTTCGACCGTCGCGGTGGTGCCGATGCGTAGCGGATAGCCTTGGTCGGGATTGGTCAGCCGAACCCTGACGGGTACGCGTTGTGTCACCTTGACCCAGTTGCCCGTTGCATTCTGCGGCGGCAACAGCGAAAAAGCGGTACCACTGCCGCCGCTGATGCTTTCGACCACACCATGGAACGGATGGTCCGGGTACATGTCTACATAAACGGTCGCCGGCAAGCCGGAACGGATGTGTTGCAGTTCGGTTTCCTTGAAATTTGCATCGACCCAGTACTCCTGATTACCGATAATGACGAACAGCGGTATACCGGGCTGTACCGTATCGCCTGGTCGCAAGCCCAAGTTGGCGATGTTTCCCTGCGCGGGCGCAATCACATGGGTGCGCTGAAGATCGAGGAGCGCCTGCTTGACCGCCACCTGTGCCGCCTGCACGCTCGCGTTCTTGTCGCCGGTGTCGCCCAAGGCGCTGCGTGCCTGCTCCAGACTCGCCTGGGCGGCCTTCAATGCGGCGACCGCGGTTTCCGCTTGAGTGCGCGCGGCTTCCCCTGCTTGCGACGACAGGAAACGTTGCGCCACCAACTGTCGGGTGCGCGCATAGTTGGATTGCGCGTTTTGCAGTTCCGCCTGCCGCTGCGCTACTTGCGCTTGTGCCGTCGCAACCGCCGCCGTTTGCTGGGAAACGGCTTGCTCGGCCAGTTGCAATTGCGCCTGCGCTTTTGCCAGCGCCAATTGATAAGGAGCAGGATCGATGTCGAACAGCGGATCGCCGGTGTGCACCAATTGATTGTCGCGCACGTAGACGCGAACCACCGGCCCGAACACTTGGGCGGCGACTTCGATGGTATGGGCGTTCAGGTAAGCGTCGTCGGTGCTTGCATACAACTGCTCATGCCGCCAATAGCGATAGCCGATGATGCCGGCGATACCCAAAATCAGTAAAGCGATGAGCCATTTCACCAACTTGCGTTTTGACACCTTTTCCGGCGCCAAGACGGGCTCGCCCATCTTGGCAACTTCAATGCTGTCCATATAGGTCCATATCTTGCACTTTACCTAGAGCGGTTTGCGCTCCGATGTAAGGTAGGGTGCGTCCCACGCACCAGTGCTCTTGCGACGGTATCGGTGCGCGGGGCGCACCCTACTACAGTGATTTGCAATCCGCTCTAGCGCGGCGCGATATCCCGCAGCCTGTCTTTCAACATCTATTCACACTATTCTTCAGTAACTACCATGACCAATCCGGAAATCGACTATAAAGGGTACCGAATATATGCCAAACCGATGTGCGGCAATGA
>CBINHE010000198.1:0-2112 GCA_966250375.1 uncultured Oxalobacteraceae bacterium
ACGCCTCCATTTCTGCGGGTATTATTATGGCACTTTCTATTGCGAATTAGAATAATACCAATCTGGAGCCATAACATGACAAAAAGATCGATGGCTTTTTTCGTCTGGCAAGGCACCCGTAGCGCCGTGTAGCTGGCGGCGCCAGCAAGGAGGGTGTTCCACTGGAACACCGAAACAGCCTGAATCAATAAGACGCGATGTCATGTCACGTTACGATCCCAAATTGGTATGAGTTCTACCAATGCATATAAGGATGGTGCAGCAAGTTCGCGTTGAAATAGCGACTGTCATGCGTAACTTCTACCCCAATCCAATCAGGCTTTGCAAATTGCTGGTCTTCCGCTGAAAGCTCGATTTCCGCCACCACCAACCCAGTATTTTCGCCCAGAAATTCATCGACTTCCCACACCATGCCTTGATACGGGATCCGATAACGTTTCTTTTCGATGATCGGCTTTTCACAAAGCTCGTTGAGAAATTTTGCCGCATCGTCCATTGAAATCGGGTATTCCCATTCGCCACGCGCAGTGCCGACCGTACGGCCCTTTATCGTCAGCATTGCCGATGACCCTTCGATACGGACTCGCACAATGCGATCGGCATGCGAGGACAAGTACCCCTGTTGAATCGATACTCCATCTGCCAACGCCCGCCAGCGATCGTCTACTGTCAGAAATTTCCGCTCGATTTCAATGCTCATGGCGCAGCCTCCAGCGATTGTAATATCGGCTGCAATATCGCCTGCCCCACTTTTGCGCTGCGCGCGCCATTCCAGCCCACTTGGGGATCGGGCAGATTCGCATTGTCTTTGAATGGCATCTCCAACGTCAGCGAAATACATTTGAATGTATGGCCGACGTATTTGGATGCCAAGGTCAGCATGTCTTTGTTGTATTTATTGGCTGGATAGCCATGCTCGATCTGGAAATCTGAACTCGCTTTTTTGAAATTTTTCAAAAAAGTCTCTTGATCGCTTGCTTGCTCCGGGCTGAAATCTTCCAGCATTTCATTACCGGCGATGAATACATAGGGCAAGCTCTCGTCGCCATGCGCGTCGATGAACAAATCGCACCCGACTGCATGCATCTTGTTCTTTACAACAAAAACTTCGGGGCTGGTTTCAAGCGACGGGGTCATCCACTCGCGATTCAGGTTAGCGCCGGCTGCATTGGTGCGCAAGTTGCCGCGCACCGAGCCGTCCGGATTCATGTTCGGAACAATATAGAACACCGCATGCTCCAAAAGCCGCTGCGCGGTTTCGTTGGCAGGATCAAGCAACGCATCCAGCATGCCTTCGGCGAACCACTCCGCCATCGACTCGCCCGGATGCTGACGTGCGATCACCCAGATCTTTTTGGCTGCAGCTGGATCACCGACAACCACGGCATTCAGATCGCGTCCGTCAACCGTGTTACCTAGGTCAATGATATGCGCGTGCGAACATGCATCCGCGCGCCCCAACAGATTCAGATGCCGTTCCCATGAATACGGCTCGAAATAGGCATAATAAATGCTGTCTCGCTCCGGCGTATGGGTCACTGTCATTACCTGTCCGTCATAACTGGTCGGGACACGGAACCAGTTAACGCGGTCGTAGCTAGCAACCGCCTGGTAGTCTTCCCAACCAGCCGGATAAGTCGCCTGACCAGCATTCAGAAAACGCATGATGCACTGTTCGCCGCGCGCGCCCTGCAGCCGGAAATAAAACCATTGGGAAATGTCGGCGTGAGAATCTTTACGGATATTGAGGTCGATTGCTTGCGGGGTATCTGCGCGCAACACTTCAACGGCGCCAGCGTCGAATTGTTGGCTGATTTTGATTGGCATATTCAAAATGGTTACCATCCTTGCCACACGTGCTTGCGTAGCGCCGATGGTGGTTTTTAGGATGACACTATTGTCCTGCTTTTCTCCCATTTCGAAAAGTATTCGACGATTAAAGACATGCGGAGCGCTCTTCTTTTTCTGTAACTTGGCTCATGCTGATGCATGACCAGCCAAACTGATCGAGATCCTCAAAAAAACCGGAGAAAACTGGATTGAGTGTGCACTCCATAGCAGGGCAATCGCGCTATGAATTCTCTGCCGATGTTGTTCTGAAGAGCAACGTTT
>CBINHE010000199.1:0-2097 GCA_966250375.1 uncultured Oxalobacteraceae bacterium
TTGGCGCGGAACATCGGGAACACGAAGTCGCGCACGAATTCTTCGCGCACGTCGTCGATGAAAATGTTTTCCGGCTTGATGCCAAACTTGAGCGCTTTTTGGCGCGCCGGTTCTAGCTCTTCACCTTGGCCAAGGTCGGCAGTGAAGGTCACGATTTCACATTGGTAATTGTCTTGCAGCCACTTCAGGATTACGGAAGTATCGAGGCCGCCGGAGTAGGCGAGGACGACTTTATTGATATCGCTCATGTTCCCTTTTCTTTCAAATCAAAAATAAAATAATCATTTTTGGAGACGGCCCAGCACTAGATATTCGAGCAGCGCCTTTTGTACATGAAGGCGATTTTCCGCTTCGTCCCATACCACCGATTGCGGGCCATCGATAACTTCCGCCGCCACTTCTTCGCCGCGATGTGCTGGCAGACAGTGCATGAACAATGCATCCGGGTTGGCACGCTGCATTTTTGCGCGATCGACGATCCAGCCGTCAAACGCCTTCAGGCGCGCCGCGTTTTCTTCTTCGTAGCCCATGCTGGTCCAGACGTCAGTCGTCACCAGATCGGCGCCGGCACAGGCATCGAATGGATTTGCAAATACGGTGTAGCGCGTGTTGTCCGCGGCGACCAATTTCGGATCAATATCGTAACCCTTGGGTGTCGATACATTGACATAGAAGCCGAACACTTGTGCGGCTTGCAGCCATGAATGCAGCATGTTGTTGGCATCACCGATCCACGCGACGGTCTTGCCCGTGATGGAGCCGCGATGCTCGATATAGGTGAACACGTCGGCCAACACCTGGCACGGATGATGTTCATTGGTCAAGCCATTGATAACCGGTACGCGAGAATTGGCGGCGAAGCGATCGATGATGTCCTGGCCGAAGGTGCGGATCATGATGATGTCGCACATGCGCGACATCACTTGCGCTGCGTCTTCGACCGGCTCGCCGCGCCCCAGTTGGCTGTCGCGCGTGTTCAGGTAGATTGCCGTGCCGCCGAGCTGATGCATGCCGCCTTCGAACGACAAGCGAGTGCGTGTCGAGTTTTTCTCGAACACCATGACCAGCGTGCGGTCGAGCAGCGGGTGGTATGGCTCGTAATTCTTGAACTTGCGCTTGATGATGCGCGAGCGTTCGATCACATATTCGAACTCGTCAAGCGTCAAGTCAGAAAATTGCAGGAAGTGTTTGATGGCCATAAATGAAAACGGCGGCAAGAAGACACCTGCCGCCGAAGTTTGTAAGCTTTTCAATTATAAGGGATTTTCTGGCAAAAGCCAGCTTAAAAGGCGGGGCTGGGCGCCATTTAAGGAGGCGTAGATTTAATCGATTTTCCCGGTAAATATTCAGTAATCCCCCCCCCCATCTCAATTTTCGATTTTTTTGGCGACCCGGTGGGGCGGATCAGCCGACGTAGCTAACTGCTGTGCGAATACAAGAGGCTTTGCGCAGCTGGTGCGCTGCGTCGTTGAGCCGTGCGGCGAATCGATATGCGATAGGCAAGCGCTGATCGTGGGTGGCGGCGACAGCCGATAGCCGTGATCGGATGGTTTGGCTTTCTTTCAATGGCAAGGCAATCGTGCGAGTAAAGCCCCGCTTCACGACGTATTGGGCTGGGTCATGTTTGCAGCGCGCGTGCCTGGCGGCTTGCCGCCGAAATGGGCTAGTCGCTCTGGCGTCATTGCTCACGGCAGAAAGAGTGATAACGCCGGCGGTGCACCCCGAGTACTACTACTTTTAAAAACCAATCGCGCCAAGGTAGTCCTTCAAGCGTTCGCCCCTTTCATGGGAATGCCATCCACCGGCCTAACAGCGAAGCCTCTGTAAGGGCTTGCGCTATATCGAAAATCGGCTTGATCAGTTCGACTGGGTCAACTCGACTATCAAGGTGTCTTGGCAAACATGTTGCCTATTGACTCGGATAAAATCGAAAGAACCCCCATTATATTATTCAGGAGGCGTTCAGGAGAAAATCAAGCGCTCCAGCGCTTGGGAGCCGGATTGGAATGGCCTTGGATACGCTTAATTAGTGGCTAAACGGAAACCCCTGTTTTTCAAAAAATTTACCGGCCTATTTTTTAGGCAAGGCAAAGAAAT
>CBINHE010000200.1:0-1901 GCA_966250375.1 uncultured Oxalobacteraceae bacterium
AAAGTTTACAAGTCCCTTTTGTAAAATGTTTCTAAATTGTGTGTAACCCTATGACTCAAGCCCGATCTGATCCTCGTCTGGAGCAGCGGAAATTCCGCCGCGCAAATCGCCCAGTTGCAGAAGCTTGGGATTCCGATATTTGAAAGCCAGCCGGATGACTTTGAGGCCATCGCTTCTTCGCTGGAGCGTCTGGCGCATCTGACCGGCACGGATGCCATTGGCCATGCCGCCGCAGAGAATTTCCGCGCCCGTCTGAAGAGGATCACCGACACGTATCAACAGCGTCCACCTGTTAGCGTGTTCTATCAAATCTGGCGCGAACCGTTGATGACCTTGAATGATACGCACATGGCATCGGCGGCGATCCACTTGTGCGGCGGCCGGAACATCTTCGGAAGATTGCCGCAACTGGCGCCGACCGTCAGCATTGAAGCAGTCCTGCAAGCGGATCCCGAAGTGATCATCTCAGGCGGCAGTGCAACCGGAGATTCTCTGTCGATCTGGCGGCGCTTTCCGAAATTAACCGCAGTCATGCGCGGTAACCTATTGTCGATCAACTCGGATTTACTGACACGTTCCGGGCCGCGCATATTGGATGGCACTGAAATGTTGTGCAAACAACTGGATGCGGCGCGCGCCAAACGAAAATAAACTCGCTACCATCTCGGCGTACGTGCCAGGATAGCGAGCAAGGCCCGTCACCTTGCGCCAACCAATGCCCCCCCGGCGCGCAGGTGCGCAGGTGCGACATTCGGCTCTAATGGCACTACACTATCGATTGAATTCATTCTCCACCATCGCCATTGATCACGACCGCCACCATGCAAAATACCAGTGCCCTGCCTCCCGATTATTACAATCAACAATACAACGCACGCGCAATGATTCCAGATCATCCGCGCATCTACACGCGCTGGGTGCAAGAGTCCGTGCATGTACGCCGCACCACAATGGGTCTGTTCGATCTGGCATATGGCGAATCCGAAGGCGAGCGCCTTGATTTTTTCCCCACGAGTCGGGCCGGTTCTCCGCTGCTGGTTTTTATCCATGGCGGTTCGTGGCGCTCGCTCGACAAGTCCGATTTTTCATTCATCACGCCCGCCTACACCCGCGCCGGCATCAATATCGCGCTACTCAATTACTCGTTGGCGCCAACTGCGTCAATTGAGGAAATCACGCTGCAACAGTTGCGTGCGTTGGCATGGCTGTATCGTCACGCAGAACGATATGATTTCGATCGCGACCGTATCGTCGTCGCCGGACATTCAGCAGGCGGGCATTTGGCGGCAATGATGCTGGCCGCAATGTGGCCGACTTACGCGGCGGACTTGCCGCACGATTTAGTCAAGGCGGGTGTTCTGCTATCCGGTATCTATGACCTTGCCCCTGTTCGGCACGCTGATTTCATCAATGTCGATCTGAAGCTGGAGTCCGAGCATGTCGATGCGCTTTCGCCAGCACTCATGCCACAGGCACATTGCACGCCGTTCATCACGGCGGTCGGTGGCTTGGAATCGGCGGAATTCAAACGGCAGAATGCGCTAATCGGCGACACATGGAAATCGGCCCACGCCGGCGACATTGCGCTACCTGATGCCAATCACCTTACCATTTGCGATGCATTCGCATCGCTAGGTCATCCACTATTCAACGCGACCGTCAACCTGGTTTCCAACGTGGCGAAACGCACGTCCGACCTGAACGCATGATGCCGAAAAATCGATTCGCACGCGGCGCGCGCCATCAATTTCATCGCGACGTTTTCAAGCGAAAATCCTTGGCAGCCAGCGGTCGACCATTTACAGCTACGGTTATTGAGCAACATCTGCACCGAATCCCTATGCTATCAGGGCAATCGCATGAAGCCTCAGCTCGGCAGCCCAAGTAACTTGCTCAGGTAA
>CBINHE010000201.1:0-1730 GCA_966250375.1 uncultured Oxalobacteraceae bacterium
TATCGGCGTTGTGGCACATGCAAGCTATCGCGGGCACGCCCCGCTCCTACAAATTCACCGTTCTTTTGCATGACTACCAAGGCTCAATGGTGAGTGTGCGAGGCGCCGCCGTGCGTGGAATTGCATGGCCGGCAAGATGCTGTGCTCAATACGATAAAAAAGAAGAACATTGTCTCTACCATAACAAAATAAAAGCGTTCCATTTCCGACTATCAGGACATCATGGCAACCACAAAAACAGGCGAGCGCAAACTCCAAATCCTCCAGACCTTGGCCTCGATGCTGGAGCAGCCCAAGGGAGAAAAAATCACGACCGCGGCGCTGGCGGGCAAGCTGGAGGTATCCGAAGCCGCGCTTTACCGGCATTTCGCGAGCAAGGCGCAAATGTTCGAGGGGCTGATCGATTTCATTGAATCGACGGTGTTCGGCCTGATCAACCAGATCACCGAACAGCAGGAGGACGGTTTGCTGCAAGTGCAGGCGATTACCGGCATGCTGCTCAATTTCGCCGAGCGCAATCCCGGCATGACGCGGGTGATGATCGGTGATGCCTTGGTCAACGAGGACGATCGCCTGCAAGCGCGCATGAACCAGTTTGTCGAGCGCGTCGAGCTGGCCCTCAAGCAAGCGCTGCGCACAGCCGTGTCGCAAGGTCATGCCAATGAGGCGGAAGTCGCCACCCGTGCCAACATGATTACCAGTCTGGTGCTGGGCCGCTGGCACCGTTATGCGAAGACCGGCTTCAAGCAAAATCCGTCGGATAGCGCGCAGGCGCAAATTGCGTTCATGCTGGTGTAGAGAAGGCCGGGTCGAGATTCAAGGCGCGCATGAAGACAGGTGTGGATAACGCACTGTAGCCCGGATTGCGTTGCACCTCATCCAGGCTGCTCGATTATTTGTACTGCGCCAATCCTCATTCAAACCACCCCCAAACATGGCAGGCCATGATCGCATATGCGTCCGCCCATTTGCCGACATCGCTGTCGTCGGGCAGCCTGCTGATCCAGCCGCTGACCGCAACGATTGCACGTGGATACTGTTTCACGAAGCGATCGGGCCGCTGCAAATGGCAGGCGGCGCATTATTGTTGTGGGGTATTTATTTATCGAAGCGCGGGAGTTAGCATTAAACGTATAGTAGTGTAGTGCCGCCTCCGTGCCTGCGTCGGCGGCCAGGCACGCAGACCTGCACTACCACTTACTTTGCATCCGCATTTCCTCAGTCCATATGTCTTTTCCTGAACCTATCCTTACTCCTGCGGCCAAGACCGACTGCTTCGCGCTGCTCGACGACCATGGCGCCAACCCGTCCGATCCGCAATCGCGTCTCTACACCCGCCATGTCGGCATGCTCTCTTGCCGGCGCGCAGCAGAGCTGCCCGCAATGCTGGAGCAGATGCAGCAGGCATTGGGGCAAGGATTGCATGCGGTCGGTTTATTCAGCTATGAACTGGGTGCCGAAATGCAGCGCATCGCGCCGCGTGAAAACAACCCGGCCTTGACCCAGGTCTTGCTGTTCGAACGCTGTGACCAGCTATCGGCGGAACAGGTCGCGTTGTGGCTCGATGAACGCGAGCGCTTGATGCAGAAAGCCAGTGGCAATGCGAGCCAGCGCAGCGCCGGCATCGCCCGTGTGCGCAACAGTGTGACTGAAACGGGATTCACCGAAGCGATCGACCGCATCCACGCATATATTGAGGCGGGCGATACCTACCAGATCAACTTCACCTT
>CBINHE010000202.1:0-1634 GCA_966250375.1 uncultured Oxalobacteraceae bacterium
GCGACCGTGGCCTTGACCGCTTCGCCGCCTTCGGTGGCTTCGTGCGCGGCCTTGCCGGCGATGCCATCGGTGGCTTTCGCGTTTTCGGTGTTTTGCGAAATCGATGCCGCCATCTGTTCGATCGAGGCGCTGGTTTCCTCGACGCCGGCGGCCTGTTCGCTCGATGCCTGCGACAGCGATTGGGCGGTGGCGCTGACTTCTTCGGAGGCGCCGGCCAATGCTTCGGCGCTGCTGTTGACTTCCGATACCACTTGCGACAGTTTCGCGACCATCGTCTTTATCGCGTAAAGCAGGCTGGAGTTGTCGCCTGGCTTGGTCTTGATGTCTGCTGTAAGCTGGCCATCCGCCACCTCACGGGCGATGGCGGCAGCGTAGGCTGGTTCGCCGCCCAATTGCTTGAGCAGACTGCGGATGATTCCCGCTGCAACCGCACCGCCCAGCAACACAATGAGCACGCTGAACGACATGATCCAATGTTTGGTCGTGTCCAGTATGGAGGAAAACTCTGCTGACTTGACTTTGGTCTCTTTCTCATTCAGCGCCAGTAGTTTGTCAAACGCGGTGGAAATCTGTTTGTCCGCCCCATTGATTGCCTTGTCCATATCGGTGATGGAGGTCCCGCCATTTTTGAGCGATACGAGCTGCACCATGGCATCGCGATAGCTTTTGGTACCCGCAAGTATTTCACCGAGCAAGTCCTGTTCTTCCTGTGTCAGGCTTCCTGCGTCACGATATTTGTTAGCTGCCTTGTCAATTGCGTCCATATCGGCCGCAAACTTTTTATCGTAGTCACCACCCCGGAGAATGAAGTTCTTGAAATGATGAATACCGTCCCCCAGAGCTGTGTTGCCGTTTAATACGGTATTTTTTCGAGCCAACGTTACTGATTCGAAATTCTGCCAAGACGAATTCATCGAAGAAAGGCCGTTTATTGCGATAAGCGCCAGCAAAGCCGATAGTAGGATAACGCTACAAAATCCCAGCCCTAACCGAGTCCCGATTTTCATATTGTTAAACCAACTCATGTTTACTCTCCTTGGTTGTGGTGGGATGTTACGCAGAGCCACTAATTGCGGCGATTTGCTTCTGTAGTGGTTGCACCTTGCGGTCTGCGGAACATCCGTTACATTGTTAATTGCTGCTATATGCACTATGAAGGACGTTGTTAGAAGGGATAGCTATCGGCGCATACCTTCCATGAAATCGCTGGGAACCCTGACGTCGAACGTCGACGGCGATTCGGTACGAATGTACGCCGGCACCATCGGTGCCTCGGTGAGATTGTCGGACTCGATGACCTCCTTGACCGCCAGAATGCCGGTGGCAAATGTTTCGTTGCCCGGCACGAAGGTCAGATATCGGGCGCGTTCCACTATGCATGATGCAGCTCCAATGAGAACTTCAATGCAAAGGTAGACGGCAGGAGCAGATATTGCACGCTCTTGCCGTCTACCTTTAGAAAGGGCGGACGAGTTCAAAAATAGTGCATGCGAATCAGGTGCGATGTAACAAAAGCAGTCAGGGTGTATCCACCGCAGTGACCGGCATCTGCTCGCCGGCATCGGCTCTTGCCAGCGCATCCATCTCGTCGGCCGACAATACCCGATTGGCATTCAACAAAATCACGAAGCGGC